>NZ_JAKUZW010000019.1:0-50453 GCF_030128605.1 Klebsiella sp. K5-45 | reverse complement strand
CCCGGAAGGGTTCGCCCACGGGTTTATGGCGCTGAGCGACACGGTGCAGTTTGTCTACAAGGCGACGAACTACTACGCGCCGCAGTCAGAACGGAGCATCATCTGGAACGATCCGGAGATAGGGATTAACTGGCCGGCGCTGAGCGACTGCGTGCTGTCGCTGTCGGAGAAAGACCTGCGGGCACATACTCTGGCCACTGCGGAAGTCTACGCTTAAGTATAAATATTCTTGTTCGATAATGGATATCACAAGTTACTATCAAAAATAATAATAAAAAATAATTTTTATCCTAAAGGTAATCGATTAATGAATTATAAAGCAATGAAGCCTAAAGTTATCGCTTCTATTGTATTATTTAATCATTCCTATGATGATATTAAAGATACGTTTCTCTCATTATGCCATGAAGAGAGCGTTGAAAAAATAATCTTCGTTGATAATGGTGGTTGTCAGTGGGCGGCATCATTGAATGAACCTAAGGTGAGCTATATCAAGTCTCCTTACAACTGTGGTTTTGGTGCTGGACATAATCTTGCAATAAAAGCAAGTGCAGACTTTGACGGTTATTTCTTGATATGTAATCCGGATATTAGCTTTGATAAGCAGTCACTTGATAAATTAGTTTCGTTTGCGTGGGAAAATGAGTATAGTTTTGTTTCCCCGCAAATAATATATAGAAATGGTGAGAGACAATATAGTTGCCGTCTACTACCTACTCCCGGTAATCTTTTTTTAAGACGTTTCTTTCCAGTTACTGCAATAAAGTATGATGTTAAATATGAACTGAAAGATGCAGCCTATGATGAGATATTTTCCCCACCAACGGTATCTGGCTGTTTCATGTTATTAAGTAATGTATTATTACAAAAACTTAACGGTTTTGATGAACGATACTTTATGTATCTGGAAGATGTAGATTTATGTCGCCGAGCATTACAGCTAACCAAAATATACTATTATCCTGGAACAACTATTGTCCATGCCTTTAATAAAGGTTCGTATAAAAGCAAATTATTACTTTGGTACCATATTCGCTCCGCAGTCTCCTATTTTAATAAATGGGGATGGTTTCTTGATCGTAAAAGACATGCGTATAATAAGCAAGCCATATATGAAATTCCCAAAAAAATAATTTAATATTATTTGCCATAAAATACGAGTTTAAAATGAAAAACCCTCATCAAAAACTTTCATCATCACCATTAGCAGTGGTGCGCAGTATTGCCACTCACTGGAGTATTATTCTGCAGATGGCTAAACGTGATGTTGTTGGAAGATATAAAGGTTCTGTGATGGGCCTGCTTTGGTCTTTTCTGAACCCTTTATTTATGTTAACAGTATATACTTTTGTCTTCTCCGTGGTATTCAAAGCCAGATGGTCAACTGGTGGGGACGAAAGTAGGACACAGTTTGCTATAATTTTATTTGTCGGAATGATAGTTCATGGTTTTTTAAGTGAAGTGGTAAATAAAGCACCGTTGATTATTTTGGGAAATACAAACTATGTGAAGAAAGTTATATTTCCATTGGAAACGCTGCCTGTTATCTCTTTATTTGCGGCATTATTTCATACTTGTATCAGCCTTTGTGTGTTACTGATGGCGTTTTTCATTTTTAATGGATATTTACATTGGACCATAGTATTTTTACCTGTGGTCTTTTTCCCTTTAATTATTTTTTGCCTTGGCATTTCGTGGATCTTAGCATCACTTGGCGTATTCCTAAGAGATGTAAGTCAAACTACGGTAATCATTACTACAGTATTAATGTTTTTATCACCGGTATTCTTCCCTATAAGCGCCTTGCCTGAAAAGTATCATATCTGGATCATGCTCAATCCATTAACCTTTATTATTGAACAAGCCCGAACGGTCCTTATTTGGGGTGGTATGCCTAATTTTATCGGTCTGTTTTTATATTCTTTGGGTGCCTTAGTCATAGCCTGGATGGGTTTTGCCTTCTTCCAGAAAACCAGGAAGGGATTTGCTGATGTCCTCTAATGAAATTGCCATTCAAGTTACAAACCTGAGTAAATGTTATCAGATATATGCGCGTCCAACTGATCGTCTAAAACAGTTTTTTGTGCCGAAACTTCAACAGGTGGTCCGCAGAGAGCGAAACTGCTATTTTCGTGAGTTTTGGGCCCTCGATGACGTTTCCTTCAGTATCAAAAAAGGGGAAACGGTAGGTATTATTGGACGAAATGGTGCCGGGAAGTCGACTTTGCTGCAGATTATCTGCGGCACACTAACCCCCTCCGCTGGAGATGTACGTGTTAATGGGCGTATTGCTGCATTACTTGAATTAGGTGCTGGGTTCAACCCGGAGTTTACCGGTCGTGAGAACGTTTATTTAAATGGTTCGGTATTAGGTTTAACCAAAGAGCAGATTGCGGCTAAGTTTGCTGAAATTGAAGAGTTTGCAGATATCGGCCAGTTCATTGATCAACCCGTAAAAACATACTCTAGCGGTATGTATGTCCGTTTAGCCTTTGCCGTTCAAGCATGTGTTGAACCGGAAATTTTGATTGTTGATGAAGCGTTAGCTGTTGGCGATATTGGCTTCCAGTATAAATGCTATAAACGGATGGAAGCATTACGTGCGAAAGGTGTAACCATCATTATGGTAACTCATTCAACAGGCAGCATCCTTGAGTATGCTGATCGCTGCCTGGTGATGGAACACGGAAAACTAATCGGTGATACCAATGATGTTCTCGCTGCAGTTCTGGCCTATGAGAAAGGGATGATCCTGGCCAACGATAAACCAGAGCCTACAAAACTTGCAGAGAACCGCTCTTCTGAAACTTGCAGTTTGGAAGACCTCAAAAGCATTCAGTTACATACTGCTAATGAAGAAATTGGGGAAAAACGTTTTGGTACTGCGCGTGCTATTATTAAAAACCTTACCATCTACAAATCAGATGGTACGACTTTGACAGAGAAACCACTCATCAAATCAGGTGAAGAAGTTACATTTGATTTCAACATATTAGCTACCGAAGAGATTAAGGATGTTGCTCTTGGCCTTTCCATATCCAAAGCTCAGGGAGGGGATATTTGGGGAGATAGTAATATTGGCGCAGGTTCGCCAATTACACTTCGTCCAGGTAGTCAGCGTATCGTTTATAAAGCAACGCTGCCTATAAATTCGGGCGATTACCTAATACACTGCGGCCTCGCTATGGTTGGCAACGGTGCTCGAGAGGAGCTTGATCAACGTCGCCCGATGATGAAAATAAAGTTTTGGTCGGCCAGAGAACTAGGCGGGGTCATTCATGCTCCGTTAAAAATCATTACAAATGGAGAGTAAAACATGTTTGCTGTTTTTCTTCCTCCTTATCCGTTCAGAGGGGTGAAGGCCCCTTATTTATGGCTTTTTTTAAAGTATTTGCATTGTTCTAACGAAAAGATACTTTTTATCACAAGTCCTGATTATGTTGAAGTAATAAACGATGAAACACAACATTCCCGTTGGGAGTTTGATGCTGCCTCGATGGCATCTTTAGGATATTCTATTCCTGATGAACAAAGCCTTGCCAGACATGAATATCTGTATCTTGATCATGCTTTGTATGAAACCATGTTGGCTCAACATCATCATGACCCCATAAAATCATTTACCACATTTTTAACCGAATCTATTTCCGAGCTTGAAAATGAGTTATTTTCTTTACTTACAAAGGAAATAATTCAACGTGTTGATGCTTTTGTCTCTATCTGCAACTGTCCATCGCTTGAAAAAGTCGCAAGAGCTTTAAATAAAGAGGTTATACACCTTGAGATCGGGCCATTGCGAGCACCGATGTATCGCAATACAGCATATCTGGATTTCACCGGCGTTAATGGTAATACCGAGGCTCGGGCACGCTATGAATCTTGCCAGACGGAAATTGATATTACGTGCTCAATGAATGATTTGCATCGTTATTTTCTTGAAGCAATCTCATTACCTTCGTCAAGTGAAAACCAAGTTGCTGGGATTGTGTTACAGGTAGAAGACGATTCCAATATCATTGCTTACAGCCATGATTTTACGAATATATCTCTAATTTCTTATGTTCGTCAACAGCATGCTCTCGAGAATATATTAGTTCGGGCGCATCCCGGGAGTTTGTTTCGTTTACGAGATGACATATTTAGCATTGATGCATCGGCAAACAGCCTCGAATTTATTCAAAAATGTCATTCTATTTATACTATTAACTCAAGCGTTGGCTTAGAGGCGCTTTTATGCGAGAAAAAGACTAATATTCTCGGTGATTGTTCCTATGCTTTTGTCGCTGAGGAGGCCTCAGGTCCCAACAGAGTAAATGCCATGGCATTTTATCTGTTTGCTTATCTGGTGCCCTTTGAACTTATATTTAATCTGAAATATTTGCGATTCAGGTTGGACCATCCAGCAGAACTGGATATCGTACGTAAACACCTGCAATTTTATTCTAAAATGCCGGATGAGCGTGAAGAAAACAGCCATACGCTGTCAACATTAATAAACGAAGCGATTTCCAAAGATATCACCATGAGAACCATTTTAGAAAACTCATTAGCCGAGAATAACAAACAACTTGAAGATTTGAAAACGCAGCTTGCTGCCGAGGTTACTGAGCGCGAAAAATTAGCTGCAGCGATTACCAAACTCCAGCAAACGGCAGACTTGGCAGCAAAAGACAGGGAGATATTAGTTTCCGCCCTGGCAGTCAAACAAGATGAAGTAGATCGTATGCGCAGAAGTCTGTCATGGAAGTTAACCATGCCAGTTCGTATGTCTGGTAGGATTTCCCGAGGTGAATTTAGCACTATAAAAGCAATGATGAAGGAATACACGACTTCCGGTAATAATGTTTTTTCTCGCTATATTTTATCGGGTGGACTTCTTTCAAAATCGAAATATAAAACGGCTATTCGTCTTCTATTGTCAGGAAACTGGTCAGGGATGGTTGATGGTTTTAAACGTGTTTTAAGCCGAGCTGCTATCGACTCTTCACCAGCTACGCCATTTGTCGATACTGGGACGGTAAGAATTCTTGCTACTCAGCATACCCTATTCGTTGCACATTTGATTGAAAAGAATCTGCTTGATTGCGGAATTAAGGGCCATGTCAGTACTGCTTATTCCGTTGAGCAGGATATGGGGCAGATGCACATTGTAGTTTGTCCGCAAATGTTCAAACAACTGCCCCGTAACTACATTGCTTTCCAGATGGAGCAGTCGGTCAACTCAAGATGGTTTACCGATGAGTATTTTTCTCGTCTCAATAATGCTGTTGCTATTTTTGATTATTCCTTGAAAAATATTGAATATTTACTGGATAAAGGCATTCCGTATCAGAAATTGTTTTATATGCCGATTTCCAGCTTTCCAGATTACCCAGCCCATTTAGCAGATAACGGTTATGTACTGGATGATCAGAAAGGTGATATACACGCAGATGTTCTATTCTATGGCGATCCAAACTGTGAGCGCCGCAAGGCCTATCTTCAGGAATTGAAGAAGCATTTTAATGTCACTGTCGCTTCGGAAGTTTTCGGTGATAAACTCACCAGAATGGTTAAGAATGCGAAAGTCGTCGTCAACATTCATTACTATGAAAATGCGTTGCTTGAAACCACACGTCTATATGAAACGATTTCGCTTGGGACGCCTGTAGTGAGTGAAAGCAGTTCAGATATTGTAGAGCATGAAGACCTACAGGATGTGATCGATTTTTGCCCCATCGGTGATATTCCGGCAATGGTCGAGAAAATTCAGAATTTGTTATCTGATAAAGAATATTACAACGAAAGAAAAGAAAAAATTAAGCACTTTACTAATGTAGATAATAAAAATAATTATTATCTGCGACGTTATCTGCTGTCGATTGATAAACTCAATTTTTCACAATACAAAAGTATTTTCTCATTTGAGCAATTTCAAACTGGAGATGTCCCACGCCTTTGTTTATCATTGTCTGAAACACCCGTCCGCCGGAAAGCTTTTTTCGCTAGTCCATCCCATGGATTCCAATTTTTCGAGGGGATCCGTTATCGCATTGGTTGGATTGGTTGTGGCATGAGCTATAAATATATGCTTTCAGGCATGCTGGCCAGTAAGGCGGAAATGGGGATTATCTGTGAAGATGATGTTATTTTCCCGGTTGATTATGATAATAAATTAAATAAAATTATTAACCATCTACAGAGTACTGAGGCTAAATGGCATATTTTTGCTGGCATAATTGCACATCTGCATGAGGACACGAAGGTACTGGATGTTAAGGTAATGGATGGTATTGAGTATATCTACATTGACAAAATGACTAGTATGGTTATGAATATTTATTCTCGCCGTGGTATGGATCTTATTAGCCAGTGGGATGAGAAAAATATTGATGCCGAAACCAATACTATTGACCGCTATGTTGAATCAGCTCAAGATCTGGTCGTCGTGACTACATTACCTTTCCTTGTAGGATACGCAGAAGAGCAACAGTCAACATTATGGGGCTTTGAGAACTCTCAATATACATCGTTAATAAAAGCCAGTGAAAAACTGTTAGCTGAAAAGGTTGCAGAATTTAAAAAGAATCGCTAAAAAATTCGACCTGAAAATATAAAGGCCGGTTGCTGAACTTTTCAGCTTCCAGCCTTTTTTCTTTCATCCTGCAGATTATTTATGCCGACTCTTAAGGTTGGCAATAATATCTTGTAATGAAAGCCCCTGGTCCTGCAGCAGCACCAGCAGGTGATACATCAGGTCCGACGCCTCATTCTTCAGCTCGAAGCGGTCGTTCACCGTGGCGGCCAGCGCGGTCTCTACGCCTTCTTCTCCCACTTTCTGCGCGATGCGCTTGGTGCCGCTGGCATACAGCTTCGCCGTGTAGGAGCTCTCCGGGTCGGCGTGCTTACGCTCGGCCAGCAGCTGCTCCAGCTGATAGAGGAACAGCCACTGGTGGCCGGCGTCGCCGAAGCAGCTGGTGGTGCCTTTGTGGCAGGTCGGCCCGATCGGGTTCACCAGCACCAGCAGCGTATCGTTGTCGCAGTCCGGTGTGATGCTCACCACGTTGAGGACATTGCCCGAGGTTTCACCCTTGGTCCACAGCCGTTGTTTGGTGCGTGAGTAAAAGGTGACCTTGCCGGTGGCTTCGGTTTTCTCCAGCGCGTCCTTGTTCATGTAGCCCAGCATCAGCACTTCGCCGGATACGGCGTGCTGCACGATGGCCGGCATCATGCCGTCCGTTTTTTCCCAGTCCAGCTGTTCAGTCAACATACCCTTATCTCCACGCCCTGTGCCGCCAGGTACGCTTTCAGTTCGCCAATATTAATAATCTGTTTGTGGAATACCGAGGCCGCCAGCGCGCCGTCAACGTCGGCGTCGCGGAAGGCTTCGAGGAAGTGTTCCATGGTGCCTGCGCCGCCGGAGGCGATCAGCGGCACATGGCACACCGCGCGGACCTTCGCCAGCTGCTGCAGGTCGTAGCCGTTGCGCACCCCGTCCTGGTTCATCATATTGAGGACGATCTCGCCCGCGCCGCGCTTCTGCACTTCCTCCACCCAGTCGAGGGTTTCCCACTGCGTCACCCGGGTGCGGCTCTCGTCGCCGGTGTACTGATTAACGTGATACTTGCCGGTCTGTGCATCAAACCAGGTATCGATCCCCACCACGATGCACTGCACGCCAAAGCGGTCTGCAAGGCGGGTGATCAGCGTCGGGTCGGCAAGAGCAGGGGAGTTAATCGAGATCTTATCGGCGCCGAAGGAGAGGATCTGCGCCGCGTCTTCCAGCGACTTGATCCCGCCCGCCACGCAGAAAGGAATATCAATCACTTCCGCCACCCGCGACACCCAGCTCTTGTCGACCACCCGGCCGTCGCTGGAGGCGGTGATATCATAGAACACCAGCTCGTCGGCGCCTTCGTCGGCATAGCGCTTAGCAAGCGGGACGATATCGCCGATGATCTCGTGATTACGGAACTGCACGCCTTTCACTACCTGGCCGTCGCGGACGTCGAGGCAGGGGATTATCCGTTTTGCCAGCATTGAATGGCCTCCGTTACGTTGAATTTGCCTTCCAGCAGCGCGCGACCGACAATCACGCCGCGCACC
The DNA here is from genome assembly GCF_030128605.1 of Klebsiella sp. K5-45. Taxonomy (NCBI): domain Bacteria; kingdom Pseudomonadati; phylum Pseudomonadota; class Gammaproteobacteria; order Enterobacterales; family Enterobacteriaceae; genus Klebsiella; species Klebsiella sp. K5-45. The sequence goes on along the minus strand of NZ_JAKUZW010000019.1, from coordinate 42,368 downwards.
CCGGTGCCGCGCAGGGCGGCAATATCATTGAGATCGCCGATGCCGCCGGACGACTGAAACGCCACCTGCGGGTAGCGGGCGCAGACTTCCTCGTACAGCGAGACGTTGGAGCCCGCCAGCGTGCCGTCGCGGGAGATATCGGTGCACAGCACATGCTGCAGGCCGACCGGCAGATAGCTCTCCACCAGCTCCTCCAGGGTCACGCCGGAGTTTTCCTGCCAGCCGCTGACCGCCACCTGCTTATTGCCGCCGGCGTCGATACGCACGTCGAGGGCCAGCACCAGCCGCTCAGGGCCAAAGCGTTTAAACCAGCCTTTCACTTCCTCCGGGGATTTCACCGCGGTGGAGCCGACCACCACGCGGGCGACGCCGGCTTCAAGCAGGGCCGCGACATCCGCCTCGGTCCGCACGCCGCCGCCAACCTGCACCGGGACGTCAACGCCGGCGACCAGTGATTTCAGCAGCGGGATCTGGCGCTTCGCCGGATCCTTCGCCCCGGTCAGGTCGACCAGGTGCAGGACTTCCGCTCCCTGAGCGGCATAGGACTGCAGGCGCGGCAGCGGATCGCTGCCATAGTCGCGCTGCTGGCCATAATCGCCCTGGTGGAGACGAACGACGGTGCCGTCGATTAAATCTAAAGCAGGAATAATCATCACATCTCCAGGAAGTTTTTCAGCAGCTGCGCCCCGGCGCTCCCGGAGCGCTCCGGGTGGAACTGCACGCCAAAGAAGTTATCTTTCTGCACCGCGGCGGTGAACGCCTCGCCGTAATTGCACTGGGCGATGGTGTACGGGTTGACCGGCATGGCGTAGCTGTGCACGAAGTAGAAGTAAGCCCCTTCTTCGATGCCGCGGAACAGACGATCGCCTGCTTTGGCATACACCCGGTTCCAGCCCATGTGCGGCAGCGGCAGGCCGTAGTCGGTCATCTTCGGCACCTCTTCCTCGATAATGCCCAGCAGATCGACGCCGTTGTTCTCTTCACTGCGCTTGCCGAGCAGCTGCATGCCCAGGCAAATCCCCAGCACCGGCTGGGTACAGGCTTTGATCAGGTCGATCAGTTCGCGGTCGCGCAGCTGGTCCATCGCCGCCTGGGCGGTGCCGACGCCGGGAAGAAACAGTTTATCGGCACGCAATACCACCTCCGGGTCGCGGCTGACCACCGGCTCATAGCCGTGGCGGCCAATCGCCGATTTCACCGAATTGAGGTTGGCGCACCCGGTATCAAGGATCACCACATTCATTACAGCACCCCTTTGGAAGACGGCAGGGCATCGCCCTGGACGCGGATCGCCTGGCGCAGCGTACGGCCAAAGGCTTTGAACAGGCTCTCCACGCGGTGGTGATCGTTCTTGCCCTTGGTTTTCAGGTGCAGCGTCACCGCCATGGTGTAAGAGAGCGAGCGGAAGAAGTGTTCCACCATCTCGGTGCTCAGATCGCCGACGCGCTGATAGGTGAAGTCCGCCTTATACTCCAGGTGCGGACGGCCGGAGATATCCAGCGCGCAGCGGGCGAGACACTCGTCCATCGGCAGCACGAAGCCGAAACGGTTGATGCCGCGCTTGTCGCCAAGCGCCAGCTTCAGGGCTTCGCCGAGGGCCAGGCCGGTATCTTCCACCGTGTGGTGATCGTCGATATACAGATCGCCGCCGACGTTGACCTCCATGCGGAAGCCGCCATGGGTGGCGATTTGGTCGAGCATATGGTCAAAAAAGCCGACGCCGGTGTGGATCTTGCTGCCGCCTTCGCGGTCCAGCCACACTTTCACATCCACCTGGGTCTCTTTGGTGATGCGCTCGACGTGGGCATAGCGGTCGCGGCGGGTCAGTTGCTCGCAGATGGTCGGCCAGTTCAGCGTCTCGCGGTCATAGCGCAGACCGATAATCCCCATGTTATCCGCCAGCTCAAGGTCGGTGGCCCTGTCGCCAATCACATAGCTGTGGGCTTTATCCAGTACGCCCTCTTCCAGCCACGGCAGCACCAGCTGGGTTTTCGGCTTGCGGCAGGCGCAGTTGTCGCCCGGGAAGTGCGGACAAATCAGCACTTTTTCAAAGTTAACGCCCTGCGAGGCGAAGATCTGCATCATCAGGTTGTGCGGGCCATCAAACGCCTCCTGCGGCAGGCTGTCGGTGCCCAGACCATCCTGGTTGGTGATCATCACCAGCTTATAGCCTCCCTGCTGCAGCTTCAGCAGCGCCGGGATCACCTGCGGCTCAAACGCCAGCTTGTCGAAACGGTCCACCTGGAAATCCACCGGCGGTTCGGAAATCAGGGTGCCGTCACGGTCAATAAAGAGATACTTCTGGGTCATACATTCTCCGCAGTCAAGGCGTCAATCACGCGCTGGCTCTCGGCACGGGTACCGATAGTGATACGCAAACAGCCGCTCAATGAAGGTTGTTTATTCTGGTCACGTAAGATAATGCCCTGATCCCACAAAGATTTAAACACTGCGCTGGAGGCGGTTATCCGCGCCAGGACGTAGTTGGTTTCGGAATCGAAGACCTGCTCCACGCAGGCGATGCCGCGCAGCTGTTCCACCAGGTAGCGGCGCTCGTCGAGGATCTGCGCCACGCGCTGACGCATCGCGGCGATCCCCTCCGGGCTCAGGACTTGGGCGGCGATATCGGCCACCGGCGTGGAGAGCGGGTACGGGGCGATCACTTTCAGCAGCACGTTAATCACCTCGGCATTGGCGAGGGTGAAGCCGCAGCGAAGGCCGGCGAGGGCAAAGGCTTTGGACAGCGTGCGCAGCACCACCAGGTGCGGGTAGTCGCTGAGCCAGCCGGCGAGCGTCGCCTGCGGGCAGAATTCAATATAGGCTTCGTCGGCCACCACGATAGCTTTGCCGCGGGTCATCTCCAGCAGGTCGCGCATCGACTGCGGGTCGATAATTTGCCCGGTCGGGTTGTTCGGGCTGCAGACGAAGACCACCTTCACCCCGTCCAGCTGCGCCTCGATGCCCGGCAGGTCGAGCTGCCAGTCGGCCAGCGTTGGCACGGTGCGGCACTCGACGCCGATGGTCTCGGCGCTGACGCTGTACATGCCGTAGGTCGGCGGGCAGTAGAGCACGGCGTCTTCGCCCGGCTCGCAGAAGGCGCGGATCAGCAGCTCAATGCCTTCGTCGGCGCCGCGGCTGACCAGCACCTGCTCCGGTTTAACCTCGGCGTAGCGGGCGTAGCTCTCAATCACCGCCTTCGGCTGCGGCTCCGGATAGCGGTTCAGCGTCTGCTCGGTCAGCTGGAAGGCCACGGCGGTGGGGAATTCGTTAGCGTTCAGCCAGACGTCGCCTTTCCCGCCCAGGCGGCGAGCGGATTGATACGGGGTCAGCGCGCGAACGTTGGCGCGGGCTAAATCTTCAATGCTCATGCTTGCTCCTTCAGGGCGGCAACGCGCAGCGTTACGGCGTTTTTGTGGGCGTCAAGGCGCTCGGCGGCGGCCAGAATCTCAATCGTCGAGGCGAGGGCGGCAAAGCCGTCGCGCGACAGCTCCTGCACGGTCATCCGTTTCTGGAAGTCGGCCAGGCCGAGGCTCGAGCAGGTGGCGGTATAGCCATAGGTCGGCAGGACGTGGTTGGTGCCCGAGGCATAGTCGCCCGCGGATTCCGGCGACCAGTCGCCAAGGAAAACCGAGCCGGCGCTGGTGATGCTATCCACCAGCTCACGGGCCTGGCGGGTCTGAATGATCAGGTGCTCCGGGCCGTACTGGTTGGAGATGGCCACGCACTGCGCCAGGTCGCGGGCCACGATGATCCGGCTGGCGGAGAGCGCCACGCGGGCGGTTTCCGCGCGCGGCAGGGCGGCCAGCTGGCGCTCCACGGCCTCGGCGACGCGGTTGCCCATCCCGGCGTCGGGGGTCAGGAGGATCACCTGCGAGTCCGGGCCGTGTTCCGCCTGCGACAGCAGGTCGGAGGCGACAAAGTCCGGGTTGGCGCCGCTGTCGGCGATCACCAGCACTTCCGACGGGCCGGCCGGCATGTCGATGGCCGCGCCGTCCAGACGCTGGCTGACCTGGCGTTTGGCCTCCGTGACGTAAGCGTTACCCGGGCCAAAGATTTTATCCACCTTCGGCACCGACTCGGTACCGAGGGCGAGGGCGGCGATGGCCTGCGCGCCGCCGACGTTAAAGATGGTTTTCACGCCGCACAGCTGCGCGGCGTAGAGGATCTCATCGGCGATAGGCGGCGGCGAGCAGAGCACCACCTGCTGACAGCCGGCGATGCGCGCCGGCGTCGCCAGCATCAGCACCGTGGAGAACAGCGGCGCCGAGCCGCCCGGAATATACAGCCCGACGGAGGCGATAGGGCGGGTCACTTGCTGGCAGCGCACCCCCGGCAGCGTTTCGACATCCACCGCCTGCAGCTTTTGCGCGTTGTGGAAGGTCTCGATGTTTTGCACCGCCACCGCCATCGCCTGCTTCAGCTCGTCGCTGAGGCGCTCGCCGGCGGCGGCGATCTCCGCCTCGCTCACCTGCAGCGCGGCGACGGTGGTTTTATCAAACTTCGCGCTGTATTCGCGCAGCGCCGCATCGCCGTTGGCTTTGACGTTATCGAGGATCTCCGCCACCGTTTTACTGATGCTGTCGGAGGCGGAAATCGCCGGGCGCGTTAAGAGTTGTCGCTGTTGGTCAGCGCTACAGCCGTTCCAGTCGATGATTGTGTTGAAGCTCATGATTGTTTTCCCCTGTGTGTCCCGTGACCGGCTGGCCGATTACTCCATCATCTTCTCAATCGGCAGCACCAGAATGGAGCTGGCGCCCAGCGCCTTCAGTTTTTCCATGGTCTCCCAGAACAGGGTTTCGCTGCTGACCATGTGCATCGCCACGCGCTGCTTGTCGCCTGCCAGCGGCAGAATGGTCGGACGCTCGGCGCCCGGCAGCAGGGCAACCACTTCCTCAAGGCGTTCGGTCGGGGCGTGCATCATGATGTATTTCGACTCGCGGGCCTGGATCACCCCCTGAATACGGGTCAGCAGGCGGTCAATCAGCTGCTGTTTGGCGTCGGCCATTTCGCCGTCGCGCTGGATCAGGCAGGCTTTGGAGCGGTAGATCACTTCCACTTCGCGCAGGCCGTTGGCTTCCAGGGTGGCGCCGGTGGAGACGAGGTCGCAAATGGCGTCGGCGAGGCCGGCGCGCGGCGCCACTTCCACGGAGCCGTTCAGCAGACAGGATTTAAAGGAGATACCTTTTTGATCGAGGTAGCGCTTCAGCAGGTGCGGGTAAGAGGTGGCGATACGTTTGCCGTCCAGCGCCGCCGGGCCGTTCCAGGCTTCATCCACCGGGGTCGCCAGCGACAGGCGGCAGCCGCCGAAGTCCAGACGACGCAGGGTGAAGTAGCGCGGGTCTTCGCCCTGGGCGCGGCGGCTGAGCAGCTCTTCTTCCAGCACGTTTTCGCCGATAATCCCGAGGTCAACAACACCGTCCATCACCAGGCCCGGGATATCGTCATCACGCACGCGCAGAATGTCGATTGGCATATTTTCCGCCAGCGCAATCAGACGCTGGGTGTGCAAATTGACTTTAATGCCGCAGCGGCTGAGTAATTCGCGTGAATCTTCGCTTAAACGGCCTGATTTCTGAATAGCTATGCGTAAACGGGTGTTGTCTAACATTGTTCTTTTCCTCTGAATACCTGTCTGAATCTGTCCGAATTTGGTCCAAAAAAAAGCCCCCGGAAGTGAATCTTCCGGGGGCTCTCTGCGCGTTCATGCACCACTGGAAGATCCAAATGTCTTCCAGCACACATCGCCTGAAAGACTAGTCAGGATGATGGTGATGATGGTGGTGTTTAAATTGAACGCGGTTCATAAAATTCTCTGTGAATGACTATGCATTTGATGTCCTTTAACCTAAACCACTTCCGCCGCAGAAAGCAAGGGCTTTTTTCTATCATTAATTCATTTCACATTGAGCGAAGAAATTGTCAGTTGCCGCTGGCTGGCGTAGCCTGTAATCAGCACAGCGAAAGAGTCAGGAGCCTGGGATGAAAAAGGTCGCGATAGTCGGTTTGGGATGGCTGGGGATGCCGCTGGCGCTGTCGTTGACGGCGCGAGGCTGGCAGGTCACCGGCAGTAAAACCACGCAGGATGGCGTGGAGGCGGCGCGGATGTGCGGGATCGACAGCTATCCGCTGCGCCTGGAGCCGCAGCTGGTCTGTGATACCGAGGACCTCGACGCGCTGATGAACGTCGATGCGCTGGTGATCACGCTGCCGGCCCGGCGGACCGGCGCGGGGGAAGGGTTTTATCTGCAGGCGGTGCAGGAGATCGTCGATACCGCGCTGGCGTACCATATTCCGCGGATCGTCTTCACCAGCTCCACCTCGGTGTATGGCAACGTCAACGGCACGGTGAAAGAGAACTCCCCGCGACTGCCGGAGACCGCCAGCGGGCAGGTGCTCAAGGAGCTGGAAGACTGGCTGCACAACCTGCCGGGGACGTCGGTGGATATTCTGCGCCTGGCCGGGCTGGTGGGGCCGTCCCGTCATCCGGGACGTTTTTTCGCCGGCAAGTCGGCGCCGGATGGCCAGCATGTGGTCAATCTGGTGCATTTGCAGGATGTGGTGGCCGCCATCGAACTGCTGCTGCAGGCTCCGAAGGGCGGGCACATCTATAATCTATGTGCGCCCCGCCATCCGGCGCGCGGCCTCTTTTATCCGCAGATGGCCCGCGAGCTGGGGCTGCCGCCGCCGGTGTTCAGTGACAGCCCGGACGGCGGCCAGGGCAAGATTGTGGATGGCAATCGAATCTGCAATGAGCTGGGATTTGAGTACCAGTACCCCGATCCGCTGGTGATGCCGATGGAGTGATGCGCCAGCGGTGATTCGCATACCGTAAGGGGGTAGCGATGAAACCACTGCTGGATGTCCTCGTGATCCTCGACGCACTGGAAAAAGAGGGGAGCTTTGCCGCGGCGTCGGCAAGGCTCTTTAAAACGCCCTCGGCGCTGAGCTACACCATTCACCGGCTGGAAAGCGATCTCAATATTCAGCTGCTCGACCGCAGCGGTCACCGCGCGCGCTTTACCCCCACCGGACAGATGCTGCTGGAGAAAGGACGGGAAGTGCTGCATATCGCCCGCGAACTGGAGATCCGGGCGGTTAAGCTGCAGCAGGGGTGGGAGCATACCCTCCGCCTGGCGGTGGACAGCACCTTTCCCGTGGCGCAACTCTCGCCGCTGATCGCCGCATTTTATCAACAGCAGCCGCTGACCCGGCTGCACTTCACGCTGAACCCCTCGCTGCTGGACTGGCGGCCGCTGACTGAAGGGCAGGCCGATCTCCTGCTGGGGGCGCTCGGCGAGCCGCCGCCGCTGAGCGGCTATGATTATCTTCCCCTTGGCGAGCTGGATCTGGAGCTGGTGGTCTCCCCGCAGCATCCTCTGGCGGAGCGTCGCGCCCCGTTGAGCTGGCGAACTCTGCGCCGTTACCGCGCGGTCGCCACCGGCGAGGGCGGGGCGCTGCTCGGCGATCAGGAGACCCTGACGGTATGTGACGTTACGGCGCAGCTGGCGCTGCTGCGCATGGGACTGGGGTGGGGCTGCCTGCCGCGTTACCAGGTGCAGGGGCTGCTGGAGAGCGGCGAACTGGTCAGCTTGACCGTGCGCGGGCAGTCGCCTCGTCAGCACGCGTGGATCGCCTGGAATGACGCTACCTGCGGTTTGGCTGGCAAATGGTGGCGGGAAACGCTATTAGCAAATAGTGCTATTTTTACAATTTATCATATGGAAACCGTATAGATATTAGCACGTTAAAAAATATGCTTACGCAATGAACTTCATAACATCTTGTCAACGCCGTTGAATTTGTTGCAAAATATGCGGCCTGAAAACCAGAGACTAGCCGACGCTTTTTTTAAAGTGTCGGTTATTTTTTTGGTCGAAAGACACATCATTCAATACCAAGAGGCCGGGCTTCGTACCGGATAGATATTTACTAAAAACCGACAGTCGTTGTCGCTGAGGAATAGAAAGAAATGGGGCAATTTTTTGCTTACGCGCTGGCGTTCACCGTAAAAGGGGATAACTATGTCGCATAACGCTACTCCAAATACCTCTCGCGTGGAATTACGTAAAACACTTACGCTAGTTCCGGTTGTAATGATGGGCCTGGCCTATATGCAGCCGATGACGCTGTTCGATACGTTTGGTATCGTCTCTGGTATGACCGACGGTCACGTGCCGACGGCCTACGCCTTTGCGTTAATCGCTATCCTGTTTACTGCGCTGAGCTATGGCAAGCTGGTACGTCGTTACCCGTCCGCCGGCTCGGCGTATACCTATGCGCAGAAATCCATCAGCCCGACCGTTGGCTTTATGGTGGGTTGGTCCTCGCTGCTCGACTACCTGTTCGCGCCGATGATCAACATTCTGCTGGCGAAAATCTATTTTGAAGCGCTGGTGCCTTCGATTCCGTCGTGGGTGTTTGTTATCGCGCTGGTCGCCTTTATGACCGCCTTTAACCTGCGCAGCATTAAATCCGTGGCCAACTTCAACACCGTGATCGTGGTGCTGCAGGTGGTGCTGATTGCCGTGATCCTCGGCATGGTGATTTATGGCGTGTTTGAAGGCGAAGGCGCCGGTACGCTGGCCAGCAGCCGTCCGTTCTGGTCCGGTGACGCGCACGTGATCCCGATGATTACCGGGGCGACGATCCTGTGCTTCTCGTTTACCGGCTTCGACGGCATCAGCAACCTGTCTGAAGAGACCAAAGATGCAGAGCGCGTCATTCCGCGCGCGATCTTCCTGACCGCGCTGATCGGCGGCCTGATCTTCATCTTTGCCACCTACTTCCTGCAGCTGTACTTCCCGGATATCTCGCGCTTTAAAGATCCGGATGCGTCACAGCCGGAAATTATGCTCTACGTGGCAGGTAAAGCCTTCCAGGTTGGCGCGCTGATCTTCTCCACCATCACCGTACTGGCTTCCGGTATGGCGGCGCACGCTGGCGTGGCGCGTCTGATGTACGTGATGGGGCGTGACGGCGTGTTCCCGAAAAGCTTCTTCGGCTACGTCCACCCGACCTGGCGCACTCCGGCGATGAACATCATCCTGGTCGGTGCTATTGCCCTGTTGGCGATTAACTTTGACCTGGTGATGGCGACGGCGCTGATTAACTTTGGTGCGCTGGTGGCGTTTACCTTCGTTAACCTGTCGGTGATTTCGCAGTTCTGGATCCGTGAGAAACGTAACAAGACGCTGAAAGACCACTTCCAGTATCTGTTCCTGCCGATGTGCGGCGCCCTGACCGTCGGCGCGCTGTGGGTCAACCTGGAAGAGAGCTCGATGATTCTGGGCCTGATCTGGGCCGGTATCGGTCTGGTCTATCTGGCCTGCGTGACCAAAAGCTTCCGCAACCCGGTGCCGCAGTACGAAGACGTGGCGTAAGGCGTAGCGTGATGTGAATGAGAAAAGCCGGAGGGAAACCTCCGGCTTTTTTTTCGTCTGCGCTTGTTCGATACCGGGACCTGTTTTTTGCCCGGCGGCGCAGCGCTTGCCGGGTCTGGGGAATATAAGCTGACGGCAGGTCTTTGCAGGACGGGTCAGGCGCAGTGGCTACCCGGCGTAAATACTTATCCCTCCCGCACCATCACGTTAAGCAGCGTATCCAGCAGGCCGGGAAAACGGGCGTCCAGATCTTCCCGGCGCAGCGAAATCATATTCTCCCGTCCCTGAGGCCGCTGCCAGATCACACCGCTGTCGCGCAGGACGCGCCAGTGGTGGGTCATGGTGGACTTGGCCACCTCTTCCTGACGCAGCGCATTACAGCTCTGCTCGCTGCCGTCCGCCAGCGTGCGGATGATCTCCAGTCGCAGCGGGTTGCCGAGCGCGGAAAGGACATTTTCCAGGCGAATTTGTTCTCGTTCGGGGTGATTGGCGATCATAATAATCCTGTGTCGGCGGTGGCGCGGCGCATGGCGGCCGCAGCTCGTATCGGCGGCTGGCGGCTACTATACCCAAACTCCAGGTCTGATGCCACGCGCGCCGCCGCAACCTGACCAATCATAATAATAGTTAAAATAGTTCGAGTATACTCGTACAATTGTACTATCATAGGCGGCAGTTAAATGAACTGCGGATCATTCCGACCGCAGACTGACAGTCAAAACGACTAAGGACGCATCATGCCCCGACCCATCCCCCTCGAACGTTATCGCAACATCGGTATCTCCGCGCATATCGATGCCGGTAAAACCACCACCACCGAGCGCATCCTGTTTTACACCGGGATGAGCCATAAGCTGGGTGAAGTACACGATGGCGCGGCAACCACCGACTGGATGGCCCAGGAGCAGGAGCGCGGGATCACCATTACCTCGGCGGCGGTGAGCTGCTTCTGGCCGGGTATGGACCGCAGCTTCGAGCCGCACCGGATCAATATCATCGACACCCCGGGGCACGTGGACTTCACCATTGAGGTGGAACGTTCCATGCGCGTGCTCGACGGCGCGGTGATGGTGTATGACTCCGTCGGCGGGGTGCAGCCCCAGTCGGAGACCGTCTGGCGCCAGGCGAATAAATACCATGTCCCGCGGCTGGCCTTCGTCAACAAGATGGATCGCCCCGGGGCGGATTTCTTCCGCGTGGTGCAGATGATGATCGACCGCCTGAAGGCCAACCCGGTGCCGATTGTCATCCCCATTGGCGCCGAAGAGCATTTCACCGGCGTCGTCGACCTGGTGAAAATGCGCGCCATCCTGTGGGATGACGCCACTCAGGGCATGACCTTCAGCTACGGACCGGTCCCTGACGATCTGCTGGCGACTGCCCGCGAGTGGCGGGAGAAAATGGTCTCGGCGGCGGCGGAGGCCAGCGACGCGCTGATGGATAAATACCTCGAAACCGGCGAGCTGGACGAGGCGGAGATCGTCGCCGGTCTGCGCCAGCGCACGGTGAAGGGCGAAATCCAGGCGGTGCTCTGCGGGAGCGCCTTTAAAAACAAAGGCGTGCAGCGCATGCTCGACGCGGTGGTGGAGCTGATGCCGTCGCCGTTGGATATTCCGGCGATACAGGGCGTGGATGAGAAAGGCCAGCCGGCGGAACGCCACCCGAGCGACGATGAGCCGCTGTCGGCGCTGGCGTTCAAACTGATGACCGACCCCTACGTCGGCCAGCTAACCTTTATCCGCGTCTACTCCGGGACGCTGAAGAAAGGCGATGCGGTGTGGAACCCGGTGAAGGGCAAGAAAGAGCGCATCGGGCGTATCGTGCTGATGCAGGCCAACGATCGCCATGAAGTTGACGAACTGCACGCCGGGGATATCGCGGCCTGCGTTGGGCTGAAGGATGTGACCACCGGCGATACGCTGTGCGATCCGGATGCGATCATTACCCTCGAACGGATGGAGTTTCCGGAGCCGGTGATTTCGCTGGCGATTGAGCCGAAGACCAAAGCGGACCAGGAGAAAATGGGCATCGCGCTGCAGCGGCTGGCGGCGGAAGATCCGTCGTTCCGTCTGCATACCGATGAAGAGTCCGGCCAGACGATTATCTCCGGCATGGGCGAGCTGCATCTGGAGATCATTGTCGACCGGATGAAGCGCGAGTTTGGCGTTGAGGCCAACATTGGTCGTCCGCAGGTCACCTACCGCGAAACCCTGCGCAAGAAAGTGACGGACGTGGAAGGCAAATTTGTGCGCCAGTCCGGCGGTAAAGGACAGTACGGGCACGTCGTGCTGACCCTGGAGCCGCTGGAGCCGGGCAGCGGTTTCGTCTTCGAGGACGCCACCAAAGGCGGGGTAGTGCCGCGCGAGTACATCCCTTCCGTGGAGAAAGGGCTGCGCGAAGCGATGGGCACCGGCGTGCTGGCGGGCTATCCGGTGGTTGACGTGAAAGCGACCCTGACCTTCGGGTCGTACCACGACGTGGACTCCTCGGAAATGGCGTTCCGCATGGCGGCGATCTTCGGCTTCCGGGAAGGGGCGCGCAAAGCGGACCCGGTGATCCTTGAGCCGGTGATGCACGTGGAGGTGGAGACGCCGGAAGAGTACGCCGGGAATATCATGGGCGATCTCTCTTCCCGTCGCGGGATGGTGCAGGGGATGGAAGAGCGCTTCGGCAGCCAGATCATCCGCGCCGATGTGCCGCTGGCGGAGATGTTTGGTTATTCCACCACGCTGCGCTCGATGTCTCAGGGACGAGCAACCTACAGCATGGAGTTCCACCACTACGCGGAAGCGCCGCGCAACGTAGCGGATGAAATCATCGCCAGCCGCGCGAAAAGTTAAGCCAGTCATCCCGGGTAGCGGCTAGCGCCTTACCCGGGCTACTCTGGTACCAGCGTCCAGGCCCGGTAAGGCGAAGCCGCCACCGGGCAAAAAGGTAAGCACGAACTGGGGAGGCAATGCCCGGCGGCGCTGCGCTTGCGCGGGCCTACGGTCAGGCGTCCTCCCCGGTCATCGTTTGTAGCCCGGGCATGTCCGCCAATCAGACAATATCCTGCGCGTACTGCCACAGCGCCTTCAGCTGCGCCAGCTTCTCTTTATCATCCGCATACTGCTGATACAGCATCTGCAGCTCATCGGCATAGGCCTGCAAAAACTCAGGCGTAAATACCTGACGACGGTGCTCTAACCAGCGCTGCTGCTCATGTTCATCGAGCGTGCCGGGGAAGTTGCGCGCCCGGTAGTTAAACAGCAGGCGTTCGATGCGCTTGTCGGCGAAGGTGATATCCAGCGCCGGCAGATTGCGCGGTTCGGTTTCCAGCACGATTTTCATCGCCGCGCGGTCGGCATCGCTAAAGAACCCATTGTAAAGCTGGGCGTCGACGTTTTCGGACGGCACGAACGGCTCGGCTTCGGCATAGACCGCCACCACTTTCTCCCGCACCTGCGGATTCGCCCGCAGCAGCTGGGCATTCTCCAGACAGCGTTGAATGGAGATCCCCAGCCGGTCGGCATCCTGCGGGCGCAGGGTATTGGCCTGGGCCAGCACCGGACATTTGTTCAAATGCACCAGCTTAATCGGCGCCGCCGGCAGATCGCCAAGCTCGGCGCGCGGGGTGTAAAGCCGCTCGCGCAGGGCGTCGGCATCCAGTTCCAGCAGCGGCGCCATATCCCCCGCCAGATCGACCATGATCACCGCATTGCGGTTTTCCGGATGCCAGGCCAGGGGCGCCACCAGGCTGGTGTTGCCGCGCGCGGCGCCGAACATGCCGGAGACATGCACCAGCGGCTTCATTTGCGGCACGTCGATGAGCGTCGCTAGCTTGCGCTTATTGCGGTGGCTGTAGAGATAGTCAAACAGCCGCGGCTGCCGGGTTTTCACCAGCTTCGCCATGGCGATAGTGGCGTAAACGTCGGCCATCGCGTCATGGGCGTTCTGGTGTTCAATACCGTTGGCGACGGTCAGATGTTCAAGCCGGAAGCTCGGCAGACCCTCGTCATTCTCCGGCCAGACGATCCCTTCCGGACGCAGGGCATAGCAGGCGCGCATCACGTCGAGCAGATCCCAGCGCGAGTTATCGTGCTGCCAGCTCCAGGCATAAGGGTCATAGAAGTTGCGATAGAAGATATTCCGCGTCACTTCGTCGTCAAAGCGCACGTTGTTATAGCCGACGATGCAGGTCTGCGGCACCGTGAACAGATCGTGGATGCGGCGGGCAAACGCGGCCTCGTTATCCCCTTTGGCCAGCGCTTCCTGCGGGGTGATCCCGGTGATCATCACCGCCTGCGGCTGCGGCAGATAATCGTCAGCGGGCTTGCAGTAAAACACCTCGGGCTCGCCGAGCACGTTTAACTCCGCGTCGGTGCGGATGGCGGCGAACTGCGCCGGCCGGTCAAGGGAAGGGCTGGTGCCGAAGGTTTCATAATCGTGGAATAAAAATCCGGGCTGGTTGACGCTATCTTGCATAGTCTGTTCATTATCCGTGGTGGCGTGCGACCGGTATGGTAAACGATTTGCCCGGTCATCAGAAGGGTAACGGCAAGCAACTTCCTCTGCTGTGTCATATTTTCTTGCAATTAAACCCTGATATGAAACGCGAAGTTCCGTAAAAAGGACGGCGGATCTGTAAATCTAGAGGATATGCCGTTGAAAGGCCGTTTGTTTATTGCTGTATCTTTGCTCGCTTCGAGCGTTTCCTGCGCATTTGCCGTCGACTTACCTGCTACGGTCGCGCCGCCTTCCATTCAGGCTGGCTCCTGGGTGCTGATGGATTACACCACCGGTCAGATGCTGACCGCGGGTAACGAACATCAGCAGCGTAATCCTGCCAGCCTGACCAAACTGATGACCGGCTACGTGGTCGATCGCGCCATCGACAGCCATCGTATCACCTTTGACGATATCGTCACCGTGGGTAAAGACGCCTGGGCGAAGGGCAACCCGGTGTTCGACGGGTCATCCCTGATGTTTTTAAAGCCAGGGGACCGCGTCAGCGTCCGCGACCTCAGCCGTGGGCTGATTGTCGACTCCGGCAACGACGCCTGCGTCGCGCTGGCCGACTATGTCGCCGGCGGTCAGCCGCAGTTTGTCGCCCTGATGAATCAGTATGTCGAAAAACTGCATCTGCAGGACACCCATTTCGAAACCGTCCACGGCCTCGATGCCCCGGGCCAGCACAGTTCGGCCTATGACCTGGCGGTGCTGTCGCGGGCGATTATCCATGGCGAGCCTGACGTGTACCACATGTACAGCCAGAAAAGCCTGACGTGGAACGGCATTACCCAGCAAAACCGTAACGGTCTGCTGTGGGATAAAACCATGAACGTCGATGGCCTGAAAACCGGCCACACATCGGGCGCCGGGTTCAACCTGATCGCCTCGGCGGTGGATGGCCAGCGCCGGCTGATCGCCGTGGTGATGGGGGCCGACAGCCCGAAAGGCCGCGAGCAGCAGGCCGCTAAACTGTTACACTGGGGGCAGCAGAACTTCGACACCGTGCAGGTGCTGCAGAAGGGGCAGAAGGTCGGCACCGAGCGCATCTGGTACGGCGATAAAGAGCAGATTAAGCTCGGCACCGATCAAGATTTCTGGTTAGCGCTGCCGAAGGCGGAAGTATCGCGGATTAAGGCGAAATACGTGCTGGATAAAAAGGATCTGGAGGCGCCGATCGCCGCCAACCAGCGGGTCGGCGAGATTTCGCTGTATGACGGCGACAAGGTCGTGGGCCACTATCCGCTGGTCACCCTCGAAAGCATTAATAAAGGCGGGGTATTCTCGCGAATGAGCGATTACCTGCACCACGAGCTGTAACCATGATAACCGCCTCTTTGCAGGCGGTTTTTTTTCGCCTGCCGCCCGGCAGACGCGGCGACAAAATCGCCGTTTTTTTCATCAGCCGCAATGGCGACTCTGTGAATTCGCGCACATACTGAGGGGGGATCTCCTGCTAGATTAACTGTACATTTATACAGTAATATGTTCACGAAGGAGGCAAGATGAACTACAGCGTCACCACCCTCGGCAAGAAAACCATTGCCGGTTTCCATCTGGTCGGGCCCTGGGATCAAACCGTCAAGCAGGGGTTTGAGCAACTGATGATGTGGGTTGAGAACCATCAGGTGCCCGCCCGCGAGTGGCTTGCCGTCTACTACGATAACCCGGAGGACGTGCCAGCGGAAAAACTACGCTGCGCCACCGTGGTCGCCGTTGACGAGGATTACGTCATTCCCGCCAACAGCGAAGGGGTGATACTGGCGGCGATTGCCGGCGGGGATTACGCCTGCGCCCGCGCGCGAGTGGTGGATTACGATTTTGCTACCCCGTGGATGCAGTTTTTCGACAGTCTGCTGCAGAGCACAACGCATCGCGTGGCCCCCAGGCCCTGTTTTGAGATCTATCTCAACGATGGCAACCATGACGGCTACTGGGATATCGACATGTATGTCCCCGTTGAGCGCGTTGCGTCGTAGCGGTTTACCCCTGTTCCGGACAAGGATTTTTACATTCCCGGCATGCTCCGGGCGAAAAAGCAGTTACAATTGGCCTTTTCGTTTTGCCGGAGAGGGTTGTGCGCGCTGATAAATCACTCAAGCCATTTGAGATCCGCTTGTATCGCCATTATCGGGTGGTGCATGGTGTGCGGATTGCGCTGGCCTTTGTGCTCACCTTTTTGCTGGTGCGGCTGCTGAACGTGCCCGAGGGGACCTGGCCTCTTATTACCCTGGTGGTGGTGATGGGGCCGATCTCCTTCTGGGGCAACGTCGTGCCGCGGGCGTTTCAGCGCATCGGCGGCACGATCCTCGGCTCGGCGCTGGGGCTGGTGGCGCTGAAGCTTGAGCTTATCTCCCTGCCGCTGATGGTCCTCTGGTGCGCAGCGGCAATGTTCCTCTGCGGCTGGCTGGCGCTGGGCAAGAAACCCTATCAGGCGCTGCTGATCGGCATTACCCTGTCGGTGGTGGTCGGGGCGCCGCCCGGCGATATGCATACCGCGCTGTGGCGAAGCGGCGACGTGATCTTCGGCTCGCTGCTGGCAATGTTGTTTACCGGTATCTGGCCGCAGCGGGCGTTTATCCACTGGCGTATCCAGATGGCCAGCTACGTCACCAACTTCAACCGCCTCTACCAGGCCGGCTTCTCGCCAAATCTGGTGGATCGGCCGCGGCTGGAAAAACATCTTCAGCAGGCGCTCAACGACGTCGTCAAAATGCGCGGGCTGATCACTCCCGCCAGCAAAGAGACGCATATTCAGAAGGCGATCTTCGAGGCTATCCAGACCGTCAGCCGCAACCTCGTGTGCATGCTGGAGCTGCAGATCAACGCCTGGTGGGCAACCCGTCCGGGTCACTTCGTGATGCTCAATGCGCACACCCTACGCGAGACGCAGCAGATGACCCAGCAGACGTTGTTGGCCATCGCCCACGCGCTGTACGAAGGAAACCCTCAGCCTGTGCGCGCCAACAATGAAAAGCTGAATGAGATTGTCCTCGAACTGCGCCAGCTGATGAAAGAGCAGGGGGACGACAGCCTGGCGGAAACCCCGATCCATGGCTATGTTTGGCTCTCTATTGAACTGGCACGCCAGCTGGAGCTGCTGTCGCATCTGATCTGCCGCGCATTGCGCAAATAAGCACCAGATGCGCCGGGTAACTGCATGGGTTGTTTCGATTCAGCAGCGTTTAGGGTTATGATAAACGCAAAGGAAAAAACATTGTCATCAGCGACTGCTAGCAGTTATGTTAGCCCTATAACGCAGTCGCTTTACGAATCCGAATCTCAATTATTAGGGGTGTAAAAATGGAAACAACTAAGCCTTCTTTCCAGGACGTACTGGAGTTTGTTCGTCTGTACCGTCGTAAGAACAAACTGCAGCGTGAAATTCAGGACGTTGAGAAAAAGATCCGTGATAACCAGAAGCGCGTTCTGCTGCTGGACAATCTCAGCGACTACATCAAGCCGGGCATGAGCGTGGAAGCTATCCAGGGCATCATCGCCAGCATGAAGAGCGATTACGAAGACCGCGTTGATGACTACATCATCAAGAATGCCGAGCTGTCCAAAGAGCGTCGCGACATCTCCAAAAAACTGAAAGTGATGGGCGAAGCCAAAGTCGAAGGCTAATCCCTGCTGTCCGGCGGCGGTCAGCGTCGCCGGGCTGTTCTGCACTACCAGCTCCTCAACGCATATTTCTGCGAAAACTTTGTCCCGGCAACTGCCTCTCCTCGCCGACTCTTTGCTATACTGCCCCGCGAAAACGTATTGATATCGGAAAGGTTTCTCTCATCCTGGCCGGGCATCTGACGCAGCGGCGTCAGGGCGATATCTCAACACCTCTCACCTCTCCGACGATCGATTCGCCAGAAGACAAACTCAGGTGCTGACCGGGCGCGACAGAACTCTTCCGCTGCTTTCGCCGACAGGAGTCAACCCCACGTGATTAAGTCATTCTTTGCTGCACTCTCGTTTATCAGCCGTCTGCCGGTCCCGGCGCGGTTATCCCAGGGCCTGGAGATCGAACAGTACCAGCGCAGTATCGTCACCTTCCCGCTGGTCGGTTTACTGCTCGGCGCTATCGCCGGCGCGGTGGTGTACCTCCTGCAGCCATGGTGCGGCGTCCCGCTGGCGGCGCTGTTCGGCGCGCTGGCGCTGGCGCTGCTCACCGGCGGATTTCACCTTGACGGGCTGGCCGATACCTGCGACGGCATCTTCTCCGCCCGCACTCGCGATCGGATGCTGGAGATCATGCGCGACAGCCGGCTGGGGACCCACGGCGGTCTGGCGCTGATTTTTGTGCTGGTGGCCAAGATGCTGGTGGTCGGCGAACTGCTGCTACGCGATGTCAACCCCATCGCGGCGCTGGCGGCGGCCTGCGCCGTCGGTCGCGGGATGGCGGTACTGCTGATGTATCGCCATCGCTATGCGCGGGAAAAAGGGTTGGGCAATCTGTTTATTGGCAAGATTAGCCTGCAGCAGACGCTAACGACGTTGGCGATAGCGATCGCGCTGGCCACCGCCCTGCTGGGGCTGCAGGGGCTGCGCGCCGCGCTGATCGCCCTGGTGCTGATCGGGGGCCTGGGGTGGGCGCTGAAGCGCACCCTCGGCGGGCAGACCGGGGATACCCTCGGAGCGGCGATCGAGCTGGGCGAAGTATTCTTTTTACTGGCGCTACTGTAAGGCCTGGCATCCACGGTGAGGAACAGAATGGAAACACTTTCGGCGTTACTGGCTGCCATTCCGCAGCCCGATGTGGCGGGCATGGCGCGCGCGCAGCAGCATATTGATGGCCTGTTAAAGCCGCCCGGCAGCCTTGGCCGTCTGGAGAGCCTGGCGGTGCAGCTGGCCGGTCTGCCGGGGCTGCAGGGGCAGCTGGCGCTGAGCGATAAAGCCATCGTGGTCATGTGCGCCGACCACGGCGTCTGGCATGAAGGCGTGACCCCTTCGCCGCAGGCGGTGACGGCCATTCATGCCGGCAATATGGTACGGGGCAACACCGGCGTCTGCGTGCTGGCGGCGCAGGCCGGGGTGAGAGTGGAGGTGGCGGATGTCGGCATCGACGCCGAGCCGCTGCCGGGCCTGATCAACCTCAAGGTGGCCCGCGGTAGCGGGAATATCGCCCGGACGGCGGCGATGAGCCGTCAGAAGGCGGAGACGGTGCTGCTGGCCAGCATACGTTTCACCCGCCAGCTCGCCGCCGACGGAGTGAAAGTCTTTGGCGTGGGAGAGCTGGGGATGGCCAATACCACCCCGGCGGCAGCGACGATCAGCGTCCTGACCGGCAGCGACCCCGACGCGGTGGTGGGCTGCGGGGCTAATCTGCCGTTGGCGCAGCGGGGCCATAAGGTGGCGGTGGTGCGCCAGGCGATCGCTTATAACCAGCCGAACCCGGCGGACGGGCTGGACGTGCTGGCGAAGGTGGGCGGTTTTGATCTGGTGGGCATGACCGGGGTGATCCTCGGGGCGGCTTCCAGCGGCTTACCGGTGGTGCTGGATGGCTTCCTCTCCTACGCTTCGGCTCTGGCGGCCTGCCGCATGGCCCCGGCGGCGCACCCGTATCTTATCCCTTCGCACCTGTCGGCGGAGAAAGGGGCGCGGATCGCCCTCGACGCGCTGGGTCTGCGCCCGTATCTCGATATGGACATGCGCCTGGGTGAGGGCAGCGGCGCCGCGCTGGCCATGCACTTGCTGGATGCCGCCAGCGCGATGTACCACCAGATGGGGACCCTGGCGCAGAGCAACATTGTGCTGCCCGATAGCGCGCCAATGTCCTGATGATAAAGCGCATCGCTTCGACGATGCGCCGGGTTTACAGCGCCTGCTGCCAGACCGCCTGCGGTAGCAGGTAAACCTGCGCCGGGGCGCGCATACCGTCGCTGACAATATGGCCGATACCGCTGGCCATCACCGCCAGGGTGACGTCAAAGGCGTTCAGGCTGTCGCCGAAGCCGGCGGTCAGGTTGAGCATCGAGCCATTGGCCATCAGGTAGACGGTTTTGTCAGCCATGCGGTAGGCGTTGATATACGGCATCACCTCTTCCTGAGGATACTGGCGCAGGTATTCGCCATCGATCTCTTCCGCCACGTGGCCGACGTTAAGGATAAACACTCCCGCTTTCGCCCGGTCCAGCGCCTGGCGATTAACCACGTTTTTACCGCCTGTCGCCGTGGCGACCACGTCCGCCGAGGCGATAGCCTCCTGGAGATCGACCACGTGCCAGCCGTCATAGGCCGCCTGCAGTCGACGGGCAGGATCGATCTCCGCCACCATCACCTGGCCGCCAAAAGCTTTTGCCGCCGCCGCGACGCCCTGGCCAACCAGGCCGTAGCCGATGACCAGCACTTTTTTCTCATGCAGGGTGAGATGAGTGGTCTGGAAGAAGGTATGCCAGGCGGTGAGTCCGACCATATGGCGGTTATGCAGCCCCTCTTTGACCGGCAGATCGTCCCAGTTAAAGATCGGATAGCCGGGCTGAATATCCCCCAGCCGATTGACGCCGGAGCCGGTGGCTTCCAGACCAGCCACGATGTTGCCGAACTCGCCGCGCTGGTGGAGGAGGGTGGTGATATCGGCTCCCATTTCGCACAGGTGAGTCGGCTGCCAGGCGATCGCTTTTTCCCATGACTGTTGCCAGTCGGCATCGCTCATATTGCGCCAGGCGCAGGCCTCGGCGCCACGCTCCACCAGCCAGGCCACCACGTCGTCCTGCACGGTGGTGGGGTTACAGGTAGTTAAAAAGACCTGAGCGCCCTTGTCGAGGATCCCCTGCACCAGCGGGATCATTTTCATGTCGAGGTGCATACAGCAGGCCAGGCGGACGCCGCTGAGGTCGGGCAGGGCGGCGACCTGGCGCAGGGTACGCGGCATATTCTGGCTGGCCCATGCCACTTCTTTCGCTAAAGAGATTTTATTATTCACTGGGTTATGACCTTCAGTTCGCAAAGGGGTATCCCCCTGACAGAAAAGGGATTCTATCAGTCCGGGCGAGAATTCACAGCCCTGTGCCGCCTGGAAATCGACGCCCGCGCGATCCCCTGTGAAATACAGGGTTGTTAATGTAAGGTTAAAAAAAGAAAATAAAATATAAGTTATTCCTATGATCTGAGCGATAAAGCGATGTTGAGTGTCATTCCCGCGGGCCTGTTTTCACGGCTGCGGATTTTCCTTGGGCGGTTGAAGCCGCATGCGCTGCCGGTGGCTCGACGGCATATTGTGCTGGGATCCATCGGCGCCGGCACCGGCCTGGCGGTGACCAGCATGTTCAGCCACTGGCTGCTGGGCGAAGTTAACCTGTGGTTTATTGCCCCCATGGGCGCCTCGGCAGTACTCCTGTTTGGCGTGCCGAGCAGTCCGCTGGCGCAGCCGTGGTCGATTGTCGGCGGCAATGTGCTGTCGGCGCTGATCGGCGTCACGGTGGGTATGCTGGTGCCCGACCCGGCGCTGGCCTGCGGGCTGGCGGCGGCGCTGGCCATCGCCGGAATGTATTTTCTGCGCTGCCTGCATCCTCCCGGCGGCGCGGTGGCCCTGACGGCGATCCTCGGCGGCGCCGGGGTGCACAGCGAAGGCTATCACTTTGTGCTGACGCCGGTGCTGCTCAACTCCCTGATGCTGGCGCTGCTGGCCATCGTGTTTAACAATCTGGTTGGCCGCCGCTACCCCCATCCGCTGGCGGCAGAGGAGGTCAAATCCCGGACGGTGCCGCTGGGCATTTCGGTTACCCGGGAAGATATTCACGCCGCGCTGCTGGAAGGACAGTTCCTGGACATTGACGAAGACGATGTCCAGGAACTGCTGGAAAATATCGAACAGCAGGCGCGCCAGCGCATCGCGGCGGCTGGCCGCCGCTGACAGCGCTCTCCCGGCCGCGGGTTAGAGATCGCCGGTAAGATACTGGGCGACCCCGCGGCCAAAGCTCCAGTCGCCTTTCTGGTTGCTGATAATCGACACCATCAGATCATCGCCGCTCAGGCCGCAGTGCTCCGCCAGCTCCTCCTGCAATATGGCGAAGAAGCGCTGCTTCTGCGCGTCGCTGCGCGGGCTGGTATAGACCCGCACCACCACCAGATCCCGCGTGCGGGTCAGTCCGAGGCCGGTATCTTCAATCACCATATGGTGGACTTTGTTTTCGTGAACAATCTGGTAGCGGTCGCGTTCCGGTACCTCGAAGGCGCGCAGCACGGCGCGATGAGCGGCATCCAGCAGGGTTCTGATCTCCTGTTCCGTACGGCCTTCTATCAGGTCAAATGTCAGTAATGGCATGCAGGTGTTCCTTATCGTTAGGCAATAATCGCGGTCTGATAAAGATGCTAGCCGATGCCGTCGCGGGCAAAAACCGCTATAGTTGAATACATTGTTTTTACTGGTGAACAATCAACATGAGCGAGAGTCGTCCGGAGAGTTACTGGGCCCATCTCTACTGGCTAACGGTGCTGGAAGAGCAGAAAAGCTATACCCGGGCCGCGGAAAAGCTGGGGATCAGCAAGTCGGCCATCAGCCAGAAAATCAGCGAGCTGGAGCGGGTGACCGGTAAAACACTGGTCCATCGCACCACCCGCAGCGTCAGCCTCAGCGACGACGGGCTGCGGCTGGTGGCGGAGCTCAATGAGCCGTTTGGCCAGCTGCGGGATATTTTCACCGGCGCTTGCGATGAGGGCGGGCCGCTGCGGGGGACGCTGCGCCTGACCGCGCCGGTGGCTTTTTCCCGTCAACAGCTGGTGCCGGCGATCGCGCCCTTTTTGCATCAGCATCCCCAGCTGCATCTGCAGCTGGAGGTGACCGACCGGCTGGTCTCTCTCGGCAGCGAAGGGTTCGACCTCGCCATCCGCCACTGTCGGCGCGAGGCGCTCCCGGACACCCACGTCGCCTGGCCGCTGTGCCACACCGCGACGCTGATCGTCGCGTCCGCCGACTATATCCGCCGCCATGGCCGCCCCGAGACGCCTGACGATCTGCGTCATCACCAGTGCCTGACCTACCCCCGTGGGCCCCAGCGCCCGCAGTGGACGTTTGCCTCCCGCCAGACGCCCGATGAACGGGTGACCATCAACGTGCAGGGGCCGTTCGCCACCAACAACAGCGAGTCGCTGCGCGATGCGGTGCTGGCGGGGTTGGGGGTGGCGCTGCTGCCGGATTTTAGCGCCCGGGAGGCCATCGGCCGCGGGCAGGTGCAGGAGCTGCTGCCGGCGTGGCAGCCGGTGGAAGTGTTCGCCGATCGGCTGTACGTCATCCGGCCCTATACTCCGCGGGTGTCGCGCGCGGTGGAGACATTCAGCCGCTACCTGAAAGCAACCTTCAGCGAGCCGCGTCCAGCTCCCGCGCCAGCGCTTCGCTGAATCGGGGGAGCAGATGGCGCTCGCCGGGAAGCAACTGCGCCAGGGTGACGGTTTTGTCGGCGCGGTAGACCCGCCCGCTGCCGAGCTGCGCTTCGAAGGCGTTCGCCGCCTGATGCGCCGCGCTCAGGTCGGCGTCAATAAGGATCACCGCATGGGCCAGCACCACATGGCCGCCGCTCGCCGTCAGCGGCCGCCAGTACTGGGCGGTACCGACAATCTTACGCGCCGCCTCTCCCTCCCCGCAGGCGAGGTTATACCGGCCATCGCAAAAGGAACCGCTCACCGCCCGGGGGTGGCTGGCAACGCCGAAGCGCGCGAGGGTGCGCTGAAGCACAGCGCACAGCGAGTGATAGATGGGTTCGGCGGCTTCGCCGAGCGGCTGCTGCACCGGCCAGGCGAGGCTGAGGTTGATAATCCCCGGCCCCTGGGGCACCAGACCGCCCCCAGAGCGGCGGAGCCATACCGGCCAGCCCCGCGCGGCAAAATGCGCGCTGACCGCCGGCAGGTCCGCAAACTGACGATAGCTCCCCGGCACCACGAATCCCTGCGGCGCCTGCCAGAGCTGGGCGACGGCCTCGCCGGCGCAGGCTTTGGCAAACAGCGGCAGTTCTGCCAGGGTGGGGTCCTCGCAAAACTGCAGCGCCAGCGAGGCGGGGGTAAAGCGGCGTGGCCAGCAGTCGGCCAGAGGCAATAAAGACATGCATTTTCCTTACCGGAGGGCGCGGGTCGCGCCCTCCGAAGGCTGGTCAGTCGACGGTATGTTTTTTCATCAGCAGCGCGGTGAGTGCTGACAGCAGGCATCCTGCGGTCAGATAGAGGGCCACGCTGTGCCAGGCTCCCCCGGAGAAGGTGACCAGCGCCGCGGCGATAAACGGCGTAAAGCCGCCGCCGACTACGCTCGCTACCTGGTAGCCGACGCCGGCGCCGCTATAGCGATAGCTGGCGCCGAACAGCTCGGTAAACATCGGCTGCTGGACGCAGACCACCATATCATGAGCGATATTGGCCAGCATCAGGGCGAAGAACAGGATCCAGAAAACGGACTGACTCTCCAGCGCCATAAAGAACGGGAAACCGCTCAGCGTGCCGATTAGCGCCCCGGTAATGTAGATCCGCCGACGGCCAAAGCGGTCTGCCAGCCAGGCGAAGCAGGGGATAGTCAGACAGCTGAGGCCGCCCACCAGCAGGCCGATGTTGAGAAACAGCTCACGCGGCAGGCCGAGGTTTTGCGTTGAGTAATTGAGGGCGAAGGCGGTAACGATATACATGGTCAGCAGTTCGCACAACCGCAGGGCAATAATCAGTAAAAACGCCCCGGGATGGCGAAGCAGGGCTTCCACCACCGGCAGCCGCTTTTTCACCTGCGGCGCGTTGGTCTGGCGCTGTTGGGCCTCAAACTCCTGCGATTCGGCCATACCGTTACGGATCCACAGCGCAATCAGGACCAGCGCCACGCTGAACAGGAAGGGTAAGCGCCAGCCCCAGCTGAGAAACTGCTCGTCGGTGGTCAGGCTGCTGATCAGCGATACCAGCCCGGTGGAGAGCAGCAGGCCGACGCCGTAGCCCACCTGCACGCCACTGCTGTAAAAGGCTTTTTTTCCCTTCGGAGCGTTCTCCACCGAGAGCAGCGCCGCGCCGCCCCATTCGCCGCCGACGGCAAAGCCCTGAACCGCCCGCAGGAATACCAGCAGCACCGGCGCCCACCAGCCGATCTGGCTGAACGACGGGAGCAGGCCGATGCAGGCGGTGGCGATACCCATCATCCAGACGGTCATCATCAGCATCCGCTTGCGCCCGAGACGGTCGCCGAAGTGGCCAAAGATAATCCCGCCCAGCGGGCGAAAAAGAAACCCGACGCCGAAGGTGGCAAATGCGGCAAGGGTGCCCATCGCCGGGCTGATTTGCGGGAAAAATTCGCGGTTGAACACCAGCGCGGCGGTAATGCCATAGAGAAGAAAATCGTACCAGTCGACCACGGCGCCGGCAAAGCTGCCCCATGCCGCCCGCCGGGCCCGATGCAGCGAATCCGGCGCCTCGTCGGGCTGCACGCTTATTGTTGAATCCATACCCTGTCCTGTCAGTCACATATTCGTTGTTATTGGAATGAGACGCTTTTAGCATTGCGTCTGCTCTGAGACTACCGCGCGGCGGCCGTGGAGGAAAGTAGTTTGCCTGCTAAGCGGAGAACTGGTGCAAAAATAAGCGGCCGGAAAGGCGGGCGAAATCACACCCTTTACTAAACATTCTGGCAATTTGCCAGCCAGCTTATACTTTTAATTAAATCAACGGATAACAAAGAGGAGCACCTTTTAAGAATTGACGTAAATGGTTTACACTTAACATGTCTCCTTCTCTGGAATGGTGAGTTAAATGCGTCTACTTCTTGCAGTTTTATTTTGTTCTGTCATTGCCTTCTGCTTATGCTGAAAAACTGCCTGCGCCGACAGGAAAACCTGTACTGACCATTTCCGGGAAAATCGGAAATACGAACGTCGGTGACAAGGCGGTTTTTGATCTCGCGATGCTGGAAAAACTGGGCATGAAGACGGTGGAAACCACCACCCCCTGGTACACCGGGAAGGTCCGTTTTGATGGCATTCCCCTTAATAAACTCATGGATTTAGTCGGCGCTAAAGGCCAATCCGTCCGCGTGCTGGCGCTCAACGACTACACCACCCTTATCCCGATGGACGATTTTTATAAATTCCCGGTCATTATGGCGTTAAAAATGAACGGCGAATATATGCGCGTTCGGGATAAAGGCCCGTTATTTATCGTCTACCCTTACGACAGCAGTGCTGAATTACAGAACCAGATCTATTATTCCCGATCGGCCTGGCAAGTTTCTAAGATTATTATAGAGTAAGGGTTGGATCTTGAATCGAATACTCACGGCTATTATTTTGTCGTTGTTTATTGTTACTGGATATATTACTTATCTGGTGCATGAGCGACAAAGTGAGTTGCAAAAATTTACCCGCTATACGGACTCGTGGTCAATGTCGCAGATGGTATCGGAATATATGCGACTGGAGTCTCGTCTGGCGGGCATGGCGATTGGGGCCGAAGGGGCGGACCACGATGAGGTGCGCCTGCGCCTCGAGATCATGATGAGCCAGATCGAACTTCTGCAGCAGGGCGATCTGGGTCGCTTTATTAATAAAAGCGAACAGCGGAAGGCGGTGGTCGCCACGCTGATCCGCAATCTTCATTTGCTTGATAAACAAGTTGACACCATGACGCCGGCACAGGTTAAAGCGATCCTGCCGGTGTTAAGCGAGCTGGATGGTCCCCTGACCTCAATGGCGGCCGCCACGCTGACGCAAGATATTAATATCGTTAATATCACCCATGATAAAATTCAGCATCTCTATTATATCTACTCGGTGATCTCCATTTTGCTGATCGCCATGTGTATTACCCTCGGGCTGCTGATGCTGCGGCAGAATAATAACCTGCGGCGCGCCCACGTTCGTATGAAAACCCTGGCCAACGATCTGCAGGTCTCGAAAGAGAAGCTGCAGGTGCAGAACCGTCGTCTTCAGTACGACGCCTACCATGATTCGCTGACCGGTATGCCAAACCGTCTCTCTTTCTGGCAGCGTCTGCAGGAGATCGTCAATCAGGTGCGTCCCTATAACGGATGCGCCGTGGTGATGCTTTTTGACCTCGACAGCTTTAAGGATGTAAACGATACCCTCGGCCATGACGCCGGCGATAAGCTGCTGCAGGATCTGGCCAGCCGCCTCTCTTTTTTCCGTAAAACCTCTGAGACGCTGTATCGCCTCGGCGGCGATGAGTTCGCGATGCTCTCTTACGATCTCACCGAAGAGATGGCCCTCGAGCGGGCCAATGTTATCCGGGAGAAGATCAGCCAGCCCTATCAGATCTACGATGCGCAGATTAATATCGACGCCTGCATCGGGATCGTGATCTCTGATGGCGAAAGCCGGACCGATTATCTGTACAAGTGCGCCGACCTCGCGCTGTATGAGGCGAAAAAAGAGGGCAGCGGCCATGTACAAATCTTCCGGCCGGGGATGCTGCAGCGTCTGCAGGAGAATAAATCGTTTGAAGACGATCTGCTGCAGGCCCTGTCCCATGACGAATTCAAAGTCTACTACCAGCCGATCGCCGATACCGTCACGCGCGAAATCTACGGCTACGAAGCGCTGGTTCGCTGGTTCCATCCGGTGCGCGGCGCCGTGCCGCCGACGGTGTTTATCCCGGTGGCAGAGAAAATCGGCCTTATCAATGCCCTCGGCGAGTGGGTGCTGAAAACCGCCTGTGCCGAAGCGGCCAGCTGGGCGACGCCGCTCAAGGTCTCGGTCAACGTTTCGCCGATTCAGCTGATGAACACCTCGCTGACCGACACCATTATCAGCGTATTGCAGCAGACTGGCCTCGACCCGCGACGGTTGGATCTGGAGATCACCGAGTCGGACGTGTTCAATGAGAACACCCGTTCGCTGGAAATTCTCAGCCAGCTGCGCGAGCAGGGCATTCAAATCTCCATCGATGACTTCGGTACCGGCTATTCTTCGTTGTCACGTTTAAGCTACTTCCCGTTCGACAAAATCAAAATCGACCGCTCGTTTGTTATTAATATTCCGGAGCAAAAAGACGATCTGGATATCGTGCGCCTGATTATCAGCATGGGAAAGAGCCTGCATATGCGTATTGTGGCTGAAGGCGTGGAGACCGAAGAGCAGTTGGCCTCGCTACAGGCGCTGGGCTGCGACCTGGTGCAGGGCTATTTAATCGGCAAACCGAGTCCGCTGCGCTAATTTAAATGTAAACGGCTTAACATAATTATTGCGGGGCGATTTCAGGACACTGTAATCGCCTTTTTTATTTTATCAAAGCGTTAATCCCTGAGGGGTATAAAAAGGAGTAGAGGTAAAATTCACCAGCAAAATAATATCCTTCCCCTTTGAAAGAGGTATATGATATGCATCATATCGATTATTTCTGACCGTATCCTGTGCGACGGTAAAGTGAGGCGCAATCATGCAGCGAATTATTATTCCCACCCATTACGTTCATACCCGCAGCACGCCGCTGTGGACAAAGGAGACCGCGCCGGCCTCTATCTGGCGCCGCCATCTGGACGCTGGCACCCGCCAGGGGGTCTATCCCCGGCTGTCGGTGATGCAGGGGGCGATCCGCTATCTCGGCTATGCCGATGAGAGCAGCCCCGAGCCGGTTGAAACCCTGACCATTGAAGCCGGCCAGTTTGGCGTTTTTCCGCCGGAAAAATGGCACTGCATTGAGGCCCTGTCGGAGGACACGGTATTTAATGTCGACTTCTATGTTGATCCGAATATTCTCATCGAGGGCTAAAAGCATGAACAGTGAAAATAAAGGTTATACCTTAGCGGTAGAGAATGGCCGCCTTCAGCGGAAACAAGAAAAAATATTCCTCAAACCGATGGTATTGTATATTCCGCAGCAGGCGGTGGAGGCCGTTAATGGGCTGCTGAGCGATCTGCCGGACGACAATTTAGAGGGGGAGTTTGTGCTGACGGTCACCAATAACAATAACGGCGTCTCGGTCGATAAAAGCTTTTCCTCGCTGGCGGCGCTGCGCGACCCGCTCACCGCGGCCGATGCGGTGAAGGAGCTGATCAATATCGTCCGCGGCTATGAGTCCGACGAAGAGACCAACGTTTGCGGCTGGTAAGGCCGCTATCCCGCTGCCGGCTGGCCGCTGTCGCCCGAGGCCATCTGCCCCACCAGCCACTCCCGCAGCGCGATAATATCCCCCCGCTGCGCTGCCGCCTCGGTGGTGACCAGGTAGTAGCTGGCGCCCGGTAACGCGCTGCTGAATGGCGCGGATAACACTCCGCGCTGCAGCAGATCCCGCGCCAGCAGTTCGCTGGCGATCACCGCCCCCTGGCCAGCCACCGCCGCCTGCAGGGCATGGGTTTCATCGCTAAATGTTAACCCCGCGTCAATATTCAGCGTCGGCGGTCCATAGCGGCGACGCCAGTTCTCCCAGCTCGGCGAATCCGCCGGTACGTGCCGGTTGGCGACGTGAAACAGTGTTACTTCCGCCAGATCGTCAGGCCGACTGAGGGCCAGCGTCGGGCTGGCGACCACGATAAAGCGATCCTCATGCAGCAGCGTACAGCACAGATCCGGCTCGGGCGTTTCGCGATAGCGAATCGCGGCGTCCACCGTGCCCAGATGCAGATCCACCCGTTCGACGCTGGTGTGCAGACGCAGGTCGATAGCAGGAAAGCGGGCGGTGAAGTCCGCCAGCCGTGGCACCAGCCAGTGGGTGAGAAAATTGGAGGTGGTGGTGACGGTTAAGGATGGCGGCTGGCGGGCCTGGGCAATCTGCACAACGGCCTGCTCCAGGGCGCTGAAGGCGCGCTGGGTGGCGGCGTAGAGGATCTCGCCGTCGGCGGTCAGGCTGACGCCCTGCGCGCTGCGCTCGCAGACCCGGCACTCCAGGACTGATTCCAGCAGTTTAATCTGATGGCTGACCGCCGTCGCGCTGACGCCGAGCGCCCCGGCGGCCAGTTTAAAACTACGCTGGCGGGCGACGGCGTGGAAGGCGCGCAGGGCGCCCAGCGGCGGCAGGCGGGGTGTTCTCATGGCTGAGTTTTTCTCATCTATGGCTGAAAACTATGCGTTTGTGTGTCCCTGTATAGTGGCGATAGGCTACGGGCATGTAAAGACGATGGCATGAGTTATTTTCATGTCGTTTACAGTGTCAGGAGCTGAATATGCACGTTTTACACCACCATGCCGCCGCGGACGCGGCGGGAACCATCGACCCGCGCGGCCGCGCCATCGCTCTCAGCGTGCTCTTCGCCGCCGGGGCCTTGCTGTTAATCATGGCTCCCGTTATCGGGGCGAGCGGCACGCTGGGTCTGCTGGCGCTCCTGATCGCGGCCTTCGGCGCCGGATGGGGATTCGCGCGCGCGCAGCCCAGGCTCTATCGGGCGCCCCTGGCGGCAACGCGCTGGGCTTTCCTGCTGTCGGCGGCCGGCTGGCTGCTGGCGCTGGTGGCGTGGTATGGCGGCCAGGCCTGGCCGGCGCTGCTCCCCGGCGTGACGTTCGGCAGCGCGGGGGCGGCTGTCGCCTGGCGCGTTGCCGCGGGACGGGCGGCACTGTCGGGTAGCCGCATCAGCGGCGCCACGGCGCTGAGCGTGGCTGTCGCCATCGCGGCGACGCTGCTGACCTGGCACACCGCCGGGGCAGGACGCGGCGGTGTGTGCTTTGCCTTCGCCGTGCTGCTGGACTGGGCGCTGCTCGGCGCGCTGATTGTGCGGATCCGCCAGCAGGAGAGTGCGGCGTAGCCGCTGGCGCTTGCTGGGCTTGAGCGAGCCGATCAAGCGAGACGGGATAAGTCGTCCGGCGGGGTGATAAATTTCTTCTACACTGTTACTGGCATCACATTCCTGCGCGGCTGGCATCTCAGCCGGCCGCCGTCGGCATTCAGCCCAGGCACGGGCCTGCAGGCTGGTTATCCTGAGAGAGGAGTCTGTAACATGGCATTTGTCACCACCCAAGACGGCGTCAATATTTACTTCAAAGACTGGGGTCCAAAGGAAGCTCAGCCGATTGTTTTCCATCACGGCTGGCCGTTAAGCGCCGACGACTGGGATAACCAGATGTTGTTTTTCCTTGCCGAAGGTTTTCGGGTCATCGCTATCGACCGCCGGGGCCATGGCCGCTCCGATCAGGTCAGCGAGGGGCATGATATGGACCATTATGCGGCAGACGTCTCGGCGGTAGTGGAGCATCTGGATCTGCACAATGCGGTCCATGTTGGACACTCTACCGGCGGTGGCCAGGTCGCCCGCTACGTGGCCCGCTACGGTCAGCCGCAGGGGCGGGTGGCGAAGGCGGTGCTCATCAGCGCCGTCCCGCCCCTGATGGTTAAGACCGAACAGAATCCTGGCGGCACGCCGATCGAGGTGTTTGACGGTTTCCGCAAAGCGCTGGCGGCTAACCGCGCCCAGTTCTATCTCGACGTCGCCTCTGGCCCGTTCTATGGCTTCAATCGTGACGGGGCGGAGGTGTCGCAGGGGACGATCCAGAACTGGTGGCGACAGGGGATGATCGGTAGCGCCAAAGCCCATTATGAAGGCATCAAGGCGTTTTCAGAAACCGACCAGACCGAAGATCTTAAGTCGATTACGCTGCCGGTGCTGGTTATGCAGGGGGATGACGATCAGGTCGTTCCCTATAAAAATGCCGCTATCCTGCAGGACCAGCTGCTGCCCAACAGCCAGCTGATCATTTATCCTGGCTTCCCGCACGGGATGCACACTTCTCACGCCGATACCATCAACGCCGACCTGCTGGCGTTTATCCGCGCCTGATCTTCCCTTTCGCCGGGCGGAAAGCCGTCAATGGCCTTCCGCCAGCGCCCTGGCCGCCAGTCGCCGGGGCGCGCCGGTTGACGAGCAGGGGAAATCTGCTTAACTCATGGGATACCTGACGACTATTTTTCCCCTGGCAGGATAAAACACCGGGTTTCCAGCGGGAATCCCGGTGGAATTCTGCGCAAGAGACAAGAGAGAGACAATGAAATTAGCCGGACTTCATCCCGACGAGCAGCGTCGCCTGCAATCGCTTCGCTCTTCCGGGCTGTTGAATAGCGGAAAAGAAGAACGCTTTGATCGCCTGACCAGGCTTGCCCGTTCGCTGTATAACCTGCCGGTGGCCTCCATCAGCCTGGTAGGGGAAGATCTGCTGCACATCAAATCCTGTGCCGGTCTGGATGTGGACACGGTGCCGAGAGATATTTCATTTTGCGCCCATACCATTTTGCAAACCGACCCGCTTATCGTTAACGACATGCAGCAGGACGAGCGTTTTCACGACAATCCGCTGGTGATTCAGGCGCCGTTTATCCGCTTTTACGCCGGGTACCCGGTTCAGCTGCCGGATGGCGCGACGGTGGGGTCTTTTTGTCTGATGGACCATCAGCCGCGTTCGTTCTCCGCGCATGAAATACAGATCTTAAGCGATCTGGCGGCGATCGTGGAGGATGAGTTCAAGGTGTTGGATGCGGCAACCTCCGATGAGCTGACGGGACTGTTTAACCGCCGGGGATTCCTCACCCTCGCCGAGTATGCCCTGCTGACGGCCCAGCGCCGCCATGAGCCGGTGAGCCTGGCGTTTGTCGACCTCGATCGCTTTAAGCACATCAACGATACCTGGGGGCATGAAGAGGGCGATCGCGCGCTGATCGCCATCGCCGATTTGATGAAAACCGCCTTCCGTGAATCCGATATCCTCGCCAGGCAGGGAGGCGATGAGTTTATTATTCTGTTCGCTAATACCAGCCGCCACGATGCCGCGACGGCAATGGAGACGCTCAGCCACAACGTAGCGCGTTTCAATCAACAGGCGGCTCACCCCTGGCAGCTGGCGTTCTCCTGGGGCTGCGTCGAGTACGATCCCGCCAGCCATCCCAGTCTCAACGCGCTGGTGGCCACCGCCGACCGCCTGATGTATCAGGCGAAGCAGAAACAGGGGCGCGAGCGCCGTTAATCCTTTACCGCGGCGGCATTGAGCAGGTACTGCTGCGCCTGCTGCCGCTTTTGTGCATAGTCACCGAGCAGCGCCTGCTGCGATTTCCCAGCGTTGTCGTAAAACAGGCCGCCTTCGTCGGCGATAAAGCGATAATGCTGTTCCAGCTGGCCTATCACCCAGTCGATACGTTGCAGGGTGAGCAAGGTGCAGGACTGGCCATGCAGGTCGTCTTCAATATCCAGCACATGGGAGCGGAAGGCTTCCAGGGCAAACAAGCGGCGCAGTGCGGAAGGGTCAGCCAGCGCCGTCTCCCAGCGCGTCGTTATCTGCTGAAAATGAGCCTGTACCTGCGGGGCTGCCCGCCGGGCGCGAAGCCATACCAGCTTGCGCCGGTAGCTTTCGACGGCCAGCCGCTTCATCTCGCGATACTGCGCCAGCTGCTGTTCGGCATCGGGCACCCGTGTCATCAGCCAGCTAAAAAAGAAACGGGTCTCAAAGCGCTCGACAAAGTGAAACAGCGGGTCGGCCAGACCATTGCTGTTGAATTCTCTCAGCGGGTCGAAGGGATACATATAGCCAAAATCGAACAGCCACAGCTGCTCCTCCCGGTCCACCAACAGGTTCCCGCTACAGAGATCCCACTCCATCAGTCCCTGCTCCTCGCAGGCTTCCAGCGTGGTGAACAGCTGGGCGATCAGCGGCGGGGTCAACTGGTGAATCGGCTCGCCATCGATCCAGGGGGAGAGCAGGATGCCGAGGCGATAATCGGCATACAGCGTTGGGACGATGTGGGTGAAGCGCGGTGCGGTATTCGGGTTATCCTTCAGCCGTTGCAACGCCTGTCGGCGCTGTACCTCATTCAAAAACGACAGCTGGCCGTTAAGATTGGCAACGCCGGCGACGGCGCGTCGTTTCTTTAAATTATACTCCTTGCCGGCGATGCGCAGCCGGTAAACCTCGCCGGTCAGACCCGAACCGTATACCTGCGCCACATAGGGGGAATCCGGACCCAGCGCGGCGAGGGTCTCCGGCGGCAGTGGACAGTGGATGACGTCGCCGACGATAAGCGGCTGACCGCTGCGGTCAAACGCCTGCTGCTGCTGTTGTCTGAGGTTCATGGCGCCTCCTTATAAGACATGGGACAGAGTGATTCATTCACGCTATCTCACCCGCAAGCGTCAGCAAAATCATCCTACCGCCGGGCGCTTTTTCAGGCTGAGCGGCGGCGTGTTCATGGAGGATACCTGGGGCGTAGGGTGGCGGTAGCGAAAGGCAAGCGTCTGAAACGCATACCTGTCGCCGTTGTCAATGAGGTGCTTGCCGGGCTGGATGCGATTCTGCGTTAAGGCCAGAGACGCAGAAAAGCAAAAAGCCTGCTCGAAAGCAGGCTTCTTAAATGTGGCTCCTCTGACTGGACTCGAACCAGTGACATACGGATTAACAGTCCGCCGTTCTACCGACTGAACTACAGAGGAATCGTGTGGAGTCGTATCTTAGCGGCGAAAAATCTTTTGTCAAACATCAATTCGCCCGTTCAGGTGCAACTGCCGCTTCCATCAACAATTTGTTGTCATTTCCGACAATTATTACGGAAAAATACTTTGCAGGATATCCATTTCTCGATCATCATTTGAAATGTTGTTTCAACATCTCTCACTAAGGTCTCTCTTGAACGTCACCTCCGCCGTACGCCAGGCAGTCGAACGGACATCCTGGTTTAAAAAACGTCAGCGTTATCGTGTGCTGTACTGGCGCGAAATCAGCCCCCTCGCTGTGCCCATTCTGCTGGAAAATGCCTGCGTATTGTTGATGGGGGTGTTGAGCACCTTCCTTGTCAGCTGGCTGGGAAAAGAGGCCATGGCCGGGGTGGGTCTGGCCGATAGCTTTAACATGGTGATCATGTCGTTCTTTGCCGCCATCGATCTGGGTACCACGGTGGTGGTGGCCTTTAGCCTCGGCAAGCGAGATCGGCGGCGAGCGAGAGCGGCCGCGCGCCAGTCGCTGGCCATTATGACCCTGTTTTCCATTGTGCTGGCGGGGGTGATCCACGCCTTTGGTCAGGAAATTATTAATTTTGTCGCCGGCGATGCCACCCTGCAGGTCAAGGACCTGGCGCTGACCTATCTCGAGCTGACGGTGCTGAGCTATCCGGCGGCGGCGATTGCGCTGATCGGCAGCGGGGCGCTGCGCGGGGCCGGTACCACTAAAATCCCGCTGTTGATCAACGGCGGGATGAACATCCTCAATATCCTAATCAGCAGCGTGCTCATCTATGGCCTCTTCTCCTGGCCGGGGCTGGGCTTTGTCGGCGCCGGTCTCGGGCTGACCATTGCCCGCTATATTGGCGCCATCGCCACTATCTGGGTGCTGATGGTGGGCCTCAATCCCGCGCTTCGGCTGTCGCTGAAAGGCTACTTCAAACCCTTTAACTTCGCCATTATCTGGGAAGTGATGGGGATCGGCATCCCGGCCAGTATCGAATCGGTTCTGTTCAATGGCGGTAAGCTGCTGACCCAGATGTTCGTCGCCGGGATGGGCACCAACGTTATCGCCGGCAACTTCATTGCTTTTTCGGTGGCGTCGCTGATTAACCTGCCGGGCAACGCCCTCGGCTCCGCCTCGACGATCATCACCGGCAAGCGGCTGGGGAAAGGGCAGATTGGTCAGGCGGAATTCCAGGCCTGGCATGTGTTCTGGCTGTCGACCATTATTCTGACGCTGATTGCCTGGGGCAGTGCCCCGTTCGCGGGCTTTATCGCCTCGTTCTATACCCATGAAGAAGACGTAAAAGAGGTAGTGAAGCAGCTGCTGTGGCTCAACGCCCTGTTTATGCCGATCTGGTCGCTGTCGTGGACTTTACCCTGCGCCTTCAAAGGCGCCCGTGACGTACGCTATACCATGTGGGTGTCGATGCTCGGTATGTGGGGCTGTCGGGTGGTGGCGGGCTATACGCTGGGCATCGTGCTGGGGATGGGGGTGATCGGCGTCTGGTTAGGGATGGTGCTCGACTGGGCCGTGCGCGGCGCGCTGTTTTACTTCCGCATGGTGAGCGGCCGCTGGCTGTGGAAGTACCCGCGGGTGAAGGCCTCAACGCCGGAAACCTGATCCGTTTGCCGGATAAACGCCATTTTTTGCGCAAAGTGAGGAATAATTCGGCAAACGATTCATTTTATTAAAAACAGGCTTTACAGCGTCCGGCGTCATCGTTAATATTCGCCCCGTTCACACGATTCCTCTGTAGTTCAGTCGGTAGAACGGCGGACTGTTAATCCGTATGTCACTGGTTCGAGTCCAGTCAGAGGAGCCAAATTCTTATTTTTATGCGTCTCAGCGAGTCTCTATACGTTTTTGATTCAATGAGTTAGCGTAAAAATTCTTCCCAGTGCATATCTGTTTATCTCTCCGCATCTGGGAAAATTGGTGGTCTGATTTGGGGTCATTTCAGTTCGATAATGGAGTGACCACCATATGTCCCTGTCCGACGCGAAAATCCGCAGTATCAAGCCTTCTGATAAACCCTTTAAACTGACCGATTCTCAGGGTCTGTATCTGCTTGTCAATCCGGGCGGTTCACGCCTCTGGTATCTCAAATATCGCTTCAACCGAAAAGAATCCCGCATCGCATTAGGCTCATACCCGCAGGTCTCGCTTTCCGACGCCCGCCAACAGCGCGACGGTATCCGTAGGCTACTGGCGCAGAATATCAATCCCGCGCAACAGCGCATGACTGAAAAAGCTGCCGCGTCACCGGAAAAATGCTTTGAGGCCGTTGCGGTGGCATGGCACAAAACCAACAAAAAGTGGTCGGCTGACTATGCAGAGCGCATCCTTGCCAGCATGAAAATCATATCTTTCCGGCGATTGGTCATCTGCCCGTCACGTTGTTAAAAACACAGCATTTCACGGCGTTGCTGAAAGTTATCGAGGACAAAGGCTTTCTTGAAGTCGCGTCCCGAACCCGGCAGCTACTCTGCAACATCATGCGTTACGCCGTTCAGCAGGGGCTGACTGAAAACAATCCGGCGCTGCATCTGGAAGGCGTCACCGCGCCGCCGGTTAAAAATCACTATCCCGCCCTGCCGCTGGAGCGGTTACCTGAATTGTTTGAGCGCATTGGTGATTATCAGCAGGGGCGACAGCTTACAAGGCTGGCGGTGGTGCTGACCCTGCATCTGTTTATCCGTTCCAGTGAGCTGCGCTTCGCCCGCTGGAGCGAGATTGATTTCAGACACAAAATCTGGACCATTCCCGCCACACGGGAAACGATTGAGAAAGTTCGTTTCTCTGGCCGTGGCGCAAAAATGCGTACTCCGCACATTGTGCCGCTTTCCCGACAGGCAATTGCTATTCTGAAGCAGATACAAGAGATTTCCGGCCATCTGGAACTGGTGTTCCCCGGCGCACAGGCCAATAGCCCTTGTTTTTTGTTGGGGCTGCGAACGATACCCGAGCGCTGGGGCGGCAGCCGTTGAGGTGTGGTGGGGCTTCGGTTGTGCTCTCTGAGCAACCGCCCGCTTGCGCGGGTTATCCCCCGGATCGTCCAGATCCTCCTCGGTATCGGTTCATGTTCTCCTTATGGGTTAAATGGCCTGAAAAGGCAGTGTCAGAATCCAGCCATGAGCTGGCGCAGTTGAGTTATCTGGTGCAAGTCGAAAGGACTGCGTGCGTCACTTTCTCGCGACTTTGCGGTTAAAGTGACTCACTGGTACTGATGCAGCATCTGAAAATTTTTCGTCTGGTGCAGTTTTACGGTCACGCGGCAGCAAAGCCTTCGGCAATGCAGACCACTGCCCGTCATGAAGGAATTGACGCTCCGGTTCAGGGAGCGCCAGTGTTTACAGTACAAATCCGTAGTGAGAACCATCCGGCAGTTCAACATCAAGACGTAGCTTGCCGCCAGTCGCTTCAACGTAGCGTTTGAGAGTGGAAAGCTTCAGATCGCGCCCTGGTTTTTCCATTCCTGCAACGGTAGGTTGCCTGATGCCCAGCGCCTGTGCCATCTCCACCTGCGTTTTCTGTACTTTCTCACGCAGTTCGGCAAGGTGAATGTTGAGCAGTATGTCCGTTGCCATCGCCTGAGCTTTGGCCACGACTTCAGGTTTTTCATCCGCAATAAGCTGTTCCAGCGTTCTGCCCATCGCGTTACTCCTTCTCTTTTAATGTGTTCAGCCAGTTTGTGAATTCCCTGTCAGCAACAGGGAGCATCTCATCGTAAAAACGTTTTTCATTGCCGACCTTATTTCCGGCACAAAGCACAATGCCGGTACGGGTCGGGTCAAAAGCGAAAAACGCCCGTATCGGAGCGCCCCGACTCTGAATACGTAGCTCTTTCATGTTGCTGTAGCGGGAACCTCTGACCGTATCGGCATAAGGTCTGGACAAACCTGGTCCCTTTTCCCGCAGGACCAGCAGTGCTGCAAGCATGCTGACCCTGTCGGTATCGCTGAGCGAGGCAAACCAGCGATCAAACGTATCCGTTGTTTTAATTGTCCACATGGGACCCCCTAATAAATATAGGTTAAATGCTATATAGATGTAAAGCTATAAAGCGGATTATGAAGTGATGGGATGAGGGATTCATGCGTCATTACTTCAAAGATGAAGACGCATTCGGGTATTTCAGTGAATAACA
Source organism: Klebsiella sp. K5-45 (assembly GCF_030128605.1). Lineage (NCBI taxonomy): Bacteria > Pseudomonadati > Pseudomonadota > Gammaproteobacteria > Enterobacterales > Enterobacteriaceae > Klebsiella > Klebsiella sp. K5-45. The sequence continues at coordinate 4,037 of NZ_JAKUZW010000019.1, read as the reverse complement.
TGCAAGACATTCACCGTTTTACGACCTGTACCGAAAAACCAGTTCAGGTATTAACGCAGTGTGAAGAGTGACCTTAACTGCAACGCAGTCCGACATTTACAAAGGTATTGTCGGTAACGGGACGACCAGCCTGAAATCAGGCCGCTTCTTGCAGGTCGTGAAGCGTAAGGGCAGCCCGGATGGCCATTCATTGCATGGGGGAAATTATACGAATGTAACTGGCGCAGAAAGAGGAAACGGTTTTTGCCTGAAAAACATTTCCCGTTGATTTGATGCTGAGTTGCCGCGCGTCACTGGCGTTCCCTCGATCTCCCACCCGCAAGGGCAGGCAGAAGATCGGGAGGATCTGTTTACCTTATAGATACTCTGATTTACGGTAGCGCGATGGCCAGATGTCTTCAGGCGCAACATCTAACGCTTCAGCAATCAATCCGCGATTGGTTGGAGGCTGCAAGAGGGTTTGTGGAATACAGTGCGCAGATTGATATAAAAGGAAGAGATCTCCCACGATCAAGTCATAAATACAACACACCAACGAATCATTCACACATTAAATGCATCATAAGCGTTGTTTTGTAAAGAGAAATTAATATTAAACATTGAAATGATACCCGATCGGCGTAACATGAATTTGCTGAAATTTTACTCTTCGATAACCCGACATGGATGAGGTGAAATGTGAGTGCCCCTATATTACGTTCCTACAATGCCGTTATTGAATACACCCTTTCTCGGGCAAAAAAATCCAAAACCTCCCGTCGTATCGCAGGATTTTGCCAGCTTCAGGGGCCAACAGGTAGCGGGAAGACGAGCTCGCTTTATCGTCCTGGTCATGAAGACAACGCACTTCCGGCACTGGAATCCATTAAAAAGGCAGGCTTTCAGGCCATTCTGGTTACCCACCGCTGGAACATATTGCACGATATTTATGAGAAAACAGCGGAGCATAAAGACAGTAACGGAGAACCATTCAGGGTCAGTGTGCTTTATGCACAAGAGGACCAGATTGTTTCTGCCGTAGAAGCGACACCGTTACCTCATGAGAAAAATCTCTCTCCAGCTTCGCTACCCAATCCTTTTACGTCTATCGATGAGCTGCATGCCACTAATCTGTTTGCCTGTAAGGATACGGCTGAAAAATTACGCAAAAGTTGCAACAATATACTCCGTATCAACAGAACGCTAAAAAATTATCACCCACAATTTCGGGCTGCCATCGCCAGTGAGAAAGAAGCGTTAATCAATTCGTGTACAGCGATAGAAATAACGCTGATTCAGAACATTAAGTCTCTGGAAAAAGAGGTTAAAAAGCAAAAAGAAAAATACGGCGAAATGAATGAACTTACTCAGGCAGCGAAGCAGCGGCTTGATGATTTCCGTCGTCATGCCTGGGTTCGACGCATTCTTCCCGCCATTGCCTGGCGCGACGAAAAGCAACATCTGCTGATCATGACAACCCAAAAGCTGGTTTCATCATTTTTCGATGGGCGGCGCAAAGTACGTATGTCCAGTAAAGAGTTGCGTAATCACATCATTTTTATTGACGAGTTTGATTATCAGGCCGAGGTATTGCAGGAGTATCTGGCTCAGGCCCAGTGGGTTCAGGAGCCGCCAGAATGTCTGGGCCAGTTGCTGGATGGGGGGCGCAGGTTGTTGCAACGTATGCAGCATGTTGCAACGGAGCCAGCTCCGATGATCCGTGTACGCCTAGCTGAGTTTCTTGAAAATCTGGACAATACATTAGTTGACAAAGATATCGATTTAACACACGCCAGATCATTGGTTATGCCACTACAACAATATCTGACAGGTGAGTCATTCGGTGAGCATTACTTATTTCGCTCTGATCATTTAGTCACCAGCGAGCGGCTCATTATGCGAAAAGCGGAGCATGGATATGAAATTATAAAACCCAACGCTTTACCTCAGGACAATGAGTCAATAATTGATATCAGCGATTTTTTACGTCTGATAGAAAAATTTATTCGGCAGTTTAACCTGATGCTAACAGATCTGACAGCCAGTGAAGACGAAGCGCATGAATACATAAAAAAGTTAACCCGACTTCTGTTTGACCCGGTTAATGACTACAGACCGTCATATTATGGCTCAACCCTGCCAAATATGTCCCGGTTTTTGTTACCACGTACCGATCTGCCTGAACTGCGGGAACTAAGAAAAAGTAATATTTTGCCCAATACACATGCCAGTATTTTTGGGTTAACTAACTGGTTGCTGAAACAAAATATTGCGGATATCGATATCGATCCATTACGAATACAGATCAAGCGTGCGTTCTTGCCCACAACAGCAGAAGGATTACTACTGTCACTAGCCAGCCGTAATCTCGTTTTTGCACTGTCGGCCACATCATATATTGAAAGGGCCTGCAACCACTTTGATGTCCGGTGGATAAACTCAGCCTTACGCTATATTGCAGAAGCACGTAACCCTACAGTTACGGAAAGCTTCCTCGGAACTACTTTTGAAAACCGACCTGATTCCTGGTTTAAAGAACCGATACCCTATGTTCAGACCGATGGTGACATTCAGTTACAGAATACCGCGATTGAAAAGATCAATAACAGCAAGGAAAGCATCAGAAAGACACAACTGAATACTGAAATCCATGATTTTAATAAAATAAAGAACAGCCCGCATTCAGCGGATCTGCTTGCCTCTCTGCCCCCCGATTTTTTCCAGAATGATGATGAACCCTTAACAGATTTCGAATCAGAATATCGCCAGAATATTCTACTTAAACTGCTTGATGTGCTGGATCTTGCGGGAAAAAGACCTCAACACCGAGGGCATCTGGCTTTTGTTAATTCCATATCTTATTTAAGAAAATGGCTGACTACTGCAATAGCGGCACAAAGCAGGGATTGCCTCACATGGTTAAAACTGGATCCACCTTTATCCGACAATCTTCTGCTAAAGAATTTTACTGATGTGTTTATCCCGGTGACCATACATAACGAGCCTGCGTTGATTTGTCTGTTAACCGCCGAATGTCAGAAGAAAGAGGGGTTCAGTGATGCCTATCAGGCCGCATTCGATTCCCGACGTACTGTTATTGTACTGACACAAACTGCCTCTGCCACCAACGGTGTGAATCTGGATTTCAGCCTGCCTGAATCCGGCAAAAATATGGATTTGACCTGTTTATATTTACTGGAATCACGACATTATTACTTTTCCGCTTTTCAGGCCAGTGCGAATAGTAATGATGATATGGCACATGCAGGCTTCCAATTGCGCAATCTGGAAAAATTGCTCCGTGCAGGAGAAATTTCACGTAAACAGCATCAGCGCTTCGTCCTCCCACTGATGCTGAACCGGAAGAACGAAATTTCCCGATTAAACGGGGAGTATAAGAGAACCAGCGATTATATAAAAAATACGGCAGCCAATGTTCAACAGCAGGTTGGTCGTATTGAGAGAGCCTGGTGTGAAGTACCCAACGCTGAAATTCATCTTGATTCTGAACTGGCAAAACATCTGTCCCGCTTTGCTTCACTGCCTATTTATACATCAAATCGTCGACAGCTTTCGGCACTCAATCGTCAATTACTGGATACACTTCGGGAGCGTGATGAACTGACACAGAACAATTTCTTCAGCCAGCTCATGACGCCGACACAACCTGGGAAACTAGCATTGGATTATATCGATCAGCGGCTGGTTCCTGCTATTCGGTTATTACGAGAACAGTCAACACCAAGAGATGACATCCCATTACTCTGGCGACAACTCGGTAAAGCAGTACTTCAACATGATTTAGCCTGGGAACCAGGAAAAAACGCTTTCGACATTGATCTTGAATTATATAAATGGGCTTGCTTTGAAAAACCGAAATTAGCTAATACTGACGGCAAAATCTGGTACTCCCCACAGACATGGCAGTTTTGGCTTTGTTGAATAAATCGAACTTTTGCTGAGTTGAAGGATCAGATCACGCATCTTCCCGACAACGCAGACCGTTCCGTGGCAAAGCAAAAGTTCAAAATCTCCAACTGGCCCACCTACAATAAAGC
>NZ_JAKUZW010000018.1:0-60005 GCF_030128605.1 Klebsiella sp. K5-45 | reverse complement strand
GTAAAGTTCTTTGTCTGTCATAGTCACCAACATAAGATCGCGGTCCTGTGCTGAGCAAAATGAAGGCTTAGCGTACACGACGCGTGTGAATTGTGCTGAGACGACAATAACGCTTTGTGCTGACAATCAAAGTGCGCATAACAAAGATTATGTTAAATAATGAAATAAATAATATGATAATCAATATATTATGTCGGTATCAGTCACCTCCCCACTCCAGTAACTAGTCATGGAAGTTTAAGGAACAGAGTCCGCTCATGAGTTTGCGATGCCTTAAATCCATGGTGAGCATAGAAACCTTTGGCTTCTTCAGTAAGCGCGTGAACCATTATCGCACGAACGCCAATATTCTCAGCTACGCGATAACAGCGTAGAACCGCATCGTGAAGTAAATCGGCGCCAACCCCTTTTCCGTGCAATGAAACATCTACCGCCAGGCGAGCGAGTATAATCACCGGTATAGGATCTGGCATGTTACGCCGAAGACTGCCTGTTGCTTCCGTATGGTTAACGCTACCGGTGGCCAAAGAATAAAAACCAGCTACTTGCTTCGTACCCGTCTTGCAAACAACGAAAGTTCGTGCAGCGCCAAGAGCTTGATTTTTTAAACCTCTCTGTTTTAACCATTCATCGAGTACCGTTTCCCCACTGACGAACTCTGCCAGTTGATGGGCGCTGGATAACGGCTCGGGCGCAGTTATACATCCCACTGAGGTTTCCTTGCCAGTAGTTTATTAATGGCAGGCTCATCCTCGACTGGTGCATCGAGCATATCGATGAACTCTGCATACTGTTCGTCGTTAAAATTGAAAACACGACGATCAAGGATCACGTTCTCCGCAGCCTTGCAGGCCATCTCAAGAATGAAGTCGGTTCGCGATTTATGAAGGATTTCTGCAGCGGCATCGATGAGTGCCCTCTGAGACTCTTTAGCTCTTAGGTTGAGTTGAACATCTGATTTCATACACACCTCTCTTGTATAGCAATTGATATACAAGAATAACACAACACGAATGTATAGCAAATGATATACACATCAAAGTGCCAGCAACGCATTTAATGTTAAATATCAGTTACTTGCATCAATAAACTTCTGATGAAAACCATCCGCAGGACGCTGATCCCGCGGCCAAAGTGAAGTCCTCCGTCGGTCTCCACTATTATCGCTACCGGGTAAGCCGTCAGGCATGGCCCGGTTTAAAAAGATACGCTGACAGTTCGGCAGCGGTGATATCAAACTCGAATTGCTCTATTAATTCTGCCAGTTTTTTTCCGGCCGTTTCACAGTCAATCTGATTCAGCAAAATCTGGATAGCGACCAGTTTAAGCTGCGGAGTAAGATGTTCCAGCCGCGCCCAGCGTGGCTTTGACCTCAGTGTTTTTCCAGAACGTCAGCTTTGCTGTTTATTCGCCGTGCAAGCCATCAGTACTTTATCAAGCGCTCCTACCAGCCAGTCGATATCCTCTGTCTGGAACGCCATCGGCGGGCGTAGCCCAGCCGTTTTGTTTTCTCCGCGATAGCCACATCCGGAGCGGGCGTGATACTGGCTTTACTGGGATGGAAGCTTCTGGGTCTGATGATGATACCGGTTTTACTGGTCTGTCTGGTTTCCACCTGGCAGTACAGCCTGGCGATGAGAAAAGCAAACGGGACCGCCTCACGTCCTGCAGAAGACGGTTCATGAACCCCGCTAAGTCCTGGTATTGTGAAAAGCCTCTTTCCGCAAGGAAGGGGGCGGGTCAGGTAGTTCAGGTAACATCGTGGCCGATGATAATATGTCTCTTAGCCCGCGCCCGTTGTAACTGACTGACATTCAATTCCAGACCTTATCCGTGAAGCACTTATAAATTGCAATGGCCCGCAGGTGAAAACAAAGCTACGCCATACCACCTGCTTGACTTCTTCTGAAAAGAGGGAGAATGCGGGCAGTTAGCGTAACCCCCTTATATCCTCGTCTTTCAGGGCGGGGATAACGCTATGCGATCGTTGTGTCAGCACTTTCCCTTTCTTATCGCCTTCGGCTGTTTTACAGGCTTTTCGGGTACCTGTGTCTTCGGCTTTTCAATATACGAGTTCACATTCCGGGCTCGCCGTACTGATCTCGTCCCCACTGCAACGCAGTATTAATCAACCTCTCCAGCAGTTGTTGCGCCTGCTGCCCTTTCTCCGGAAGATAAGCAAAGCTCTTCTCATCCATATAGCAGCACTGGGCCATTTCTAGCTGAACAGCATGAATATGGTTGACGGGATCGCCATAGTGACGGGTGATATATCCGCCTTTAAAGCGGCCATTGAGTATCCGGCTATACTGCGGGAACGCATTGCAGCTTGCCAGCAGCGCCTGGCTGAGCTGCGTCGAACAACTGGCGCCGTCCGCCGTACCAAAGTTCAGATCCGGCAGGCGCCCTTCAAACAAGCGCGGCACCACGGATTTGATCGAGTGCGCATCCCACAACAGCGCATAGCCAAATTTCTCACGCAGGCGTGCCAGTTCAGCGGCAAGCGCCTGGTGATAAGGCAGCCAGACCTGTTTTAGTATCGCGTCCTTCGCCGCCGCGTCAGGCGCACCGCCCGACACGAACAGGGCTTCGCCGTCAAAAAAGATATCGGTAAACAGCCCGGTTGTCGCCGTGCTGTAAAGCGGTTTATCATCCGCCGGGCGATTGATATCCACCACATAGCGGGAATAGCGGGCGCATAACGTGCTGGCCCCCATGTCCGCGATGGTCTGATAGAGCAAGGGAATATGCCAGTCGGTATCTTCCAGACGCTTCGCCCTCGGCGTGAGCCCCTGGGCGACTTCGGGTGTTAATAACGTTCCCGGGTGGGGCATACTGACCAGAAGCGGCAGGTTCCCCTGCTGCAAATCAAACGCCTTAATCACAATAAACCTCCTTACCTTGATAAATCACCTGTTTCGAAAGGGAGCCTCCCAGCCAGTAGCTTAGCTCCGCCGGATGAGCGATATCCCACGCCACGAAGCTGGCCTCTTTTCCGGCTTCCAGAGAACCGCAAACTGTATCCAGCCCCAGCGCCTTCGCGCCGTTAAGCGTCACGCCAGCCAACGCCTCTTCCGGCGTCATGCGGAATAGCGTACAGGCCATATTCATCATCAGACGCAGGGACAACACCGGCGAGGTGCCGGGATTTAAATCGCTGGCGAGGGCAATCGGCACCCGGTACTGACGCAGCAGATCCAGCGGCGGTAGCTGTTTCTCACGCAGGAAGTAATAGGCGCCCGGCAGCAGCACCGCTGCCGTCCCATGGCGTGCCATTGCGGCGATATCTTCTTCGCACAAATATTCCAGATGATCCGCCGACAGCGCATGGTAGCGAGCGGCCAACGCCGCCCCATGCTGTAGCGTTAGCTGTTCAGCATGGAGCTTCACTGGCAGCCCTAGTTCCCGGGCCTTCTGAAAGACCCGCTCCACCTGCGAGGGCGAAAATGCCAGGTGTTCGCAGAACGCATCCACCGCATCCACCAGCCCTTCCTGATGCAGTTCCGGCAGTAGTCGTTCGCAAATATAGTCAATCCAGGCATCTGCCCGCTCCTGATACTCGACGGGCACCGCATGGGCCGCCAGGCAGGTACTGCGCACGGTCAGCGGCAATATGTCGCCTAAACGGCGGATCACCCGCAGCATTTTACGTTCGTTAGCCAGATCCAGGCCGTAGCCGGATTTGATCTCCAGCGCCGTTACGCCGTCCCGGCACAGCTCCCGGATACGCTGCCGCGCGCTCTCCAGCAACTGGCTTTCGCTGGCCTGTCGCGTGGCGTTGACTGTACTGGCGATCCCGCCGCCGCCAGCCGCGATCTCCGCATAGCTCGCCCCGTTGAGACGTATTTCAAATTCCCGGGCCCGGTCGCCGCCAAACACCGCGTGGCTATGACAATCCACCAGTCCCGGCGTGACCACCCTGCCCTGCAAATCCATCCGCTGCGCAACGGGTAAGTCCGGCAATTCTGCCCGGTTCCCGACCCATAACAGCACTGCGCCGTCGGTCAGCATCGCGCCATCGTCAAGCAACTGATAATGCCCTGCGGCCATGGTGGCGATCCGGCAGTGGTGCCAAAGGGTATACATGACGCTCTCCTTTAACGACTGATGGCGGCGCCAGCCGCCGCTGCGGACTGCGCTTTGCGCAGGACATAGTAGAGCCCCGCCGGTAGCGCCAGCCCAATGAGCCAGGAGATGTCGATACCGCCCAGCATCTTCACGAATGGGCCGGAATAGAATCCACTATCAATAAACGGCGTCTGTACCGCCACTCCAACGAGATAAACCCCGAGCCCCGTCACATTCCACGCCCGATATTTCCCGTTCGGATCGTTCAGCGCCTCCATGTCTATCGCCTGATGGTTGAAGAAATAGTAATCCACCAGGTTAATCGCGCTCCACGGTGTAAAGAAAGTCAACAGGAACAACAGGAAGGATTTAAAAGCCGACAGGAAAGAGTGTTGCCCGATAATCGCGATAGCGGTCGCCAGGGTAATAATCATCGCCAGCACCAGCAGACGTACCGACTGGCTTACGCGCACTCGCTGCTTCCCGCAGCTGTACACCGTCGCCAGGCACATCAGGCTGCCGTAGGCATTCAGGGTATTGATCGTCAGTTTACCAAACGCGATGCTCAGATATAACAGCGTGGCAATCGCGCCGGTGCCGCCCAGGCCGACGATATAGTCCACCTCATGACCGACCAGTTTTCCCTGCGAGAGAGCGGCAGCCAGCACCCCGACGGTCATCGCGATTTGCGCGCCAATCACCGAACCGCTCCCGACGGCGAAAAAGACCTTCCCGGGAGAGGTGCTGCGCGGCAGATAGCGGGAATAATCGGCAACATAGGGGCCAAAGGTGATCTGCCAGGAAGCCGCAAGGCCGGTGGCGGTTAAAAACGTACTCCAGCTAAAGGGTCGGATACTCAGCAGGTTGCCAATAGCCGGAAAGGAACTGATTTTCCACAGCAGGTAGATAAACGCGATAATCCCCACCAGGCTCGCCAGCTTACCCAACAGGTGGATCAACCGATAGCCGACATAGGCGATAACCAGCGTGGCGGCAGCAAAAAGCAGAATGCCGCTGGTTTCCGTAGTATGGAAAACCGCTGAGATCGCCTGGCCGGACAGCACCGCCCCGGTGGCGATAAAGCCAAGGTACATCAGGCAGACCAGCAGAATCGGCAGGCAGGCGCCGTAGACGCCGAACTGTACCCGGCTGCTGATCATCTGTGGTATCCCCAGCTGCGGCCCTTGCGCGGCATGCAATGCCATCACAATCCCACCGGCAATCTGCCCCAGCATAAGACCGGCCAGCGACCAGAAAACATTCCCGCCGAATACAATAGTTAATGCGCCAGTGACCATGGCGGTGATTTGCAGGTTAGCCCCCAGCCACAGGGTGAACTGGCTAAAAATGCTACCGTGGCGTTCACCGTCAGGGATGGGTTCAATAGAACGTGTTTCGATGTATGTTGTGTTGTTATTTTTCATGGCAGCACTCCGGTGAGGCGAAGGGGATACATTGCCCCCTTCGCCGGAGAAATTAGTCCGCAATCATTGGCAAGTTGAGTCCTTGCTCTCTGGCGCATTCAATCGCGATGTCATAACCCGCATCCGCATGGCGCATCACACCGGTGGCCGGGTCGTTGCTCAGCACCCGGGCGATGCGCTCCGCCGCTTCATCGCTGCCGTCGCATACAATGACGACGCCGGAGTGCTGGGAGAAACCCATCCCTACGCCGCCGCCATGGTGCAGGGAAACCCAGGTCGCGCCACTGGCGGTATTCAGCAGCGCGTTCAGCAACGGCCAGTCGGAGACCGCATCGGAGCCGTCCTGCATCGCTTCCGTTTCGCGGTTAGGGCTGGCAACGGAGCCGGAGTCAAGATGATCGCGGCCGATCACGATCGGTGCCGACAGCTCGCCGCTGCGGACCATTTCGTTAAACGCCAGGCCCAGCCGGGCGCGCTGTCCCAGGCCGACCCAGCAGATCCGGGCCGGCAGCCCCTGGAAGCTGATGCGCTCTCTGGCCATATCCAGCCAGTGGTGGAGGTGTTCATCATCGGGTATTAGCGCTTTAACTTTCGCGTCGGTGCGGTAGATATCCTGCGGATCGCCGGAAAGCGCCGCCCAGCGGAATGGGCCAATCCCCCGGCAGAACAGCGGACGAATATAGGCGGGAACAAAGCCTGGGAAGTCAAAAGCGTTTTCCACCCCCATCTCTTTCGCCATCTGGCGGATGTTGTTGCCGTAATCGAAGGTGGGAATGCCCTGCTGCCTGAAGGCGAGAATGGCTTTAACGTGTTCGGCCATTGAGGCTTTCGCCGCGTGGATCGTCTCCACCGGGTGGGACTGCGCGCGAGCGCGGTAGTCTTCCCAGCTCATGCCCAGCGGCAGATAACCGTTGAGGGGATCGTGTGCGCTGGTCTGGTCGGTCACCATATCCGGGCGCACGCCGCGTCTTACCAGCTCCGGTAAAATTTCCGCCGCGTTGCCATGCAGCGCGATGGATACCGCTTCTCCTTTTGCGGTATAGCGGGCGATGCGGGCCAGGGCGTCATCCAGATCGCTGGCCTGCTCATCGACATAGCGGGTACGCAGACGAAAGTCGATACGCGACTGCTGGCATTCAATATTCAGCGAACAGGCTCCCGCCAGGGTTGCGGCCAGCGGCTGGGCGCCGCCCATTCCCCCCAGACCCGCAGTCAGCACCCAGCGTCCGCGCAGGCTACCGTTATAGTGCTGGCGCCCGGCTTCCACAAACGTTTCGTAAGTGCCCTGAACAATGCCCTGGCTGCCGATGTAGATCCATGAGCCGGCCGTCATTTGCCCGTACATCGCCAGACCTTGTGCATCAAGCTCGTTGAAGTGCTCCCAGTTTGCCCAGTGCGGTACGAGGTTGGAGTTGGCGATCAGCACCCGCGGGGCATTGTCGTGGGTTTTGAAAACCCCCACCGGTTTACCGGACTGGATCAACAGCGTTTCATCATCATTGAGCTGCTTCAGGGTCTCAACGATCTTGTCGTAGCATTCCCAGTTGCGGGCCGCCCGGCCAATACCGCCGTACACCACCAGCTCTTTTGGATTTTCGGCGACATCAGGATCCAGGTTGTTCATCAGCATGCGCAGCGGCGCCTCTGTGAACCAACTTTTTGCGTTCAGCTTAGTGCCTCGCGGGGCTCTGATTTCAACATCGCGAAAACGGGTTGCTTGTTTACTCATGCGCTTTACCTTCTTATCCGTTACCTGCCATATGTTAATTAATTGTTAGTTTTGTTATTTGCATTTTAATTGTATATACATGATAAGCATATTGGATGCCAGGTTAGAAATTAATTTATAAAACCAATAAAATTCAACAAATTAACATAAAAACAGAAGGACATGCTGCGCTATACACTCGTGAACACACCGTGATGATGGGCCATTTTGGTGCAAAAATACAGCTCTCTGCCTTATTTTTGTGCACTAAAACATCACAAAAAGATAACACTAGTGCATTTTCTATCTCGTCATAACTTCTTATCTCGCCATAGACGGCAGTACCAGATAACGCAAACACACTATAAGCGATTGTTTTAAAATAACTAAATAACCATCTTATTGCGTATCCCTCTGGCAGTGGCACAAGTTTTGCTAGTTGTACATACAAGATTATACATAGCAGCATTTTGTCGCGTGACTCCCCTGCATTCGGGAACACCACACACAACAATCAGAGGCGTGAAGATGATTACCTTCCAGAATGTGACTAAGCACTACGACAACGGTTCGGTCGTAGTAGATGGCCTTAGCCTGGTAGCGCCGGGTGGCAAAATTACGGTATTTGTCGGCCCTTCGGGCTGTGGAAAAACCACCTCATTGCGGATGATTAACCGGTTAGTGGAACCGTCATCGGGCCGAATCCTGCTTAACGGCGAAGCCACCGAGCAAATGGATATCGTGCAACTGCGCCGCCGTATTGGCTATGTCATTCAAAATGCAGGTTTATTCCCTCACAAAAACATTATCGACAACATTGCCACCACCGCGATTCTCAACGGCGCCGCCAAAAGTAAAGCCAGAGCCAGAGCCGGGGAATTACTGGAAGTCGTCGGTCTGGATCCGCAAATCGCCAAACGCTTCCCCTGGCAGCTTTCCGGAGGCCAGCAGCAGCGCGTGGGCGTTGCCCGCGCCCTGGCGGCAGACCCGGAGTTTATGTTGATGGACGAACCGTTCAGCGCGGTCGACCCGGTGGTCCGCGAACAGCTGCAGGAAGAGTTTTTGCGTATTCAGAAAGAGGTGAGCAAAACCATCATTATGGTCACTCACGATATTGATGAAGCCATGAAGCTCGGCGACCTGGTCGCGGTACTTAAACCTGGCGGCAAGCTGGCGCAGATGGCCTCCCCAGGCGAACTGCTCAATACGCCGCAAAACGCCTTTGTGGCGGACTTTATCGGCAAAGACAGAGGCTATCGCAAACTGAGTTTCCACGCCGCCGACACAGAAACCGGGTTACGCAACGAGCCCTATGCCGAGCTGGACTGTTCCTTCGAGCAGGCCAAAGAGATGGCCATCGACCGCTGGCTGCTGGTTACCCAAAACGGCAAAGCGTTTGGCTGGTTCGACACCCATCAGCCGGCAACAGCAATTACCCACGACAACATCAATCTGGGGGCGACGTTCCACCAGCATGGGAGCCCGTTGCGCCATTTGCTGGACGCTGCGCTGAGCTCGCCCAACCACCGGGCCGTGATCGTCGATGAACGGCAAATCCCGCAGGGGACCATCCACCTCGATCAAGTACTCGACATGTGTAAATCCACGCGCCAGGAGGGAGCATGAGATTCGATTGGCTATGGGCGCAGAGCGATAAAATCTTCAACCTGTTTCTCTGGCACAGCTATCTCGCAATTGTGCCGGTAGTGATAGGGTTAATTCTGGCGATCCCTGTCGGCTGGGGTATTCACCACCTGCCATCGGTCAAGTCGGCGATCGTTAACCTGTTTGGCCTACTCTATACCATTCCGTCACTGGCGCTGTTTGTGCTGCTGCCCCCGCTGCTCCACACGCAGATTCTGGACCCCATTAATGTTGTGGTCGCACTGACCATCTACAGCTTTGCGCTACTGGTTCGCACCGTCTGCGACGGGCTGGACTCCGTATCGGCCGATACCCGTCAGTCCGCGGCAGCGCTCGGGTATAAACCCGCTCAGCAGTTTTTCCAGATCGACCTGCCGCTGGCCGTGCCGGTGATTGGTTCCGGCCTGCGCGTTGCCGTGGTGTCTAACGTCAGTATCGTTTCCGTCGCGGCATTAATCGGCGCACCGCAGCTCGGCTCGCTGTTTACCCTGGGCTTCCAGCTGCAATTTCTGACGCCCATCATCGCCGGGATCGCGCTCAGCATCATTCTGGCGCTGCTGCTGGATATGCTGGTGGTTTACGCCACTCGTCAACTCAGCCGCTGGCAACCTCAGAGAGGATAATTATGCTTACCTGGTTTATGGATCCCATCCACTGGTTTGGTGAGGGCGGCATTTTCCCCCTTCTGGCGCAGCACATCAGCTATAGCGCTGTCGCTCTGGCGATCGCCTTTATCATCGCGTTTCCCGTCGGCTGCTACACCGGCCATACCGGTAAAGGGGAAGGCCTGCTCATCGGTACCACCAACGCCCTGCGCTCCCTGCCCTCATTTGGGCTGATTATTCTGCTGGTGATTTTACTTTCCGGCGAGTTTGAGTCCGATATGGCCTTTATTCTGCCCTGTATTCTGGTGCTGGTGGCGCTGGCGCTCCCGCCGATTGCGCTGGGTGTGCATGCGGGTATTCGCGCGCTCGATCCCTATGTCCTTGATGCCGCTCGCGGCATGGGGATGACGCGGCTGCAGATCCTGCTACAGGTGGAGTTGCCCTGCGCGCTTCCGCTGATCCTCTCCGGCGTGCGCAGCGCCACGTTGCAGATTATTTCCACCGCCACCATCGCAGCCTATGTCTCGCTGGGGGGATTCGGACGTCTGATTATTGACGGACGCGCGGCGAACGATTTCAGCCAGATGATCGCCGGCGCCATGCTGGTGGCGCTACTGGCTTTACTGATCGACTGCTTGTTCTCTTTCTCGCAAAAAATAGTCGTTTCACCCGGTATTACCCGGCGTATTAAAAACCCATAACCTCATTCCACTGCTCAAAAGGATACCTCAATGAATATGAAAAAACGTATTTTGACGCTGTGTTCAGCGCTGCTGCTGTCGGCGACCTCATCGGCCTGGGCCGCGCCGAAAGTCATTGTCGGTTCTGCAGACTTCCCGGAAAGCCAACTGCTGGGCACCATTTATGCGGGTGCGTTAGAAGCGCAAAACATCCCGGTGGAGAAAAAGCTGAACATCGGCAGCCGCGAAGTGTATATCCCGGCGCTGCTGGACGGCTCCATCACGCTGATCCCGGAATACAGCGGCGCGCTGTTGAGCTATCTGGATGCGAAAAATGCGGCACACGGTAGTGAGGACGTCGCCAGAGAGCTGGCCGCTAAGCTGCCGGAGAAAGTTAAAATGCTGCAGATCTCCCAGGCTCAGGATATCGACGTTCTGGCCGTGACGCAGAAAACCGCCGATAAATATAAACTGAAAACCATCGCCGATTTACAGCCTGTTGCCAGCCAGCTGGTGCTGGGCGGCCCGGCGGAATGGAAAACCCGCCATGAGGGGCTCTCCGGCCTGCGCGACGTGTACGGGCTGAACTTTAAGAGTTTTAAAGTACTGGACGTCGGCGGGCCGCTGACGCTCAGCGCCATGAAAAATAACCAGGTCCAGGTCGCCGATCTGCTTTCAACCTCGCCAGCAATCAAAAAAGATCGCCTTGTCGTGCTGGAAGACACAAAACATCTGTTCGCGGCGCAAAATATTGTGCCAATCGTCGCCAGTGAAGCGCTGAATGACGCCGTGACCACCACGCTGAATAAAGTTTCTGCTCAGCTAACGACTGAAGATCTGATCGACATGAACGAGAAAATTGCCGAATTTGTCAACATCGACGATATCGCGCATCAGTGGCTGGTAAAACACGGATTTAGCCAATAAGGTCGCAGACATGACAACTCCTCTGAACGGCAGCATTACCCTCGGGCGGGCACCGGGTACTGTGGATGAGATAGTGCGGATTGCCGACGGCGCGCCGATCGCGCTGGAGAAGGCCGCGCTGGATAATATGGCGCGGGTCAGCAGCCGTATTCAGCGCGCTATTGAACAAGGCCAGGTAATCTACGGGCTGACGACCGGCGTCGGCGATCTGGTCACCACCCGGCTTTCCCCGGACAGGATGACGGATACTCAGCTGAATATGCTGCGCAGCCACGCCTGCGGAGTCGGTCCGGACCTGACGGTGCGTGAAGTGCGGGCCATGATGGCGGTGACGTTAAAATCCCTGCTGCAGGGATACAGCGGCGTTACCCCGGCGCTGGCGCAGCGTATCGCCGATATGTTGAACCGTCAGGTCACGCCGTGGTCACCCGCCGGCGGCTCCGTCGGTTACCTGATTGCCACAGCCCATATCGGCCTTGCGGTCTTCGGCGAAGGCAAATGCTGGTATCAGGGAGAACTGCTGCCGGCGCAACAGGCGCTGACGCGGGCGGGTATCCCGCCCTATGTTCCCGGCCCCAGAGAGGGTCACGCGTTGGTCGGCGGCACCTATGAGATCACCGCGCTGGGCTGCCTGGCCGTGGCGGATTTCCAGCGTCTGCTCCCCGTCGCCGATATGGCGGGCGGGATGTGCCTCGAGGCCATGCGGGGCAATACGCGCGGCTACGATGCCCGCCTGCACGCCCTGCGCCCTCATCCCGGACAGCAGGAAACCGCGCAAAACCTGCGCCGCCTGCTGAAAGGCAGCAAGATCCTGGCGCGTTATCGCGACCACCGGGTTCAGGACGCGCTTAGTTTACGCTGTATCCCCCAGATCCACGGCGCGGTGCGCGACCAGCTGGCCCACTGTCGGCAGATTATGACCATCGAACTCAATTCGGTGACCGATAACCCGCTGTTTCTGGTAGAAGAAGACAGGCTTATCGTGATGCCAGGGGGCAACGGTCACGGTGCGCCAACGGCGCTGGCGCTGGATGCGCTGGCCGTTGCCATTGCCCAGTTGAGCACCGCTTCCCAGGCCCGTTGCGACCGAATAACCAATACGCATCTCAGCGGGCTGCCGGCCTTTCTTATCTCGCCGGATTCGGGGTACTCCGGGATGATGATCCCACCCTACGTCGCCGCTGCGCTGGCGGGCGATAACCGCAGTCTGGCCGGCCCGGCCAGTATCCACACGGTATCCACCTGCGCCGGTCAGGAAGATCATGTCAGCATGGGGGTTGCCGCCGCACGCAAAGCGCTTAAGGCGGTAGAAAACGCCGTAGACATCGTCGCCATCGAACTGCTGTGCGCCTGTCAGGCGCTGGAGTTCCATCGCCCGCTGCGTGCCGCCGTGGGCAGCGAGGCGACGCTGGAGAGAGTGCGTCAGGCGGTGCCGTTCCGGGATAAAGATACGCTGCTCTACCCCGATATACATGCGCTACGCGCCCTGATTCATCAGGGCGAACTCAGCGCGATGCTGCAGGCATTGTGCGAAGAGGAGTGACAACAGGCGCCGCAGAAGGAGCCTGCGGCGTGATTAAAGGGGAATCAGCGTGATGCGGGCCAGACGCGCGCCCGGAGAGTCCTGGATAACCAGCGCCACCGCTTCATCCACCAGCAGGCTGTCGTAATGTTCCAGTAAATAGCGTTGGTCGCCGACGCTCACCCGCAACGCGGGCCCGGCATTAAACAATATCCGCAGTCCGCCCTGATGCGACCACGTCCCCGCCCCGCACCAGCTCACCGTAGCCCGCATAGCGGCTTCCCGGTAAATCACATTAAAATCCAGCAGCGGGCCGCCGACAATCTCACAGGATACGCCGCTCGCGCCGTTAAACCCCAGCGCCTGGAAAGGCGTAATCAATGCGCTGCGCTGCCCATCGATTGTCAGGTACATCCCGCCGCCTTCCAGCACGCTGATATTGCGCAGGTAGCCGGGAAATGCGGAGAACGGACCAGGCTGGCGAATGGTCGCCAGGGAAATACGCCAGTCATATTCCCCCGCTTCCGGATAGCGGGCCACTTCGCGCGTCACGCCCTGGCCGTTTTTCCAGGGCATTTCCGTATACAACCCGGCAGGGAGCAGACGGATCATTTGCGCATGCTCCCTTCCAGGCGGTAACGCGGACCGGGATAGACCAGGCGCACGCTGGTGACGATTTTCTTCTCCTGACGGCCGGTCCACGTCCGACGATTGACCTGCAGACAAGGCGTATGTTCATCAATTTCCAGGTAAACACACTCGGCCCGCGTGACGTTGACCGCTTCAATAACGTGTTCGCCTTCAACAATCGGCGCAATTGAGGAGAGATAGGCGTTCGGCGTGATACGTGTAAAATCCTGCTGCAGGTAGTCAGGCACAACCTGCATATTCACCAGTCGGTCTTCCAGCATAACCGGTACGCCATTTTCATAATGGCAAATCAGCGAATGGTACAGACCGCAACCCTGTTGCATGCCAAAGCTGAACGCCTGCTGGGCATCGGCTTCGATTTCCGTCAGTCTGAAGACTCTGGCGTGGTGGCGATGGCCACGGCTGGCGATTTCGTCAGCGATATTGTTAATGTCCAGCAGCGCCGACTGGCCGCGGATTTCGGCGACAAAAGTACCGACCCCCTGCATCCGCACCAGCAAGCCCTCCGCGGTCAGTTCTCGCAACGCGCGGTTAATCGTCATTCTGCTATAGCCAAACTGCGTGACCAGCTCGCTTTCAGAAGGAACACGGTAATTCGCGGGCCATGCCCCGCTGTGGATCTTGGTTTTGATCATGGCCTTTACCCTTTCATAAAAGGGGGCGGGATGTTCAAGTAACTCATCCATGGAATCCGAATTTGACAGGTTGTTACGCGCCATTAACCATTCCTCATATGCTGACGTTGTCAGTTTACTCTATGACCTGTTAGATGTATATATATGTACATGTATATACATTAACACTGATAATAAGGTGGTAAAATGGCAGTCTGGTTGGCAGAAAAAGCGCTGTTGCCTGATGGCTGGGCAAATAATGTCGGCATAACCGTGTCCGAAGAAGGCATCATAACCGCGCTGGAAAAGAACTCAGCGCCGAATCCGCAGGCGACGCGCATCAAAGGGGTCGTCGTGCCGGGTATGCCGAACCTGCACTCCCATGCCTTCCAGCGGGCGATGGCCGGGTTAACGGAGGTGGCGGGAAACCCGTCGGATAGCTTCTGGACCTGGCGGGATCTGATGTACAGGCTGGTAGATAAAATTACGCCAGAACAGCTGGAAACCATCGCCAGCTATCTGTACATCGAAATGCTCAAAGCCGGGTACACCTCGGTCGCCGAATTCCACTATCTGCATCACAGCAGCAGCGGCGCGCCTTATGAAGAGCAGACGGAATTAGCGCTGCGTATCGCCAGCGCGGCGAAACATACCGGCATCGGCCTGACGCTGCTGCCCGTCCTCTACAGTTACGCCGGGTTTGGCGCGCAGCCGCCCTCCGTTGGACAGCGCCGCTTTATCAACGATAGCGACAGCTACCTGAATATGTACGAGTCGCTCACATCGCGGCTGGCCAGCGAGCCAATGCAGCGTACCGGTCTGTGCTTCCACTCATTACGGGCCGTTACGCCGGAGCAGATTGGCGCCATTCTGGCCTGCCATCCTGGCCAGCAGCCGATTCATATTCATATTGCTGAACAGCAAAAAGAGGTTGATGACTGCCAGGCCTGGTCCGGCGAGCGCCCGGTGGAGTGGCTGTACAACCATCTTCCCGTGGATTCGCGCTGGTGCCTGATCCACGCCACTCATCTGACGCCTCAGGAAACGATGAAGATCGCCACATCCGGTGCGGTGGCCGGCCTGTGCCTGACCACCGAAGCCAATCTCGGCGATGGCATATTCCCTGGCCCACAATATCTGGAGCATAACGGCGTCTGGGGAATAGGTTCCGACAGCCATATTAGCGTCAGCGTCAGCGAGGATTTACGCTGGTTCGAATACGGGCAGCGCCTGGTAGCCCAGCGACGCAACCGGCTCATCGTCCCAGGCGAGCCTCACGTCGGCAACGTGCTGTATCAAGGGGCACTACGAGGCGGCGCCAGAGCGCTGGGCCAAAACATTGGCCAGCTAAGTGTAGGATATCGGGCCGATCTTGTCGTATTGGATAGCCAGAATCCCTTTATCGCCAGCGCAGAAGACCAGATGTTGCTCAACCGCTGGATCTTCGCCTGCTCATCTAATCCCATTACCGCGGTGATGACTGGCGGACGCTGGGTGATTGAGGATGGGCATCACCATAAAGAAGAATCTGTCTCTCAGGCATTTATTCAGGTAATGAAAGATCTTGCAGCCTGATATTGACCAAAGCGGTTCACCGACGGTGAACCGCTTTGGTTTCAGATGGGCTTTGTTGAATAAATCAGATTTCGGGTAAGTCTCCCCCGTAGCGGGTTGTGTTTTCAGGCAATACGCACGCTTTCAGGCATACCTGCTTTCGTCATTTTGTTCAGCGCTCGTACCAGGGCCATAGCCTCCGCAACCTGACCATCGTAGTCACGCAGCGTCAGTGAACCCCCGAACAGCTGTTTTACCCGGTACATCGCCGTTTCCGCTATCGAGCGACGGTTGTAATCTGTTGTCCATTTCCACCGCGCATTACTCCCGGTCATTCGCTGATTAGCCACTGCACGGTTACGGTCTGCATATTCACCGGGCCAGTAACCCGCACCTTTTCGGGGAGGGATAAGCGCGCTGATTTTCTTACGCCGCAGTTCATCGTGACAGAGCCGGGTGTCGTAAGCGCCGTCTGCCGATGCTGCCCTGATTTTTCTGTGAGTCTGCCGGATAAGACCCGGGAAGGCTTCTGAGTCCGTCACATTGTTCAGCGACAGGTCTGCACAGATGATTTCATGTGTTTTGCTGTCAACTGCCAGATGCAACTTTCGCCATATACGACGGCGTTCTTTGCCGTGTTTTTTGACTTTCCATTCGCCTTCACCAAAGACCTTCAGCCCGGTGGAATCAATCACCAGATGCGCGATTTCACCTCGGGTGAACGTTTTGAAACTGACATTAACCGACTTTGCGCGCTTGCTGACACTGGTGTAATCCGGGCAGCGCAACGGAAGATTCATCAGTGTAAAAATGGAATAAATAAAACCCTGTGCAGCCCGCAGGGTCAACCTGAACACGCGTTTAATGACCAGAACGGTGGTGATGGCGAGATCATAATAGCGCTGAGGTCTTCCCCGTGATGAAGGCGTTGCCGACTCATACCAGGCCTGAATAGGTTCATCATCCAGCCAGAAAGTTATGGAGCCACGGTTGATGAGGGCTTTATTGTAGGTGGGCCAGTTGGTGATTTTGAACTTTTGCTTTGCTACGGAACGGTCTGCGTTGTCGGGAAGATGCGTGATCTGATCCTTCAACTCAGCAAAAGTTCGATTTATTCAACAAAGCCTCCAATCAGTTCAAATATCATATTCATGATTGCGCTCCAGGTGAGATAACTGCGAACAGACTGATGCCGGCTGTATTATTTAACATATTTCCAGACGCCTGCAGGTATTTTGTCATAAAACTTCCCCATTGCCATTTCCGCCAGCCGGTGATCAACCGCAGCATTGAAATGCTCAAGCTCATCATCTGACAGAGAATATTTATTTTTTTCTATTACCCTTTCCAGGGTTTCCTTCGATGTACAGCGCCGTAGTCGTAAAATCCATTCCTGTTTGGTCATTAGTTTTTTATATCCTGAGGCTTCCATGGTATTTAATTTTACAAATAACGCAAATTTCTTTCAGGCGTTATGGCCCGTGCCGTTCTGCGTAAGATAATCACTGATGCTCAGACCGGACAAGCGTATGTTATCCGAAATCTCCCTGAACTGCTCCTCCCATCCGTCCTGCAGCTCCCTGATTGCCGCGATCTGGAAAGCAACACTGAAAGGCGTTCTGCCCAGTTTCTCGGAAAGCCAGAACAGATGCTTGCCAATCTCTTCGTCCGGTACCGAATCGAGCGCATCACTCAGTAAGGTTTTTTCGTCTTCCTGCCAGGGATGACCGGCTCGCGGAAAACGCGGATCAGGCTGGCGGTCTTTTTTCTCCCTTTTTTCCCGTCTGGCAACGGTCGGCGCATCGCCTTTTTTCAAGCCGACGCGCGCTTTCATGGCGCCGATAGCGGCGACGGCCAGTACCAGCGTTTCACGCTCCTGGCGCGTGAGCAGGCTGTCCTCGCAAATCAGGGTGTTCAGGTTATCGATCAGCTTATTCAGCCCGGGTTCAGTGACTTTCATTTTATGCTCATGTTCCTTGTGTGGTGGCGATCAGTCCCGGCTCTCATTCACCTGGACGGTGACCGGCAGGCCTGCATCAAAACAGGTCTGATACCAGCTGGCCACCTGCAGGGGATCGCCCTCTTTTATCCGGCGTATGCCGCCGGCATCCGTCAGCTGCAGACAGGTGGTACCGTCCAGACGGATCACGTAGGCCGCTTCCCTGATGGTGTAATGGCCGTCATCCAGCTGCAACTCCACCGCGTCACCGGCAGCCGTCTGGCGTAACGGCAGACGCCGGACGTCTGTCAGTCGTTGTCGTGCCGTTTCAGCCTCGCGTTCTGCCTGGAAGAGCGGTTCTGCAATGCCGCGACCGGCCTCCGTCAGCTCGACGGCCAGCTGCAGGTTCGGGGCGCGCAGGGTGCGCAGCCAGCCCGCGGCTTCCATGCGCCGGCAGGAGGCGCGCAGGTTCGGCCCGTACACCGGGGCGTCCCCGCCCTGCTCCAGCACCCGCTCGATATCCCGCGTCGCCACCGGGCCCGGCCGTTTCGCATCGAGGGCGGCCAGCACAATCAGCACCCGCCGCTGCAGCGGCGATGGTCGGCGCGCCTGAGTCATTGCTTGTCCGCCTCCGGCCAGATGAGTTGTCTGAGGCGCAGGTGATCGGCGTCTATGAGCTCTTGTCTCTTTATGGCATTCACTGAGGCATAGCCATTTATGGCCAGTTCATACCAATAGCTCAGCACGGCACCGGCCTTGGCTGACTCGCTGATGTAAATCGCGCCCTGGCTGTCCAGATTGCATTCACGGATACGCTCTTCCGCTATCCGGGTCAGCTGCTCATAGCTGAGTGAAAAATTCACTTCTTTCTCATCCATCCTGCTCGCTCCGTCTGAACATGTCCGGTTAGGTTAAAAATCATATCATGTATGATTTCTTACTAATAATTCAAATATCATATCAGATATTGTTATGTGTTTAATGCTAAATATCACATTCAGTATGATTTTATGTTTTTGGTTTAATTATCATATCCTTTGCGCGTTTCCCGCCGCGCAGATCCGGTTTCTGGCTAAGTCGGATCTCCAGACTGCAGCAGGGCTGTTTTGAAAAAATGCCGGAGATGGAAGCAGCGTAGTAAGCTGATTTAATGATGTAAGAATAAATCTTACATTAAGATATGGAGGGGTTATGGCTCGTATGATGACGGTGGACGTGGGTGATGAGCTGCATGAAAAGCAGGCTGAATCCAGACTTCAGGAACTGCGCGATCTGCTGGCCGAAGGGATCAGCAGCGGCGAGGCGAAACCATGGAACAAGAATGCATTCCTGAGGAATGTCAGGGCCAGGGTGGCAAATGAAAGAGATTGAGCTGACACCCAAAGCAGAAGAGGATCTGGAGGCCATCTGGGACTTCAGCTTCAGACAGATCGGGGTTGTTCAGGCGGATGCATAGATCGGTCGTATAGCTGCAGTATTTGATGTGCTGGCCATGCATGATATCGGCACGCATTGTGCAGAGCTGGGAGACGATATCTGCACACTGCCGGTAGAACCGGCATACGATCTATTTTGTATCATCACATTCTATGGTTACGGTCATTCGTATTCTCAGCCAGTCTCAGGATACGGCGCGACATGCACCCTGGAGATGACCGGGGAACAGGATTCTCAAACAATATAAGTTAATTGTGAGGTCGACATGACCAAAAAAAACATTGTGTATGGACTCTTTCATTATTATTCATTTCGCTTATAAAAAAAACGCTCCCGGACGGGAGCGTAAGCCAGTGACTTCGGCGTCAAATGAGGGTCTGACAAGTGGAGCTGCGGGTTAATTCTGGGTGATCTGGCTGCGATGCTTTTCCGCCTGTTGCTGATGAATAACGGAAGACTGGCCATTATTCGCCTTCTCATGCACAACAGCGGCTTTCTCATGCTCGCTCATTTCGGAAAATGGCTTAGCAGTTTCTTGGGTGTTCTCAGGTTTGGCTTTCATCATTTTTTTATGCATTTCAGCCATGTCCTGATGGGCGGCAGAATTGCCGTTTTGCATCATTTCATGGGACATTGCGGCCTGATCGTGACCGCTCATATCCATCATTTTCATGCTCTCCCCCTGAACTGCACTTTTTTCAGCGGATGATTGCATCTGATGGGCAGGCGCCTGGGCATTATTTACCTGGTCATGCATGTTCATTGTCTCTGCAGCCCAGGCAGATGAAGCGACAGCCATCATGGCAATAAAGGATACAAGGATCTTTTTCATGGTTGGGTCTCCGGTGTTTTCATACCCGAACAATCAATGCTTATAACAGAGAAAGCATTTGATCTCAGGGCTGGTTGATCATCACGCCAGGAACCGGGCGATTGAATTATCACGCTGTCCTGATTTATGGCTGATTATAAAAAACCGCCTCTGTTTATCGCGTGACTGAACGATGACATTTTTGTCACCTTCCGGGTTTCTCCTGAATAACGGTATTAATCCATTAACAGACGCACACTGAACACAATTTCCCGCCCCTGCTGTTCTGCTGACAGCTCGCCGCCGTGAGCATGAATGATCGACCTTGTAATTGATAATCCCAGCCCCGCGCCTTCCGTGTTGTAGAACCTTGATGAGTCTGCGCGATAGAACCGGTCAAACAAACGTTCCAGATTAGCGGGAACCTGGCCGGACATCGTATTCGTAATCATCACGTTCACACAGTCACTGTCACGCTCAAGGTGTATCGCTGTACAGGTGTTATCGGGAGAATACTTGATTGCATTGGAAAGCAGGTTACTGAAAGCACGTCGGAGCATATCGCTGTCTCCGGCAACAACGCCCTCTCCTTCAACCGTGATTGTCTTTCCTGTTTCGTCTGCCAGGGGCTCGAACAACTCACGTAATTCATTCAGTTCGGCTGCCAGATCCACATCATGTTTATCCAGCCGCAGCAGACCATGCTCTGAACGTGCCAGAAAAAGCATGTCACTGGTCATTCGTGACAACCTTTTCAGTTCTTCCAGGTTAGCGAATAAAATTTCGCGGTAATGCGAAACATCCCTTTCCTTAGCCAGTGCAAACTGCGTCTGCATCATCAGATTACTGACTGGTGTGCGCAGCTCATGCGCGATGTCAGACGAGAAATCTGACAGTTTCCGGAATGCCCCCTCCAGGCGATCAAACATATTATTGAACTCCTGCATGGTCTCAGAGATTTCCGGCGGAGCCAGATCGGGATTTAGACGCTGATCCAGGCTGTGTACGGTCATGGAGGAAGCCAGACTGGTCATTTCCCGTAGCGGTTTCAGACCAATACGTGTGGTCAGCCAGCCCAGAAAAACAGAAATAAAGACCAGACCGATATTGAACCAGAACAGCCAGGTACTGAGTTTGTCCATAAACAGGGTGTGATACCCAGTATCCGTGGCAACCGTAATGATGACATGTTTGCTTTTACCCTGTTCCGGCGTCACGGCAACCCGCCGCGAGATACTGCGGTACACGGTGTTATTTTCTTCCGTCTGGATCATATAGTCGAGAATATCACCCGACTTATTAAGCAGGACCGCTGGAACAACAGAATTTTTGGCATAGAGTTCAACAATTTTTTCATTTTCCATGTTTTTTATAGAAATGAATAAGCCATTGTGCCCCACCATCGCATCGTTTATTTTTTCTGATAATGACTTAATATCCGTTTTGTTCCTGAACGTCTCTGTTTTAAGAAACTCTTCGGTGAGCTGAAGTTTACCTGTCAGAAAATCGCGGTCCTGATTATCGAAATAGCCATTCAGGGTGCTAATCAGGATAAAACTTGATAACCACCATACCGTAAGCATCACCGCAGAAAAAATCAGGCTCAGGCGTGTGGTCAGGGAAATTTTGAACCTCACTCTTCTCTGATCTCCAGGACATATCCGGCACCGCGAACGGTATGGATCAGTTTTGGCTCAAAGTCATCATCAATTTTACTTCTCAGACGTCTCACGGCGACATCAATCACATTCGTATCACTGTCAAAATTCATGTTCCAGACCAGGGACGAGATAAGACTCCTGGGTAACACTTCTCCGGTGCGTTGCAGCAGCAACTCAAGCAGAACGTATTCTTTACCGGTGAGATGGATCTTCTTCCCCGAACGGATCACGGTCCGGCGCACCATATCAACGGTCATATCGGCGATGGTGCAGACTGTTGCGGCCTGCGAGCGTGCCCGGCGCAGTAGGGTTCTTACACGTGCAACCAGCTCCGTAAAATCAAAGGGCTTAATCAGGTAGTCATCTGCGCCAAGCTCCAGTCCTTTCACTTTGTCCCGCACGTTGTCCTTTGCGGTTAAAAACAGGACCGGTTCTTCGTGCCCGGACTCCCTCAGTGCGCTGATGATTTGCCACCCGTCGAGGAAAGGCAGCATCACGTCCAGTATTATCAAATCATACTGTCCCTTCGACGCGGCCCCGAGACCATCGCGGCCATTATTAAAGAGATCGGCCTGATAGCCTTCCTCAACCAGTCCCTGCTGCAGGTAACGACCTGTTTTTTGTTCGTCTTCAACGATTAAAATACGCTGCATGGTCAACTCGCTGATATGAAAGTAAAAATCTCACGCATGAGCTTTGGCTGTCCCCTAGCTGATCTGAGACGGAGCAAGCATTCCAAGCCACGCTACGGCGCCCAGAATGATAATCGCAACAACGAATTCTGTCAGGATGCTGTTTCGCATCAGGGCAACGCTGCGATCATAATTCCCTTCCCTGACCATAACTTCAAGCCGGGGACCCAGGTGAAACCGGTTTGCTGCAGCCAGAAGAAGCATCAGAACAAACAGAGCCGTCTTGGCAAGCAATATCCTCCCCCAGGAACTGTTGAATAAGGGAGTTAAGTTACCCTCAGCAATATACAGATAGTTGACCAGCGCACTCAGGATCAGGGCTACAACAATCACCGTTCCTGCCGTGGCAAATTTTGCCAGGGAGTCAGATATCACAATGACGCTCTGTGCATTATGCTCGTTTCTGCGCATCAGCAGGATAGCAAATGCAACCAGAGCACCTGTCCAGGCACCTGCAGCGCCGAGATGGGTCAGATCGCTCAGTAAATGGAGATAGTAATGCAGACCGTCATGCATAACGGCGTGTCCTCCCCAGGCAAGTGTAGCCAGCGCCACGCCCCCACTCATCGTCATCAGCAGGCAGGACAATACTCTCTTATTAGTGTAAAGGAACAAAGCACCGAGTGTGGTAAACAGGGCACAGAGCCTGACAATCCAGCTAATACCCACATCAGTTTCTTCTATCACCATCTCGATAACATGGATGGATAATTCTCTGAGGTCAGTTACTCCACTCATGGCATTAGATACCAGGAGCATATTAATGCCAGTAAGAATGATGCCTGTAACAACAGCAAAGGTTATAAACGACCTGAAATTAGTCAGGTTATAGGTTTCATGTCTGACACCGCTTATTCCATATATCTGAAAAAATGGCAATCCAAATATTACCATCAAATCCAGATAAAGAAGAAAACGAATAACAATCATAATCAGGTCGTTCATAATATTACTTCACTGTAAAGGTGTAATTACCGGTAATAGGGTGCGTATCTGAAGAAACCGCGCGCCAGTCAACACGATAAGTGCCAGAGGGTAAAGGCTCTCGCGGAATAATGACCATCGATTTAGGGTCAGCGCCTGGCGCCACTTTTGCCGCGACCGGCATCGGAGAATGTGATGACATGCCTTTCATACCCGTCATCGTTAATTTTGCACCTGAGAATTTCACGGTCAGATTTTCCGAGAAATTAAGCTGAATCTTTTCCGGGGCCGCTACGGCTGAATCAGCCTGTGGCACAGAGCTTTTTAATTCCGGATGGGCCATAGCAGAGAAAGCAACGCCCATAACGAGGCCACCTGTAAGAATGGCTTTATTTAAAATCGACATTTTATTTACCTGTTTAGTTGAGTGTTTTATATCAGTGCGTTAAAACCAGATTCTGGCTCCCGCTAGGAATACTACCTGATGGTCTTTCTCACCTTCTCTTTTCGCCATATCGGATGTTTTCCCGTAAAGTTGATTCCAGGAAACGCCTATATAGGGTGCAAACTCACGGCGTATTTCATAGCGCAGCCGGAGCCCCAGCTCTGTGTCAGTCAGTCCCCTGCCGCGACCCCGCGATTCATCATCCTGACTGTAGAAATTCACCTCATAGGATGGCTGGAGTATGAGCCGGTTAGTCAGTAAAACGTCGTATTCTCCTCCCAGACGAAGGGCTGCTTTTCCGCCATTACTGACAAAACCCGTAATTTCAGACTCAAAATTATAGAGTGCCAGCCCCTGAAAACCGACAGCAGCCCAGGTCCGGGCAGAAGCAGGTCTGAAATCCTGCCTGACACCCGCAACCAAATCCCACCATGGGCCAACCGCATGTCCCCAGAGTAACTGCGCTTCAGCCGCCTCCGTTTCCCCATTGCTTCGTTCACCTTCACTCTTTAGCCAAATCCGATCTGTGTCGCCTCCAATCCAGCTGTTAACACTCCAGCTGAAATTGTTGGTGTTATCCGACCGTTGCCATTCCAGTTGATCCAGCAGAACCAGATAATTAATCGCACTGTCGTGAATCGCATGCCCCTGTAAATTGCCGAATGCAGCCTTCCGGTCGGCATCGGTAACAGGCGGAATTGGCGTTCTGCTCTCAGTTACAATGGGCTCCATTGACGTCATCTCAGTGAAATTCTCATCTGCTGGCATCTGCATGGCAGACATGTCGTGCCCGGCGTGGGGATCTGCAGAGACGGAGCCCGCCGCAATAGAAAGCTGTGAGGTAAACAAACCGGCGACCAGAACAGGTATGGCCTTCAAATTTCTCTTCATTCGCATCATTCCTCCACCCGGACTTCACGAAACATTCCCATTTCCATGTGATAGAGCAAATGGCAGTGATACGCCCAGCGGCCAAGCGCATCTGCTGTCACTCTGTAACTGCGTTTTGTACCAGGGGGAACATCTATTGTGTGTTTACGAACCATGAAATTACCGTTTTCATCTTCCAGATCGCTCCACATACCATGCAGGTGAATGGGGTGAGTCATCATGGTATCGTTGATCAGCGTGATCCTGAGCCGCTCACCGTATTTCAGCAGCACCGGTGCGGCATCTGAAAACTTGATTCCGTTAAATGACCAGGCAAACTTTTCCATGTGGCCGGTTAAATGCAGTTCTATGGTACGGCCAGGTTCACGTCCGTCAGGATCCTCAAAGCGGCTTTTCAAATCCGCGTACGTGAGAACCTTTCTTCCGTTATTTCGAAGACCAATACCCGGATCATTTAATTTCGGAGAGACGCTCATCGCCTGCATATCAACCAGTGGGTTATCCGTTTCTGACGCAGGATGACTTTGCATACCCGGCATTCCGGCCATCCGGGAATGATCCATACCGGCCATGCTGCTGTGATCCATGGGCGCGGAGGATGTCCCGCTATCCGGAAGGTCAGCACCGTCCATAGACATCATCTCTCCGCTGTTATCCATGCCTCCCATCTGGCTGTGGTCCATTCCTGCCATATCATGTCCCATTCCCCCCATACCCATATCTTCCATGGTCAACAGAGGACGGGGATCGAGGGGGGGAACGGCAGCACTTAACCCCTCTCTCGTGGCCAGTGTCCCTCGAGCGTAACCGGTCCTGTCCATGGATTGTGCGAAGATGGTATAGGCCTCACCCTGAGGCTCCACAATGACATCATAGGTTTCGGCAACGGCAATCCTGAATTCGTCAACGGTAACCGGGTTTACATACTGGCCATCTGCAGCCACGACCGTCATTTTCAGCCCGGGGATACGGATATCGAAATAGGTCATTGCCGAGCCGTTGATAAACCGTAAGCGTATCTTTTCACCGGGATGGAACAGTCCGGTCCAGTTTTTCAGCGGGGCCTGCCCGTTCATGAGATAGGTGTAGGTGTAGCCACTGACATCCGCGAGGTCAGTCGGATTCATTTTCATTTCAGCCCACATTTTCCGATCGGCAATGGTGGCTGACAGCCCCCTGGTATTCACGTCGCGGAAAAAAGAGCCAACGGTTGGTTTATTGAAATTGTAGTAATCCGACTGTTTTTTTAATTTTTTCAGCAGGCTGTGAGGATTTTCATCGGTCCAGTCAGACAACATGACCACATGCTCACGATCGTAAGCAAACGGTTCTGGCTCCCTGGCATCGATGATAATGGCACCGTATACCCCCTCCTGTTCCTGCAGACCGGAATGGCTGTGGTACCAGTAAGTCCCGTTCTGCTTAACCTTAAAGGTGTAAACGTAGGTATCATCAGGCTCTATGCCCATAAAACTCAGCCCCGGAACACCATCCATATTGGCCGGAAGAATAATGCCGTGCCAGTGAATGGACGTCTGTTCATTAAGACGGTTTTTGACCTTCAGGGTAATGGTGTCACCTTCTTTCCAGCGAAGAACGGGCCCCGGCAGGCCTCCATTGATTGTTTTGGCCTGACGCTCACTGCCCGTGATATTGACGGCCGTTTCACCAATGGTCAGGTCAAACTGAGTACCCTGCAGGGATGCGGCAACTGGCAGGCTCAGACTGGAACGCGCATTGAAACTCCATACGCCAAGACTTCCGGCTACGCCAGAGAGGGTTAACCCCTTCAGGAAAGTTCGTCGAGACGTTTTCAACAGCATGCGCATTCCCTTATTTAAAGTATGGTTACTGACAGAATTCGAGAACCGATTTAAATTAAATTACTGGTTCATCCACTTACAATGAAATGAATCTAGCACACCTTAAGAAACAAATTCATTACAATCGTGTAATGTACGTGGCTGTATTACATTTACGTCATCTTCCCCACAGGTTGATTTTTTTATATATGATCATAAGGACATCTTTTATGTACCTCAGAAGGTAATTACACATGAATATATTAATCACGACCACTGCGTTTACAGCTTTATTTTGTGGGGCAGCTTTTGCTCAGTCCAGTGATATTGCCCATGAAGCACATCGATTTGTTAATAATGCCTCAGCCGTCAGTCATGTGAACTCCTCGACGCATGAAAACTTACCGGACAGGGTTAATAAAAACAACACGCCCTCATTCTCTGAAATGAATGAACATGAAAGGGCCATTGTTGCTCATTCATTTATGAACAACAGCGCGTCCTATGCGCATCAGAAAATGATTGAGGAACATAAAAAAATGCTGTCCGGCAGTGATGCAAATTCAAAGACCTCGTCTTCTTCTTTTAACGAACTGAATGCCGGAGAAAAAGCCGCTCTCGTGCATGAGCAGGTCAATAATGCCGGTGCGGAAGCACATCAGACGCAGGCAAGAAAGCTTCGCGGGCTGTATTCGACCAGGTAACTGCAGGCGGGTTAGTGCTTAGCGTCAGGTGCGCAGCAGGGCTTTACTGACGGGTTACGTAGCAGGACATGAGCCCCATATTGCTCTGCCGTAACCTGTTTCAGTCCCGTTAATCATCACCGTCGGGCTGGTCATACAGTTCCCAGAGCTTCAGGAGCAAACGGGAAACAAGATATGTTACAAAAATGACGACCATCAACGGTGCTCCCGATTAACTGACAGATGACACGCCTCCTGAAAACCCCTAGCATACGCCGCAGTGTTCATGCTAACGGCGAATTCCAGTAAATGTATTCTACCGATGTCGTAAAAGAAAATGCCTACCTTTCAGCCACCCGCTCGGGGCTGGAATCGAACGAGATCGCTACTCTTCAGCGCTCCTTGCCTTCCCGGTTTAATCTGCGGCATTTGAAAAAAAATGAATCATTAAAACTCGTACTGCAAAAGAAAGCGGGAAAATCACGTGTCGTGGCCTATAAATTTACGTCCGGTTCATTTAATTACACGGCGTATCGTATATCAGATAAAAAGTTCTATAACCTTTCCGAAACTTCCGGGAAAGGCAGTCTCGATTATCCGTTACCGGCCACAGCAAGACTCAGTTCGCCTTTCAATCCTGCAAGACTTAACCCGGTATCGGGAAAAGTGAGTCCCCATAATGGCATTGATTATTCCATGCCCATGAACACGAAAATAGTCAGCGTCATCGACGGAAAAATCACCCGGGCCGAATACAACAGTACCATGGGATATTTTGTTGAAGTAACGGGAAAAGCCGGTGTTAAAACTCGCTATCTCCACCTCAATAAAATACTCGTTACTAAAGGGGCCAGGGTTACCCGGGGAGACGCTATTGCGTTATCCGGTAACAGCGGACGTTCATCCGGTCCTCATCTGCATTACGAGCTGGTCATCAATAACAATCCTGTTAACTCACTGGCGTTCCGGGCAGCGGCACCCGCTGATAACAAACTTGAACAGCATGCCTTTGCGCATGCCAGAGACTACGAACGATACCTGGACTGATAACGGGGCCGCGACGCGGCCCCGTCTGCCGGATTAATTTTTTTTATCGTTTTCACTTCCTTGATGTTGATGATCTCCATGCCCTCCGTGGCCGTGGAAAAGATGCATTAGCGGGCAGACCAGCAATAACAGATATGGCCAGTAACCTGCCACATGTGACCAGTGTTCGCGCAGGAGGGCAAATGCCGCAATCGCGGCGACAGCAATAAGCGCATAGGTGGTACTTTTCATACCGGACTCCTTCTGTTAGTAACAGACCCTTCATTCAGGGTTATTTCCCGAGCCTGACACTTTTCAGACGCAACGCATTTGCAATGACGCTAACGGAGGAAAGGGCCATAGCCGCCGCCGCAATAACTGGCGACAGCAGTATTCCATACACAGGATAAAGCAGACCTGCAGCTACAGGCACCCC
Source organism: Klebsiella sp. K5-45 (assembly GCF_030128605.1). Taxonomy (NCBI): domain Bacteria; kingdom Pseudomonadati; phylum Pseudomonadota; class Gammaproteobacteria; order Enterobacterales; family Enterobacteriaceae; genus Klebsiella; species Klebsiella sp. K5-45. Next base: position 31,861 of record NZ_JAKUZW010000018.1, on the reverse strand, counting down.
AAGAGCATTGTAGATAAACGCAAAAAACAGATTCTGCCGGATATTTTTCATGGTGATTTCTGACAGATGACGGGCCCTGTTGAGTATCATCAAATCGCCTTTGAGAAGGGTAACGCCAGCACTTTCTATTGCCACATCTGTACCCGTTCCCATGGCTATACCCACGTCAGCCGCTGCCAGCGCCGGGGCATCATTCACACCGTCTCCGGCCATCGCAACCACATGGCCAGACGCTTTCAGTCGGGTTATCACTGCTTTTTTGCCATCCGGCAGAATCCCGGCTTCAACCTCATCTATTCCCAGTTTCCGTGCGACTGCTTCAGCAGTAAGCTGGTTATCCCCGGTGAGCATAACAATGCGGATCCCCGCCTGACGCAAAGCTTTAAGCGCATCCGGCGTGGTTGCTTTCACGGGATCCGAGATAGCTATCAGGCCTGCAAGGTTCCCGTCTGTGGCCACATAGATAACGGTAGCGCCTTCCATCCGCAACGTATCCGCAACGGCCTTTTGATTATCAATAACGATACTGTTTTCCTGCATAGCCAGTTCATTACCAATAACAACCCGTTGACCTTCGACATCGCCTGAGACACCTTTCCCCGACTGGGCATTGAAATTACTGACGGCAGGTATCACGATCCCCTTTTCATGCGCGGCTCTGACAACAGCCATACCCAACGGATGCTGCGAACCTTTTTCCACTGCAGCTGTTACACGTAAAAGAGATATTTCCCCACCCGGACTGAGACTGATAATCCCTGTCACCGTAGGCGAACCTTCCGTGAGCGTGCCTGTTTTGTCGACAACCAGCGTGTCCACTTTTTCAAGACGCTCAAGGGCTTCGGCATTCTTGATTAACACCCCGGCCTGGGCGCCTTTGCCCACCCCCACCATTATCGACATCGGCGTGGCCAGTCCCAGCGCGCAGGGACAGGCAATAATCAGGACCGACACAGCCGCAATGAGACCGTGCGCCATCCTGGGCTCGGGCCCCCAGACAGACCAGATCAAGAAAGCAACAACCGCGATAAGTATCACCAGAGGAACAAACCAGCCTGAAACGCTGTCTGCCATTCTCTGGATGGGGGCACGCGAACGCTGTGCATCAGCGACCATCTGAACAATTCGTGAGAGCATCGTTTCATCACCGACTTTCTCTGCACGGATGATAAGACTACCTGTCTGATTAATCGTCCCCCCAATGACAGGGTCACCCTTCGTTTTGGTAACCGGCATAGACTCCCCGGTCACCATCGATTCATCAACGGTTGTTTTGCCTTCGATCACGATACCGTCGACCGGAATACTCTCTCCAGGTCTGATGCGGAGCTTATCGCCAGGCAGGACATCTTCCGCATTAATATCCGTTTCATGACCGTCATGATCCAGCCGTCTGGCGGTTTTGGGGGCAAGGTTCAGAAGCGCAGTAATGGCGCCTGAGGTTTGTTCCCGTGCCCGCAGCTCAAGAACCTGTCCCAGCAGAACAAGCACCGTAATAACTGCTGCGGCTTCAAAATAAACGGCCACCAGGCCATCCATGTTTCTGAACGATGCAGGAAACCAGGAGGGGAAGACGGTTGCAATGACGCTGTAAACCCAGGCTACGCCGGTCCCCATTGCAACAAGGGTAAACATATTCAGGGAGCGGTTACGTAACGACATTCCGGCCCGGGCGAAGAATGGCCAGCCACACCACAACACGACAGGGGAGGCCAGAAGCAACTGCAGCCATGTGTTGTACTGTGGCGGTACTGTATTCCTCAAGTCGGGAAACAGATGAGATCCCATTTCGAGTACCAGAACCGGAAACGCCAGCAACAACCCCAGCCAGAAGCGTCTTGTCATGTCGTGAAGTTCATCACTCGGCCCCGTGGATGCCGTAGCTACGAGCGGCTCCAGTGCCATTCCACAGACAGGACAGCTTCCGGGACCACTGCGGCGTATCTCCGGGTGCATCGGACATGTCCACACACCTTCAGAATTCTCTTTTTCCGCCTGGTTGTGAGGCTGTTTTATCTGATCAGGGCTGACTTCGTGATGATCGTGGTGATGGTGATGGGAATGTTCACTGGCATCTTCGGTAAGATAACGATCGGGATGGGCTTTAAATTTACTCTCACAGCTGGCGGAGCAGAAATAAAGTTGGTGGTCCTGGTATCGAATGCTGCTGTGCGCCCTGTCGGGCAGGATGGCCATCCCGCACACGGGATCTCTCACCTTATGCAATACGTGGCCCTCGTCCGGGGATAATGTCTGCTCAGAAGCAGTCTGGTTGTTGTGTTGCACTGCATTGTCATTTTTCACAGTAACTCTCCTTATGCATACCGAAGCATCTTCTGTCTTCAGGGTATGTCATGGATGCGATTACCACGAATATCGCCGGCACAGGAGTGCCTGCTACCGGCGTCCCGTTATCAGCCGTTCCGCTGACTATTCGATTCGCTGGAAGACTTTTTTACTTCCATCCGGTGAGAATGCGATAACATCGTAAGCCTCTTTTCGGGCTCCCATCTCCATTCCAGGACTTCCTGCTGGCATACCGGGGGTGGCGAGACCGTATATACCCGAACCAGACTGCATTGCCTTATGTATCGTTGTCGCAGGCACATGGCCTTCAATGATCAAATTACCGGCAACCGCGGTATGACAACTTCGTAGTCCTGCAGGAATAGCATGCTTTTCTTTCAGGGCTGACAGCGCCTGATCATTCATGACGTGAGTTCGTACTTCAAACCCGTCTTTTTCCATCGCTTTGCCCCACAGGGAACAACAGCCACAGTTTTCAGATTTGTACATATCAATCACTTTTTCACTCGCCATCGCGGGTAGTGAAAGGCCGAGAGCCAGCGCCATTAGAACCACTTTTTTCATACTCACCTCTGTATATTATCGATATAAACCCTGACGTCAGGGTGAATCAGTAAAGAAGGACACCCACAGGGGGTGCCCTTTCAGGTTCAGGACACGCTTTTTTTATGTCTGCGCAGCCAGATTAATTTGTAGGCGGCAGGAATAATGAACAGGGACAGCAGCGGAGCCGTGATCATCCCACCAATCATGGGTGCCGCGATACGGCTCATGACTTCTGAACCTGCACCGGTTCCCCACAGTATTGGCAGCAGACCCGCAATGATCACCGCCACGGTCATGGCTTTCGGCCGGACACGCAGTACGGCACCATGATAGAGGGCTTCATCAAGGCCTTCCGGTGTGAACGTCTCTTTACGGGACAATTCCGGGTGCGCTTCAATGGCATGACGCAGATACATCAGCATGACCACGCCAAACTCTGCTGCCACCCCGGCCAGGGCGATAAACCCGGTTCCGGTCGCCACTGACATATGGAAGCCCTGCCAGTACAGGAACCATATCCCGCCAACCAGGGCAAACGGCAGGCTCATCAGAATAAGTAAGGCCTCATCAGCCCGGCGGAATGCCAGATATAACAGGATGAAGATGATCATCACCGTCATCGGTACCATCAGTTTTAATTTCTTATTGGCGTGCTCGAGTAATTCAAACTGTCCTGAGAATGCCACACTGGTCCCCGGTCTCAGTTTCACTTTCTCACTGATGGCCGTCTTAATATCGTTCACCACCGACACCATGTCCCTGCCGCGGGCATCAACATAAATCCAGCTGGCTGGCCGGGCATTTTCGGTTTTCAGCATGGTTGGTCCGGAAACGACCTTAATATCGGCAACATCGCCCAGCGTAATTTGCTGCTTCATTGGGGTCAGGATTGGCATCTCTCTCAACGCCTGCGGACTGTTACGGTAATCCTGCGGATAGCGAATGTTAATAGGGTACCGGGCCACGCCTTCAACCGTCTCACCCACCATAGCCCCACCGATTGCTGAAGAGACGAACAGCTGGACGTCGCCCACAGTCATCCCGTACCGGGAAGCTTTCTCCCGGTTGATATCGATATCGATGTAGCGCCCGCCCTCAAGTCGCTCAGCCAGGACAGACACCACGCCAGGCACGGTTTTGGCTACCGCCTCGATACTCTGCGCCGTCGCGTCGATATCGGACAGAACAGTCCCGGACACTTTGATACCTATCGGGCTTTTGATCCCGGTTGAGAGCATATCAATACGGTTACGGATAGGCGGCACCCAGAGGTTTGCCAGACCCGGTAAACGGACTGTCCTGTCGAGTTCATCAATAATCTTGTCAATTGTCATGCCGGGACGCCACTGATCCTCAGGTTTGAGCTGGATCGTGGTTTCCACCATTTCGAGCGGCGCGGAATCCGTTGCGGTCTCTGCTTTACCGGTCTTGCCAAATACAGAAGCCACTTCAGGAACGCTTTTGATTAACTTGTCTGTTGTCTGCAGGAGCGCTGCAGCTTCTGCCGGAGAGACGCCAGGCAAGGTCGACGGCATATACAGCAGATCGCCCTCGTTAATCTTCGGCAGAAATTCACCGCCCACCTGACTCAGTGGCCAGATAACCGTGAAAATGGACAAGGCCGCAACCAGCAGGGTTGTTTTTGGCCAGTGGAGGACCCGCAGCAGCAAAGGATGATACGCTTTGATCAGCACCCGGTTCAGGGGGTTACTTGTCTCGGCAGGAATTTTCCCCCGGATCCAGAATCCCATCAGAATAGGAATGACGATGATGGCCAGGGCGGCCGCTCCCGCCATGGAGTACGTTTTCGTGAATGCCAGCGGGCCAAACAGACGACCTTCCTGCCCTTCCAGGGTAAAGATAGGAATAAAGGACAGGGTGATGATCAGCAGGCTAATGAACAACGCGGGTCCCACTTCCACGGAGGCGTCGGTAATCACCTTCCAGCGGGTGGCGTTGTCAATCTGCTCACCCGGATGCTGATGATCCCACTCCTCAAGCCGTTTGTGCGCATTTTCAATCATCACAATGGCGGCATCCACCATCGCACCGACGGCAATCGCTATCCCTCCCAGCGACATGATATTGGCGTTCAGTCCCTGGAAGTGCATGACGATAAAGGCGATACACAGGCCAAGTGGCAGAGAAATAATCGCCACCAGGGCAGAACGGACATGCCAGAGGAACAGTGCGCAAACGACAGCAACAACGATAAACTCTTCAAGAAGCTTGTAACTGAGGTTATCAATCGCCCGGTCGATTAACTGGCTGCGATCGTAGGTGGTCACGATTTCAACGCCTTCCGGCAGGCTGGCCTTCAGCGTCTCCAGTTTATCCCTCACTGCCGTGATAACGTCGCGCGCATTTTTACCCGACCGCAGGATCACCACGCCGCCAGCGACTTCTCCCTGGCCGTTCAGCTCGGCAATACCACGCCTCATTTCGGGCCCGGTCTGCACGCGGGCAACATCCCGCAGATAAACCGGCACGCCGTTCTCACCTGTTTTCAGGACGATGTTATTAAAATCATCAATGCTCTGAAGATAACCGCTGGCACGGACCATATACTCCGCTTCGGCCATTTCAACGGATGAGCCACCGGCCTCCTGGTTAGACGATTCAAGTGCCTGTTTCACTTCGGGCAGGCTGATACCGTACTGGGACAGTTTTACCGGATTGACCTGAATCTGGTACTGTTTCACCACGCCGCCAACCGAAGCGACCTCAGCCACGTTCGGGATGGTTTTCAGCTCAAATTTCAGGAACCAGTCCTGCAGAGAGCGCAGTTCTGAAAGGTCGTGTTTTCCGTTGCGATCGACAAGGGCATATTCAAAAATCCAGCCCACACCCGTGGCATCAGGACCGATTTCAGAACTCACACCGGCAGGCAGTTTTCCCTGAACCTGATTCAGATATTCCAGCACGCGGGAACGGGCCCAGTACAGATCGGTGCCGTCTTCAAAAATGACATACACATACGAATCCCCGAACTGTGAAAAACCACGCACGGTTTTTGCGCCAGGTACGGACAGCATGGTGGTGGTAAGTGGATAGGTGACCTGGTTTTCTACAATCTGCGGGGCCTGGCCGGGATAGCTGGTTTTGATAATGACCTGTACATCTGACAGGTCAGGCAAGGCATCGACCGGCGTGTTAATAATCGTCCATGTACCCCAGATGCTGAGAAACAGGGCCCCCATCATGACCAGGAAACGGTTGGCGACAGAGCGCCGGATAATCCATTCAATCATCGTCGTCTCCTCAGTGCCCTGAATGCATATTTACAGGCTGGTCAGACATTGCTGGCATACTGCTTTCTGTTTTTTCAGGGTGGCGCATACGTTCCAGCGCGCCCGTAATATTGGCTTCGGAGTCAATGAGGAACAGGCCACTGACCACCACGGTATCGCCTTCATTCAGGCCGGAACCGATGCCGGACTGTTGCTGTGATTCATGCAGAACGTGGATCTGTTTCGGCACAAACTTGCCTTCATCATCAACAGTAATCACGCGCTGTTCTTTGCCGGTATCGATAACGGCCTGGCTTGGTATCAGCAGCATCTCCTGGCTCTTGGTATTCAGTTTCAGATAGGCATTCATGCCCGGCTTGAGAAACTCATCCTTATTAGAAACCTGGAGACGGACCTGAAGCGTACGGGTTGTCTGATCCACGCTGGGAAGAATGTTCCATTTTTCGACATGGAATGTTTTATCCGGATAAGCCGGTACCGAAATTTCAAACTGCGACGTATCTTTCAGCAGATATGCGATAGATTCTGGCACTGCAGCGCTGATCCAGACCGGGTCCATCCCCTGAATCTGAGCCACTACTTTATCTTTCGAAATATTCATGCCGGTGCGCAGGTCAAACGCAGTAATGACACCATCAATAGGTGCTTTAATGGTAAAACGGGTCTGGATTGTGCGGGTTGAACGCAGCCTTTGAATATCCTCTTCCGGCATACCAGCCAGACGAAGTCGCTCCAGAACCCCTTTTATCTGGGTTGACGTACCGCCTGTACCGGATAACAGCAGGAACTCACTTTGTGCCTCAACCCATTCAGGAATGGTGATATCGATAAGCGGAGTGCCTTTCTTCACATGATCGCCAATCGTCAGGGGATACACTTTTTCGACGAAACCGTCAGAGCGCGCCTGCACAATGACAAACTGATACTCGTTGTAACTGACATTAGCCGGGATTGTCTGGGAATAATTCAGCATTCCTCGCGTGACTTTTTGCGTTTTTAATCCCAGATTCTGAACCTGCGTTGGATCGATACGGATCCCGCCACTGCTTTTATCGCCACTTTCATCAGCATATTTCGGCACCAGGTCCATATCCATAAAGGGAGATTTTCCGGGTTTATCAAATTTGGTATCCGGTTTCATCGGGTCATACCAGAAAAGTACCTTTCGCTCCGGTGCCTTTTGTTCGGTTTGTACTGTTTTTTGTGATGAGTTTACATACTGCCAGGCAGTAACCGATATCAGCCCCCCTGCTATGAGGCTGCTGATAATTATTGCAGCATATTTTATCTTTAAAGAAGCCATACAATTTCTCGCTGAAAAATCAAAACACCTGGCATATGCGCCCGATCATTCATTCACAGTAATCCCTTAATGAATGTTCAGGCGCACTGGATGTATTCGCTCCGGACTGATAATCAGGATTGCGTAACGTTAATGCTTTTGAGTAAGGAGATATTGCCCTGCTGAATAAACGAGAAATCGACATGGTTGCCGGTTTTCAGGGCATTGATAGCGTCGTCTGCATTAACAAAAGTGAAGCGCATGGTCATTGCAGGCCAGCCCACAGCAGGGATTGCTTCGTGCGAAATGGTAATCTTTTTACTATTCATATCAATATCTTTAACGACACCGGTGCCCTTGATAACCTGCTGTACCGAAGCATCACTGGCAGCATTCATATCGCCATGCTGATGTGTTTCAGCATGAAGACCGGCAGAAAACATGACAGAGAAGGCACCAAATAAAACGGCTTTAAGTGAATTACGCATTTTTAATTTCCTGATTAATTAAATAAATTTACTCTACCCAACCGCCACCCAGCGCGGTAAACAGATTAATTTCGTTAACCTGTCGGGAATAGGTAAGATCGAGAATGGTTTGCTGCGTAGCGAAGAGGGAACGTTCTGCATCCAGCACTTCGATGTAACTGACAGCACCACTTGCATATAATCCTCTGGCACGCTGGAGAGTTATCTGAAGTGAATCAAGATAACGCTGCTGTGACTCAAGTTGCTGGCTAAGGCTGTCGCGCAGCGCAAGCGTGTCGGAAACATCCTTAAAGGCTGACTGAATTTTTTGTTCGTAATTAACCACCGATTGTTGCTGGCGAATTTCAGCCAGCTTCAGATTGGCTTTATTCCTGCCAGCATTAAAAATAGGAATTTCAATTTTAGGGATAAAATTCCACATTCCACTTCCTGACGTAAACAGGCTTGACAGCTCCGTACTGCTTGCGGAAAGACCACTGGTCAGGGTAATGGAGGGGAAAAAGGCCGCTCGCGCTGCGCCAATATTGGCATCAGCCGCTTTCAGCTGATATTCCGCTTCCATAATATCCGGTCGCTGCAGCAAAATTTGTGAAGATAGATTTGGTGGCAATTTTACTGGTGCGATCTCCCCGCCTTTCATCCCTTTTTCTGACGGAAGTGCGCGGTACGTTCCCAGCACCAGTTGCAGGGCATTGTTTGCCTGAGCCAGATCGCCTTCTCGTTTGGCTATTTCGGCGCGGGTACTTTCGATTTGTCCTCTCGCCTGTTCAAGTGCCAGAACGTTCGTACTCCCGGTCACGAGCTGTTGCTCAACGAAAGCATAGGACTGTTCATAATTTTTCAGCGTTTCCCGCGCAATACGGAGTTGTTCGTACGCCAGTTGCTGGCTGAAATAGCTCTGTGAAACGCTGGAGACCAGCAGGATGTGTACGGCCCGACGGGCTTCTTCGCTGGCAAAGTAGTTCTGGCGGTCAGCATCACTCATGTTCTTAAGTTTGCCGAAAAAATCGAGCTCATAGCTGAGCTCCAGACCCGCGTCGTACTCCTGTGTGGTCGGCTTGTCACCTTTCAGACCACCGTTGTATGTGATCCCGGATGAGGCATTCAGTTGGGGATAACGATCTGCATCCGTGACGTTGAACTGGGCCCGGGCCTCTTCAACCTTCAGGGCAGCCATTCTCAAATCACGGTTATTATTCAGGGCTTCACCGATCAGCCTGCTGACCTGGGGATCGACAAAAAAGTTTCGCCAACCCGTATCCTGATAGCTGTTTACCGCAGGCGTCAGACTGTTTTTAGACAATGAAAACTGCTGGGGAACCGGAGCTGGCGGACGCTGATATTCAGGTGCCAGAGAAACACAACCAGCCAGGATGAATATGGTACTGATGCTGAGTAATTTTAATTTGAACATAACGCTTCTCGTACAGGCAGACCTGGTAAATGGTTCAAACGAAATCCAGAGTATTGATAGGGATACTTTACCGAACGCTCTCTGTTTGCCGGGTGACAGGATAATGACAATGTTGTCATTTTTGCTGTAATCCGTTGATAACGATCGTGGGCGCAATAAAATGACATTAGCAGCCAGCCGGGGAACATGATGAAAATATTGATCGTCGAAGACGAAATTAAAACAGGTGAATATCTCAGCAAAGGGCTTACAGAGGCAGGGTTCGTAGTGGATCACGCTGATAATGGTCTTACCGGATATCATCTCGCCATGACAGCCGAGTATGATTTAGTCATTCTGGATATCATGCTACCTGATGTGAACGGCTGGGATATCATCCGCATGCTGCGCACTGCCGGAAAGGGTATGCCGGTCTTACTGCTGACAGCCCTCGGCACGATCGAACATAGGGTCAAAGGACTGGAACTGGGTGCGGACGATTATCTGGTTAAACCCTTTGCGTTTGCCGAACTGCTCGCCCGGGTGAGAACCCTTCTGAGGCGGGGAAACACGATGATCACGGAAAGCCAGTTTAAGGTGGCTGACCTCTCGATTGATCTCGTATCCAGAAAAGTCAGTCGCGCCGGAAACCGCATTGTGCTCACCAGTAAAGAGTTCAGCCTGCTGGAATTCTTCATTCGCCATCAGGGAGAGGTTCTTCCCCGCTCCCTGATTGCCTCTCAGGTCTGGGACATGAATTTTGACAGCGACACTAATGCGATCGATGTCGCAGTAAAGCGACTCCGCGCTAAAATAGACAACGATTACGGGACAAAGCTGATCCAGACAGTCCGGGGCGTGGGCTACATGCTGGAGGTCCCGGATGCATAGCAAACCTTCCAGACGCCCTTTCTCACTCGCTCTGCGGCTGACCTTTTTTATCAGCCTGTCCACGATACTGGCTTTTATCGCCTTCACCTGGTTTATGCTGCATTCTGTTGAAAATCATTTTGCCGAGCAGGATGTCAGCGATCTTCAACAAATCAGCACCACACTGAACCGTATACTGCAGTCCCCGGTGGATCCGGATGATAAAAAAATAAGCAAAATAAAGGAATCAATTGCCAGCTACCGCAACGTTGCCCTTTTGCTCCTCAATCCCAGGGGTGAAGTGCTCTTTAGCTCAGCTCAGGGGGCGGCACTACGCCCGGCAGTGAATTCAGCAGATTTTAGCGAGCACAGCCGCGCACGGGATGTCTTTCTCTGGACGGTGGAGGATCCTGCGGGACCGATGGATACCGGGTCCGAAATGAAGATGGAAACATACAGGATTATCGCCTCCTCTGGTCAGGCGATATTTCAGGGCAAACAGCAGAACTATGTCATGCTGACTGGCCTATCCATTAATTTCCATCTCCATTACCTCGATGCGCTGAAAAAGAACCTGATTGCGATTGCCGTCGTGATAAGCCTGTTGATTGTTCTGATCATTCGAATCGCTGTCCGTCAGGGGCACCTGCCCCTTCGTAATGTCAGCAATGCCATTAAAAACATCACCTCCGAGAATCTTGATGCGCGACTGGAACCGACACGCGTTCCCATTGAGCTGGAGCAACTGGTTATCTCGTTCAATCATATGATTGGAAAGATTGAGGATGTCTTTACCCGCCAGGCCAATTTCTCTGCCGATATCGCGCATGAGATCAGAACGCCCATCACCAATCTGGTGACGCAGACTGAAATCGCACTGAGTCAGGATCGAACACAGAAGGAACTTGAGGATGTCCTCTATTCCAGTCTTGAAGAGTATAACCGGATGACCAAAATGGTCAGCGATATGCTGTTCCTGGCACAGGCAGATAATAATCAGCTGATACCTGACAGGGTCATGTTTGACCTCAGAGCGGAAGTCATGAAAGTCTTCGAGTTTTTCGAAGCCTGGGCCGAAGAACGCAATATCACGCTCAAATTTAACGGGATGCCCTGCCTGGTTGAGGGAGATCCACAAATGTTCAGAAGGGCGATCAATAATCTGTTATCCAATGCCCTGCGTTATACCCCGGAGGGACAGGCAATCACCGTCTCAATAAGAGTGCAGGAGAGCTTTTTTGACCTTGTGATTGAAAATCCGGGGAAACCGATCCCTGAAGAACATTTATCAAGGCTGTTTGACCGTTTTTATCGGGTGGATCCATCCAGACAACGAAAAGGAGAAGGCAGCGGCATCGGCCTTGCGATTGTGAAGTCAATCGTGGAAGCACATCACGGAAGAGTGCAGGTGGAATCAGACGTACGCTCCACGCGTTTTATCTTATCCGTGCCCAGACTGGAGAAAATGATCCCGGAAACCCAATGCTGAAAATAAAGATGTAAATGACAAAGATGTCATTAGCCTGTCATGCAGCAAACAGAAGCCATTCGATATAATTAGTGCAACTTATCAGGAAGGCTGGATTGCTTCATCAATACCCGGCGTCAGAGTACGCCAGGAAATGAATATCCAGCCCTCTTCCGGAGAAATAAACGCTGCCGAACTTGTTTCAGTTATGGAACTGAAAACACCGGTTGTACTTCCCCGGACATCACTAATTCAGAAATGGAGAGTTATCATGAAAAATATCGTATTAGCATCTTTGCTGGGCTTTGGTTTAATTTCATCGGCCTGGGCCACTGAAACCGTGAATATCCATGATCGCGTCAACAATGCACAGGCTCCTGCTCACCAGATGCAGTCTGCTGCGGCTCCTGTCGGGATCCAGGGGACTGCTCCTCGTATGACCGGTATGGACCAGCATGAACAGGCCATTATTGCTCATGAGACCATGACGAACGGCTCGGCGGATGCGCACCAGAAAATGGTGGAAAGTCATCAGAAGATGATGGGAAATAACACGGTATCCACGACCGTCCCGTCAACGTCTTACGCGGCGATGAATGAGCATGAAAGAGCAGCGGTTGCCCATGAATTCATGAATAACGGGCAATCCGGCCCACATCAGGCCATGGCCGAAGCGCACCGCCGCATGATCAATGCAGGCTGAATGCGACGGTAGTATCCGTGCTGTTACCTTTTCCCTGATAGATTTTCCTGAAACAACGTTGCTACATTTTTGCCCCCCGTCAGGGGGCTTTTTTGTCTGACTCAGCTACACTTAACCGGTACCTGTCTGAAAGGAATTATTATATGAAAATCAAAAACACCCTTTTTGTAATATTAATGTTATCCCTGCCAGCCATTTCTGCTGAACATTCGGAAATGAAAATGTCAGATATGCACTCATCGGCATCATCACAGGAATATATGGCTGGCATGAAAAATATGCATGAAAAAATGATGGCCGCCGTTAATGAATCCAATCCCGATAAGGCCTTTGCAAAAGGTATGATCGCACACCATGAAGGGGCAATCGCAATGGCTGAGACTGAGCTCAAATACGGAAAAGATCCCGAAATGAGAAAGCTTGCGCAGGACATCATTAAAGCTCAAAAAGGTGAAATTGAGCAGATGAATAAATGGCTTGACAGTCATAAATAATGAACACTGGAGTGTTGTCTTGCGCACCCTCTTAGGGTACCCCCGGACACGAAAATATATAGCACTTAACTAATTAAAAACCCGAATAATTTCGGGTTTTTAATGTAACTTTCTTTTCTGAACGGAAATAATAGTCATACAATTTAATTTTCTTGTAATTGCTCCTACTTTTAATCAGGTACTGGACGATGGATAACGACTCCCGCCTGAGAGGAAAAATCCGTCTGGTTACCTGGCGCTATACTTAACCGATTGATCGACATGCCATGCTGGTAAAATATTAAAATCCTCCCCCATAAATCTGAACCACATGACAGGATTGATAGTCAGGCAGTATTTCACATTCATTGCTAAAAAAATAAAAATAAGCATGCATCTTCTCGAAGATTAATTACCTTCCATCTTGTAAAAAAGAATCAAATCCTCTAATAATATCTCGATTCCCGCTTTTTTTAATACATCTTTCCGCTCGGCATATATTTTCCTCAACATATCTTCAAACCCCTTGCCAAGATGAATTTGTTTATGGCAGTTGCAACATAGTGATATGATATTCTCTTCCACATCCAGTGAATTCTCAAAATAGTCTTGCTTTGACATCGGGACAATGTGATGAGGTTCTGTGTAATTTAGAGGAGAGTTTCGCCTTCTGAACGTTGGATGGTCGCAATTAATTTCACATTTATAATCAGCTTTGTTAAGCGCATTTTTTGAAACAGATTTACTTCTTGGGTATGAGAGTCCATTTTTGACTTCTATTGCAGCTTTCTTAGGTTTCGCTTTTTCGCTATACTCAAATGTCTGAGTAACGTCAAAGTGATTACTTTCTTCTAGAGCAGTGATCAAATCATTATCTGAGTAAAAATCAATGCTTGAGCTTTCGCTCGTACTAAAAAAATCTAGTTCTTTTATTGCCTGAACAAGTTCTTCACGGATAGTCCATAAATTTCGCTTTGGGTTTCCTTTAATTTCTCTACTTTTCATGACTGTAATGAATTTTGTCCCGGAAGCAATCTTTCCGACTCCTTTAACCTCGAATCGGCCAAGCTGCTTCTGAACTCTTCCACCCAACCCATTGATTACACCATTAGCACTCATACTGTGCAGGTCGTACTTCTTGCCGATATCGAAACATGTACAGGAATGGTCTGGCTCAATGAACCATTTTTTTAACGCTGCAATACTTTTGTCATCAAAAACTTTTTTATCCCTTAATAAAATCTTCCATTCTTCGGTAATGCTGTCAACCTGTTGATGACTATTTTAATCTGTAGTCATTCAATCCTTGTAACATCAGGATGATCCTGGTGTCAGTGAAAATACGAAATCAACACGTTGGTATCATTACCCACCTGTGAACTGACGTCGGCATTTTGAATCTCACTTCGGCGTGCCCCCTCCGAATGGCGCAAAACATTTCGTGGTATGGCATGATAGCACCCGAAGAGAGTCAATTCAGGGTGGTAAATGTGAAACCAGTAACGCTATACGATGTCGCAGAGTATGCCGGTGTCTCTTATCAGACCGTTTCCCGCGTGGTGAACCAGGCCAGCCACGTCTCTGCGAAAACGCGGGAAAAGGTGGAAGCGGCGATGGCGCAGCTGAACTACATTCCCAACCGCGTGGCACAACAACTGGCGGGGAAACAGTCGTTGCTGATTGGCGTTGCTACCTCCAGTCTGGCCCTGCACGCGCCGTCGCAAATTGTCGCGGCGATTAAATCTCGCGCCGATCAACTGGGTGCCAGCGTGGTGGTGTCGATGGTAGAACGAAGCGGCGTCGAAGCCTGTAAAGCGGCGGTGCACAATCTTCTCGCGCAACGCGTCAGTGGGCTGATCATTAACTATCCGCTGGATGACCAGGATGCCATTGCTGTGGAAGCTGCCTGCGCTAATGTTCCGGCGTTATTTCTTGATGTCTCTGACCAGACTCCCATCAACAGTATTATTTTCTCCCATGAAGACGGTACGCGACTGGGCGTGGAGCATCTGGTCGCATTGGGTCACCAGCAAATCGCGCTGTTAGCGGGCCCATTAAGTTCTGTCTCGGCGCGTCTGCGTCTGGCGGGCTGGCATAAATATCTCACTCGCAATCAAATTCATCCGATAGCGGAACGGGAAGGCGACTGGAGTGCCATGTCCGGTTTTCAACAAACCATGCAAATGCTAAATGAGGGCATCGTTCCCACTGCGATGCTGGTTGCCAACGATCAGATGGCGCTGGGCGCAATGCGCGCCATTACCGAGTCCGGGTTGCGCGTTGGTGCGGATATCTCGGTAGTGGGATACGACGATACCGAAGACAGCTCGTGTTATATCCCGCCGTTAACCACCATCAAACAGGATTTTCGCCTGCTGGGGCAAACCAGCGTGGACCGCTTGCTGAAACTCTCTCAGGGCCAGGCGGTGAAGAGCAATCAGCTGTTGCCCGTCTCACTGGTGAAAAGAAAAACCACCCTACCGCCCAATACGCAAACCACCTCTCCCCGCACGTTGGCAGATTCCTTAATGCAGCTGGCACGACAAGTTTCCCGACTTGAAAGCGGGCAGTGAGCGCAACGCAATTAATGTGAGTCAGCTCACTCATTAGGCACCCCAGGCTTTACACTCTATGTGTCCGGCTCGTATGTTATGCGAAAATGTGAGCGGATATCAATTCACGCAGGATACAACTATGACAATGATTACGGATTCACTGGCCGTCGTATTACAACGTCGTGACTGGGAAAACCCTGGCGTTACCCAACTTAATCGCCTTGCGGCACATCCCCCTTTCGCCAGCTGGCGTAATAGCGAAGAGGCTCGCACCGATCGCCCTTCCCAAGAGTCGCGCAGCCTGAATGGTGAATGGCGCTTTGCCTGGTTTCCGGCACCAGAAGCGGTACCAGAAAGCTGGCTGGAGCGCGATCTTCCTGACGCCGATACTGTCATCGTCCCCTCAAACTGGCAGATGCACGGTTACGATGCGCCTATCTACACCAACGTGACCTATCCCATTGCGGTCAATCCGCCGTATGTTCCCACGGAGAATCCGACGGGTTGTTACTCGCTCACATTTAATGTTGATGAAAGCTGGCTACAGGAAGGCCAGACGCGAATTATTTTTGATGGTGTTAACTCGGCGTTTCATTTGTGGTGCAACGGGCGCTGGGTCGGTTACGGACAGGACAGTCGTTTGCCGTCTGAATTTGACCTGAGCGCATTTTTACACGCCGGAGAAAACCGCCTCGCGGTGATGGTGCTGCGCTGGAGTGACGGCAGTTATCTGGAAGATCAGGATATGTGGCGGATGAGCGGCATTTTCCGTGACGTCTCGTTGCTGCATAAACCGAGCACGCAAATCAGCGATTTCCATGTAGCCACTCACTTTAATGATGATTTCAGCCGCGCTGTACTGGAGGCAGACGTTCAGATGTACGGCGAGCTGCGCGATGAGCTGCGGGTGACGGTTTCTTTGTGGCAGGGTGAAACGCAGGTCGCCAGCGGCACCGCGCCTTTCGGCGGTGAAATTATCGATGAGCGTGGTGGTTATGCCGATCACGTCACCCTACGTCTGAACGTCGAAAACCCGAAACTGTGGAGCGCCGAAATCCCGAATCTCTATCGTGCGGTGGTTGAACTGCACACCGCCGACGGCACGCTGATTGAAGCAGAAGCCTGCGATGTCGGTTTCCGCGAGGTGCGGATTGAAAATGGTCTGCTGCTGCTGAACGGCAAGCCGTTGCTGATTCGCGGCGTTAACCGTCACGAGCATCATCCTCTGCATGGTCAGGTCATGGATGAGCAGACGATGGTGCAGGATATCCTGCTGATGAAGCAGAACAACTTTAACGCCGTGCGCTGTTCGCATTATCCGAACCATCCGCTGTGGTACACGCTGTGCGACCACTACGGCCTGTATGTGGTGGATGAAGCCAACATTGAAACCCACGGCATGGTGCCAATGAATCGTCTGACCGATGATCCGCGCTGGCTACCCGCGATGAGCGAACGCGTAACGCGAATGGTGCAGCGCGATCGTAATCACCCGAGTGTGATCATCTGGTCGCTGGGGAATGAATCAGGCCACGGCGCTAATCACGACGCACTCTATCGCTGGATCAAATCTGTCGATCCTTCCCGCCCGGTACAGTATGAAGGCGGCGGAGCCGACACCTTCGCAACCGATATTATTTGCCCGATGTACGCGCGCGTGGATGAAGACCAGCCCTTCCCGGCTGTGCCGAAATGGTCCATCAAAAAATGGCTTTCGTTGCCTGGAGAGACGCGCCCGCTGATCCTTTGCGAATACGCCCACGCGATGGGTAACAGTCTTGGCGGCTTCGCTAAATACTGGCAGGCGTTTCGTCAGTACCCCCGTTTACAGGGCGGCTTCGTCTGGGACTGGGTGGATCAGTCGCTGATTAAATATGATGAAAATGGCAATCCGTGGTCGGCTTACGGCGGTGATTTTGGCGATACGCCGAATGATCGCCAGTTCTGCATGAACGGTCTGGTCTTTGCCGACCGCACGCCGCATCCGGCGCTGACGGAAGCAAAACACCAGCAGCAGTTTTTCCAGTTCAGTTTATCCGGGCGAACCATCGAAGTGACCAGCGAATACCTGTTCCGTCATAGCGATAACGAGCTCCTGCACTGGATGGTGGCGCTGGATGGCAAGCCGCTGGCAAGCGGTGAAGTGCCTCTGGATGTCGCTCCACAAGGTAAACAGTTGATTGAACTGCCTGGACTACCGCAGCCGAAGAGCGCCGGACAACTCTGGCTAACGGTTCACGTAGTGCAACCGAACGCGACCACATGGTCAGCAGCCGGACACATCAGCGCCTGGCAGCAGTGGCGTCTGGCGGAAAACCTCAGCGTGACACTCCCCTCCGCGCCCCACGCCATCCCGCAACTGACCACCAGCGAAACGGATTTTTGCATCGAGCTGGATAATAAGCGTTGGCAATTTAACCGCCAGTCAGGCTTTCTTTCACAGATGTGGATTGGCGATAAAAAACAACTGCTGACGCCGCTGCGCGATCAGTTCACCCGCGCACCGCTGGATAACGACATTGGCGTAAGTGAAGCGACCCGCATTGACCCTAACGCCTGGGTCGAACGCTGGAAGGCGGCGGGCCATTACCAGGCCGAAGCAGCGTTGTTGCAGTGCACGGCAGATACGCTTGCCGACGCGGTGCTGATTACCACGGTCCACGCGTGGCAGCATCAGGGGAAAACCTTATTTATCAGCCGGAAAACCTACCGGATTGATGGAAGTGGTCAAATGGCGATTACCGTTGATGTTGAAGTGGCGAGCAATACGCCACATCCGGCGCGGATTGGCCTGACCTGCCAGCTGGCGCAGGTAGCAGAGCGGGTAAACTGGCTCGGATTAGGGCCGCAAGAAAACTATCCCGACCGCCTTACTGCGGCCTGTTTTGACCGCTGGGATCTGCCATTGTCAGACATGTATACCCCGTACGTCTTCCCGAGCGAAAACGGTCTGCGCTGCGGGACGCGCGAATTGAATTATGGCCCACACCAGTGGCGCGGCGACTTCCAGTTCAACATCAGCCGCTACAGTCAACAGCAACTGATGGAAACCAGCCATCGCCATCTGCTGCACGCGGAAGAAGGCACATGGCTGAATATCGACGGTTTCCATATGGGGATTGGTGGCGACGACTCCTGGAGCCCGTCAGTGTCGGCGGAATTCCACCTTAGCGCCGGTAGCTACCATTACCAGTTGCTCTGGTGTCAAAAATAATAATAACCGGGCAGGCCATGTCTGCCCGTATTTCGCGTAAGGAAATCCATTATGTACTATTTAAAAAACACAAACTTTTGGATGTTCGGTTTATTCTTTTTCTTTTACTTTTTTATCATGGGAGCCTACTTCCCGTTTTTCCCGATTTGGCTACATGACATCAACCATATCAGCAAAAGTGATACGGGTATTATTTTTGCCGCTATTTCTCTGTTCTCGCTATTATTCCAACCGCTGTTTGGTCTGCTTTCTGACAAACTCGGGCTGCGCAAATACCTGCTGTGGATTATTACCGGCATGTTAGTGATGTTTGCGCCGTTCTTTATTTTTATCTTCGGGCCACTGTTACAATACAACATTTTAGTAGGATCGATTGTTGGTGGTATTTATCTAGGCTTTTGTTTTAACGCCGGTGCGCCAGCAGTAGAGGCATTTATCGAGAAAGTCAGCCGTCGCAGTAATTTCGAATATGGTCGCGCGCGGATGTTTGGCTGTGTTGGCTGGGCGCTGTGTGCCTCGATTGTCGGCATCATGTTCACCATCAATAATCAGTTTGTTTTCTGGCTGGGTTCTGGCTGTGCATTCATCCTCGCCGTTTTACTCTTTTTCGCCAAAACGGATGCGCCCTCTTCTGCCACGGTTGCCAATGCGGTAGGTGCCAACCATTCGGCATTTAGCCTTAAGCTGGCGCTGGAACTGTTCAGACAGCCAAAACTGTGGTTTTTGTCACTGTATGTTATTGGCGTTTCCTGCACCTACGATGTTTTTGACCAACAGTTTGCTAATTTCTTTACTTCGTTCTTTGCTACCGGTGAACAGGGTACGCGGGTATTTGGCTACGTAACGACAATGGGCGAATTACTTAACGCCTCGATTATGTTTTTTGCGCCACTGATCATTAATCGCATCGGTGGGAAAAACGCCCTGCTGCTGGCTGGCACTATTATGTCAGTACGTATTATTGGCTCATCGTTCGCTACCTCAGCACTGGAAGTGGTTATTCTGAAAACGCTGCATATGTTTGAAGTACCGTTCCTGCTGGTGGGCTGCTTTAAATATATTACCAGCCAGTTTGAAGTGCGTTTTTCAGCGACGATTTATCTGGTCTGTTTCTGCTTCTTTAAGCAACTGGCGATGATTTTTATGTCTATTCTGGCGGGCAATATGTATGAAAGCATCGGTTTCCAGGGCGCTTACCTGGTGCTGGGTCTGGTGGCGCTGGGCTTCACCTTAATTTCCGTGTTCACGCTTAGCGGCCCCGGCCCACTTTCTCTGCTGCGTCGCCAGGTGAATGAAGTCGCTTAAGAAATTAATGTCGGATACGGCGCGAGCGCCTTATCCGACCAACTTATCAGGACGGAATGTTAAAAATGAACATGTCGATGACAGAAAAAATAAAAGCAGGCAAGCTATTTACCGATATGTGCGAAGGCTTACCTGAAAAAAGACTTCGTGGGAAAACATTAATGTATGAGTTCAATCACTCGCATCCATCAGAAGTTGAAAAAAGGGTAATGACTCCAACTTATTGATAGTGTTTTATGTTCAGATAATGCCCGATGATTTTGTCATGCAGCTCCACCGATTTTGAGAACGACAGTGACTTCCTGCCCAGCCTTGCCAGATGTTGCCTCAGATTCAGGTTATGCCGCTCAATGCGCTGCGTATATCGCTTGCTGATAACGTGCAGTTCTCCCTTCAGGCGTGATTCATAAAGTGGCCAGCCATCCGTCATCCATACCACGACCTCAAAGGCCGACAGCAGGCCCAGAAGACGCTCCAGCGTGGCCAACGTGCGTTCACCGAAGACGTGCGCCACAACCGTCCTCCGTATCCTGTCATACGCGTAAAACAGCCAGCGCTGGCGCGATTTAGCCCCGACATAGCCCCACTGTTCGTCCATTTCCGCGCAGACGATGACGTCACTGCCCGGCTGTATGCGCGAGGTTACCGACTGCGGCCTGAGTTTTTAAGTGACGTAAAATCGTGTTGAGGCCAACGCCCATAATGCGGGCGGTTGCCCGGCATCCAACACCATTCATGGCCATATCAATGATTTTCTGGTGCGTACCGGGTTGAGAAGCGGTGTAAGTGAACTGCAGTTGCCATGTTTTACGGCAGTGAGAGCAGAGATAGCGCTGATGTCCGGCAGTGCTTTTGCCGTTACGCACCACCCCGGCAGTAGCTGAACAGGAGGGACAGCTGATAGAAACAGAAGCCACTGGAGCACCTCAAAAACACCATCATACACTAAATCAGTAAACCACTCAGCAAACACCCGAACCGGCAGATGAGCTCCGTGTTGTTCTACGGCGCAAATAGGTAGTACGGCGACGATATTCGCCATATCCAGTTTACTGAATTCCCGCGTGGTGAGATCACACCACTAGGGAGAAGACGGTTTAAGCATGTTTACCTCCGGTTTTGTCTAACAATAAAAGATACGGTACGTTGCATTTAGGGCATTTTAGACCGGCTCTATGTCCTGCTATGTGCTAACTTTTCCAGTTTAATGGCCTCTCGTCGAGTTGTGTGGCAACAGTGTTGCCACCGGCGGAAATCCGCCGGTTTGAATGCTTTTTTGTTCAGCAGGCGACGAGGTGCCCGTCGCCAAAATCGGTAAAGCGCTGCGGTACTCTCTGATAGCCGATGGGTTTGATCGGTTCTGGTCTTATCGGCATTGCGCTGGTGGCTCGGGGTTGCCGTCTTTGCTGAACGTCAGGTATAGGAACGGCGCTGAGCAAGTGCTGAGTATAAGGATGCTGCGGATGGTGCAACACTCGATCTCGTGGGCCGATCTCCACGAGCTGGCCGCCAAACATCACCGCTACCCGGTGGCAGATGCGCTCCACCACCGCCATATCATGGGAAATAAACAGATAGCTGAGCCGATAGCGCTGACGCAAATCTTCCAGCAGCGTCAGCACCTGCGCCTGTACTGAAACATCCAGCGCGGAAACCGATTCATCGGCGATGATCACTTTCGGGTTCAGCGCCAGCGCGCGGGCAATGCAAATGCGCTGGCGCTGGCCGCCGGAAAACTGGTGCGGATAACGCCGCATCGCTTCCGCTGGCAGGCCGACCTGCTGCAATAGCTGCGCCACCCGCTCCGTGCGCTGTACTGCGGGCATCTGCTCATGAATCAGCAGCGGCTCCCCAACCAGGTCGAAAATAGTTTTGCGCGGATTGAGCGCCGCCCAGGGATCCTGAAACACCATCTGCAAATCGCGGCGTACCGCTCTTAACGCCTCGTCCTTCAGGCCGTGCAGCTCCTGTCCGTTAAGCTGCGCGCTGCCGCTAAATGGCACCATATTCATCAGCGCTTTTGCCGTCGTCGATTTACCGCAGCCGCTTTCACCGACGATGCCCAACGTCTCGCCGGGGAAAAGATCGAAGCTGACGCCATCGACGGCATGGACTTCGCGACGCACGCGCAGGCCGTCGCCGCGCACCGGAAAGCGCACGCTGAGGTCGCGGACGCTGAGCAACGGTCGCGTCGCCTCGACCGGCGCCAGCGCGGGCGCCTGGCCCAGCACCGGTACCGCCTGCAACAGCTGGCGGGTATAAGCCGCCTGCGGCGAGGTAAACAGCGTTTTTGCCGGAGCCTGCTCCATGATTTTGCCGTGACTCATGACCAGCACATCATCGGCCATTTCTGCCACCACTCCCATATCGTGGGTGATCAACAGCAGGCTGGTGGAAAACGCCTGCTGCAGTTCGCGCATCAACTCGAGGATCTGCGCCTGAATAGTGACGTCGAGGGCCGTGGTCGGCTCATCGGCAATCAGCACCTGTGGCTGGCACAGCATTGCCATGGCGATCATCACCCGCTGGCGCATACCGCCGGAAAGCTCGTGCGGATACTGTTGCAGGCGCTTCTCCACATGACTGATTTTGACCGCGTCCAGCATCGTGCTGACCCGGCTGCGCCGTTCACGGCGGCCCAGCACTTCGTGGCGTTGCAGCGTCTCTTCCAGCTGCTGGCCCACCGTCATCAGCGGATTGAGCGAGGTCATCGGTTCCTGAAAAATCATGGCAACCGACTTGCCGCGCAGCAGCTGCATTTGCCGCTCCGGCAGGCTGAGCAAATCCTGGTTATCAAAAATAATCGCGCCGCCTGGAATCTGTGCCTCCTCCGGAAGCAAACCCATGATCGCCAGCGAAGTCAGCGATTTACCGCTGCCCGACTCGCCGGCAATGCACAGAGTTTTTCCCGGCCAGAGCGCAAAGCTGATGTCATCCACCACCCGCTGTGTACCAAACTGGATCGACAGGCGCTCGACCGAGAGCAGCGGCGCCGGAAATAGGACTGCTGACATAACGCTCCTAATTAAACACGCTGTTGGGAAAATAGAACGACACCACCCAGTTAGGCCGATCGACGATTTCGCTGATGCGCAGATCGCCGCACACGGAGCAGAGCATATAGGCCTCTTCCGCCGACATCCCTTGTTCGCGGCACAGCGCATCGATGGTATAGCTTACCGCGTCGCGGGCGGCGGTCATCAGGTCAGGGCCAATGCCGGTGAAGGCGCTGTAGCCGTGCCGATCCAGATGTTGGGTCACTGGGCCAGGGGTGGCGAAACGCGGCGTTTTCAGCGGCATATCTTTAACCACTTCCAGCTTCACCACCACGTCCATCGCGCTTTCAATCGCCGTGCCGCAGACTTCACCATCGCCCTGCGC
Organism: Klebsiella sp. K5-45; assembly: GCF_030128605.1. NCBI lineage: Bacteria > Pseudomonadati > Pseudomonadota > Gammaproteobacteria > Enterobacterales > Enterobacteriaceae > Klebsiella > Klebsiella sp. K5-45. Next base: position 8,625 of record NZ_JAKUZW010000018.1, on the reverse strand, counting down.
GGCGTGGGTGTCACCAATAGAAAACAACGCGCCTTCTACTTCCACCGGTAGCCATAATGTGCAGCCAGCGGCCAGATCGCGAATATCCAGATTGCCGCCCACGCGGCGCGGCGGCACCACCGAATGATGGCCCGCGGCGGCGGGAGCGACGCCGAGGGTACCGGCGAAGGGTTTCAGCGGTACGCGGCCATATCGGCCAAAGGCGCAGGGGGTTAAGCCCTGGCGGTCATATTGCCACAGCGTCAGCGCCGGATCAGAAAACTGATCGGCCAGCAGGCCGAAGCCCGGGATATTCGCAGTCCAGCCAAAGCCGCTGGGACGAAAGGATTCCAGCGTCACCTTTAGCGCATCGCCCGGCTGAGCGCCTTCCACATAGACCGGGCCACTGACCGGGTTGAGCTTATCAAACGGCAGCGTTGGGATATCCGCTGCGGTAGAACCGGCGTTGAACCAGCCGTTAGCCGCATCCAGGCAGTGAAACTCCAGTTGGCTGCCGGAAGCTACGTGCAGGACCGGGCTCAGGCTGTTATCCCAGCCGAAATGATGTTGAGCATGATGAATGGTCTTCACCAGACAATTTTGGCACATCCTGACTCTCCTTTAAGCAGCGGCGCCGTCCCGGCGCCATCAAATTATTTCAGTCCGATATAGTCGTAGTTGACTGGTACATGCACTGGATCGACATACAGCGCGTCCTCGCCCCCCATGCGTGCGGAATGTACGGTGTAGCGCTTCTCGTTGAATACCGGCACCCAGGGCGCGTCATCCATTGCAGTGATGAAGATTTTGCGCCAGGCTTCAATGCGCGCGTCCTGCTGGTCGGGTTTCACCATGCTGTCCGCCGCGGCCGCCTGCGCGTCCAGCGCTTTGTTGCAGTAGCGCGCCCAGTTCCAGCCGCCCTCTACCGCCCCGGCGCAGCCGAGGATCGGGCCATAGAAGTTCGAGGGATCCGGGAAATCGGCGATCCACGCCATGCCGCCGGACCAGACCATCGGCGCTTGGCTGGCGGAGCCGCCCGCCGCAATCACATTCGCCTGCGCCAGGGATTTGATGCTGGCGTGGATGCCCACTTTGGCCAGATCCTGCTGGATAGACTGGGCGATACGCGGCTGCGGATCGGTATTCATCACGTACAGTTCGGTAGCAAAACCGTTGGGGAAACCCGCTTCGCTGAGCAGTTGCTTCGCTTTTGCCGGGTCGTAGCTGAAACCCTGATATGCCTTGTCATAACCGGGCATGGCGGGTGGCAGTGGCTGGTTGGCCGGCGCCGCGCGTCCATTAATGATGCGCATGATGCGATCTTTGTTGACCGCCATGTTCACCGCCTGGCGGACTTTGAGATTATCGAAAGGCGGCAGCGTGGTTTTCATCGTCACGTAGCCGGTCTGCAACTGGTCGCCGGTGACCATCAGGCCCTTATAGGCCGGGTTGTTTTTAAACGACAGAAACTGTGCGGGCGGTACGCCGTCGCCGGCAATATCCACTTCGCCTTTTTCCAGCCGCAGCAGAGCGACCGAGGGATCCTGTCCCATTTCGAACTTTATGTGATCCAGCCGCGGCACGCCGGCTTTAAAGTAGTTCGGGTTTTTGCGGAAGATCAGCTCCTGGCCCAGCTTCCACTCCTGGAGCTCAAACGCGCCGCTGCCGACCGGATGCTTGCCGAAGTCGGCGCCCCATTTCTCCACCTCCTCACGGGGAACCACCGAGGCAAAGTTCAGCGCCAGCACATGCAGGAAGGTGGCGTTGGGCTCTTTCAGAGTGATTTTTACCGTATGATCGTCGACGACCTCGATACCGCTCAGGGTCGTGCTTTTACCGCTGGCCTCCTCGTCATAGCCCGCGATGGGACTGAAGAACCCGGCGCCCGGACTTTGGGTTTTCGGGTTGACTGTGCGTTCCAGAGAATATTTCACGTCCGCCGCCGTGACCTCGCGGCCGTTGTGGAATTTCACCCCTTTGCGTAGCACAAAGGTGTAGACCTTGCCGTCCTCGGAAATGGCGTAGCTCTCCGCCAGGTCGTTCACCAACTCGGTGGTGCCGGGACGATAGTCCATCAGGCCGTCGAACAGGCTTTTGATCATCGACCAGTTTTGCCAGTCATAGCCAATGGCCGGATCGAGGGTCGCCACGTCGTTCTGGTAGGTCACCACGATATCGCCGCCGGTCTTCTCGTCAGCCTGCGCGCCATAAGAGAAACAGGCCGCGGCCACCGCCATTGTCAATAACGCATTTTTCATCATCTTCCCCTGCTACTTTTTGACATCAATGCGCGGATCGACCCACGGCAGCACCAGATCCGCAATAAGGTTGCCGCCAACAATGGCAACCGCTGACACGGTGGTTACCCCGACAATCACCGGGATATCCACCTGTTGAATCGCCTGCCAGGCCAGCTGACCGATACCCGGCCAGCCAAAGACCGATTCGACTACCACCAGTCCGCCCATAAAAATGCCGATATCAATGCCTATCATCGGAATTAGCGGCAGCACGGCATTCGGCAGCACGTGACGCAGCAGTACGCGGGTTCGGCCCAGCCCTTTGGCCCGCGCGGTACGGATAAAATCCTGATGCAGCACCTCAATCATCGACGAGCGCAACATGCGTGAATACCAGCCGCTGCCGAGCAGGCCGAGGGTTAGCGCCGGTAGCGCCAGATGGCTGAAGCCGCCATAGCCTCCCATCGGGAACCAGTTGAGTACCACGGCGAAAAGATAGAGAAAAAGCATCGCGGCGATGAACTGCGGCGCCGAAACACCGATAAAGGAGAGCGCCATCAGAAGCCGGTCCGCCAGCCCGCCGCGTTTTAACGCCGCCAGGGTGCCGAGGGCGATCCCCAGTACCAACTCGCAGAGAATACCCGCCGCCATCAGCTGCAGTGACGGCCCGATACGGGCGGAAACCAGTTCACTCACTTCGCTGCGCTGAATAAACGAGCGTCCCAGATCGCCGTGCAGCAGCCCCTGCAGATAACGCCAATATTGCTGATAAAACGGCAGATCCAACCCCAACTGATGGCGGATGTTTTCGACTACTTCCGGCGTGGCACTGCGCCCGGCGATTTGGCGCGCTGGATCGGCGGGCAACATAAACAGCAGCAAATAGCAGATCAACGTAACGCCAAGCAGGATCAGCCCGGCATGCAACAGACGTTTTCCCAGAAATAGCATTAGTTTCGTCCTTTTAAGCCGGGATCGAGGGCGTCGCGCAGGGCGTCACCAGCGATATTGAAAGAGAGCGACAGCAGCACAATCGCCGCGCCGGGAAAGAACACCAGCCAGGGAGCCGAAGTAAAATAGCTCTGGCTTTCAAAGATGATGTTGCCCCAACTCGGCGTTGGCGGCTGTACCCCCACCCCGAGGAACGATAGAGTAGCTTCCAGCAGGACTGTGGTGGAGATGCCTAGTGTGGCCCAGACCAGCACCGTTGGCGCCAGATGTGGAATTAAATGCACGCCGAGAATACGCAACGTTCCGGCCCCCAGGGTGCGTTCCACGGCGATAAAGTCGCGGGCGCTAAGCGCGCTAGTTTCGGCGTAGATAACCCTGGCGATCTGCACCCAGTTCACCATGGCGATCACCAGGGAGACGATCCAGACACTTGGCTGGAAAATCGCCGCCAGGGCAATCGCCAGCAGCAGTGCGGGAAACGCCATCATCAGATCGGTAAAGCGCATCAGCAGCCCTCCGATACGCCCCTGCAGATAACCTGCGCTAAGCCCTACCAGGACGCCGATCAGTACTGCAGTGCCGTTGGCGACAACACCGATGAGTAACGAAGTACGAGCTCCGTAAATTAAACGCGAGAAGAGATCGCGTCCCAGCAGATCGGTTCCCAGCCAGTAAGTGCTGTTGGGAGAAAGCGGTGCGCCTTCCAGGCTCAGTCCCTCGACAAACTGTTCATCGGGATCGAAGGGGGTGAGCCAGGGGGCAAACAGCGCGCTCATCACCACCAGGAGAATAAACAGCAGCGAGAGCAGCAGGGCTGGCCGGCGCAGAAAATATCCGACTCTATTCATTGTGCTCCCCGCTTGCCGGACGACATTCGTAGCAGCCACTTCTGCGCCACCTGTGCCACCGACTGGTTCGTACACATTGATTCCGAGCGCAGGCGAACCCATGCCTGTTGTTCATCAATACTTTCCGCTTGCATCTGGGCCGCCAGAGCTTGGGTAATCTGCGGCATTGCTGCCAGACGCTGGCGCAGTAGCATCTGTTGCTGTTGAATGTCATGCAACTGCTGACGCAGCCCCACTGCCATCATCAGGGTGGTATAGATGGCTCGCTGTGTAATAGGCTTGGTAAGGAGCGCTGTTGCCCCTAACTCCAGCGCGCGCTGTACCTGGTAAAGTCCCTCATGTGAGGTCAGCGCGATCACCGGTATTCCCGCCAGATTGATCTGGCTCAGGGTTAGCGGGCTGGCGAATGCCTCCAGTTCCACCAGTACTGCACAGGGGGTGAGAGGAGGTAAAGCCTCATCTCCGGTCAGGTGATGCCAGCGGATACCCATCCGCGTCAGGTTTTTTTCCAGCGCTTCGCGACTCCTTGCTTCACAGTCTACCAGCAGGAGCGGCTGAGCATCTAAATCCGGGGACAGCAGCGTTTTCATTTAACAATCCTCAGAGCAGGTCTGGCTGCAACCGTTCGGCTTTCACGTAGCTCGGTCGCGGAGAGATAGGGATCGGGCATAACCGGCAGCGGTTCGCGATGCAGTATCTGAAAGCAAGTTTGTTGCAACTCAGCGATGTAGCAGGGCAAACAGGCGTGGTTGTTTCGAGCCATTACTGAGCGAGCGCCCGGAGAATCAACGTCGTGCTGACGATGCAGTGCCGCCAGCACCGCACCCGGCTCGCTGTTTCCGGCCTCGCGCAGGCTATTGGCAAACAGCCTTACTGCCCGCCAGCCGCCGATATAGTAGTGGGAGATGCGCTGTGCGCCATGTTGCAGGTGCTGCCGCGCACAAAAATCGAGATCGACGCTCTCAAAAAACGGTCCGCAGGAAAGCAAACGTACCGCCCTTAGTGGCGCGACTTCGGCGACTTCGGCTTCGGTAAAATTACAGCTGAGCACCGCTAACGTCCGCCGATCGCGAAGACAGGCCTCGTCCAGTGCGCGCAGAAACGCATAAGAGGTTTCGCCTACCAGGTTATTGAGCACAAAATCTACCTCTGTGCTGAGAATCGCCTCAATCAACTCGGTCACGTTGCTGTTTCTCAGGTGCAGATATTTTTCGCCCACCACCGTACCGCCGGAACCTTCCACTACCTCACGGGCGATACGATTGCTTTCCCAGCCCCAGACGTAGTTAGAGCCGATCAGCCAGGAGCGATTTCCGAACATATCCAGCGCCAGCCGCAGGAGTGGCAGCAGAGTCTGGTTCGGACAACCGCCCAGATATACGACCTGCTCGCAGCTCTCGAACCCCTCGTAAGGACAGCCATACCACAGCAGCAGGTTATGCTGCTCCAGGTCCGGGATAATCTCCTTCCGACTGGCAGAGGTAATGGTTCCGAAGATATGGCGGATGCCGTGAGCGATAAAGGTGCTCACCGCTTCACTGTAGGCTGCGAGTTCACCCGCAGGGTTGATATGTCGGGCCCGCAGCTGAAAAGGATAAGCAGGATCGGCATTGATTTCCTCTAAGGCATGGCGCGCACCAAGCAGTGTGCTGTTCGCCAGGTGGCTGTAGGTACCTTCTGTGGAAAGCAAAATTCCAATATCAATAGTTTGCACGTATGTTTGCTCTCTGCATTAATAAAAAAGCCTGATTGTCCTTATTAGGACAATCAGGCTTCATTACCTGTCGATATTTAATGGATTCAAGGCTTAAGGGTTGCCCCTGCTTGCATATACCCGACATGAAAAATTCATGCCATTTTTAAAGCACAGTTAAATCAATGGATTATTTATTTTTGGAGACACTTTTGCACCAATGGGATGCGGCTTGCTCAGTTATGGTGCAATTTTCTGATGCAGTCTGGTCTCTTCAACATGAGGTGGAGTAATGCACACCTGTTTTAGTTCCACGCACTTTTTGAGAGTTCCGGTTTTTCAGCCATCAGCAGGTGATCCTCCGGCGTCAGGTTATTCAGGGATTCATGGGGACGCTCTGGATGGAAGATCCTCGTGACGAAGCCGAATTTGCCCCCGGCCACGTGCTTTTTTTCGAGCGTAATGTTGTCCATGCATTACCAACCCTTCTTGAAGAACCCGTAATATTTCTGTCATTGGCCAGCCCTCGTCGTGATCCTGAAGATATTACCTTTGTTGACCCGAAAGATGGCACTGCCAGAACCTTTATGGCCAGAAATAATGAGTCAGCATAATTTATTTCCTAGTCCATTCATATGAAAACACTGGCGGAAGAGGGCTATGCACCGAGGTAAAGGGAGGCAATCCGTCGTCAGACGGTGTACTGTACACCGAAGAACAAAACCAGGCCCGTCAGCGCGAAGGGGCTGGTTTTGTTCAAGCGAGAATACCGCGCAATGTATTAATCAGTGCAGGCTCACGTTCAATGAGACACAGCAGTTTCAGAAGCCACTCGATGTCGGGGGTAATATCACACGAAAAGCGACGTTGCTTCAGCGCCGTCGCCAGCCACCTGGTGAGAAAGAGATTTTACTGTACTGGCGACACTATATCGCCGTTCTTCCTACCTAATGCCAGCGCAACCAGCTCGCACCACGCCAGATGGGCCGATTTTTCCTTCAGATTCACTACGAACGTTTTCCCTTATTTTTCGAGAACCTGAATGTATCTTAACCGGAAGCAGAAAGGATTCGGAACCGTTCACCCTGAATTGAATACACAGCCTGGACTGACGAGCAAGTTCTCTGAATGCCGCTTTGCGGCATGGAGGCGCCAGCAGCAGTTGAGTACAACTCTGATAGTGAGTGGCGCCGTTGCCCGGCGCAGCCGGCTACTGTGTTGACAGGTTCTGCCTCACCGACCCCCTCCCTTGTATCTAACAGTTTGTGGTGATTAGCTACCACCACTGAAGCAGAGTGAGCCGCCCCCTTCCCTTAAGGTCAGAAAAGTCGGCACCGCTGAACCTTGATTTGCAGCACATGGCCCTCCGCTTCACCTTTCACGCCAGCACATCAGGTTGAACGGTTACCGGGAGCTCGACTCCGTATGTACAAGGCGAACAGGCGTGACGGTTTATGTGAGAGGAGTTTGACCATGTTTCCAGTCGGCATTGACGTAAGTAAAAACACCTTGGATCTTTGCATGCTTTATGACGGTATCAAAGGACGCATAAAAACCCGTAACATCCAGAATAACAGACATTCAGTTGAAAATATTCTTCGCTGGCTCAGGCTTCAACATTGCAGTCCGGAAGATGTTCATGTGGTAATGGAAGCTACCGGTGTTTATCACGAACAGCTGGCCACTGAATTACATGATGCCGGTTTCCGGGTTTCTCTGGCCAACCCTCACCGTAGTCGGGAGTTTGCGCGTGGCATGGGAATCATGACAAAAACGGATAAGGTGGATGCGTATATGCTGGCCTGTTACGCATTCCTTAAGAAGCCACACCGCTGGGAGCCGCCGGCACCCGAAATCAGATATCTCGGTGCACTACTGCGACGGCGGGATGTTCTGCTGGGTGATGCCCTGCGTGAGGAGAACAGACTGGAAAAATACCTGTCGACAGACACACCTGCAGATATTATCAGTTCCTGCAGGCGTATGGCGCAGCTTCTGCGCGAGGAGATAAGTAATATCGAGCGGCAGATAAAAGCACATATCAAAGCCAGCCCTGCACTGAGGCGTGATTATACACTGCTGACCTCAATTAAATCGGTTGGTCCCCAGTTGGGGATGCATATGCTGATCGTGCTTCGCAGCCATAACTTTGTATCGGCTGAGCAGGCTGCCGCCTTTCTGGGCGTGGTGCCGATCGATAAACGCTCAGGCACATCGGTCCGGCGCCGGCCGCGGATGTCGAAAATCGGCCCCCCTCAGTTGAGAGCGAAGCTTTACATGTCCGCCCTGTGCGGAAAAATCTACAATAAGCGAATGCGTAATATTTACGATGAGATGTGCCTGCGGGGTAAACCTAAAATGGTGGCCATTGGCGCGCTGATGCGGAAACTGGTGCACTGGTGTTATGGCGTCCTGAAGACCGGAACCGTTTTTAATGACGAAGACCTGAAACCGGTACTGTCAACCTGACTATACCAGGCTGGCATTAAACACAAGGTAACGCTCACTGCAATAAGTGAGCGCAGTCCGTTATGAGCGAAAAGCAGACGGTCGCCACCGCGCAGGCGGTGGTCTGCTTCAGACAAAGAGCGGTCATTCAGTGATAGAAGATTCTATTTCATTTTTGTGCCAGAAGCTGCCGCTCAGTAACTCCCGCAATAAACGGCGCGAGGAATGAGCGTCCGGCGACCGAATTTGATTACCTTGTTATATGCCATTTTCAAGATCTGCGATTAGGTCAAAGCATAGCGATTTATAATCCTTTACGATCTTCGGCTGAATGGTTAGTGAAGTGGTTTACTGAATTTGGCCACCTGAACAGAGGTGATATGCTCACCTCAGAACAACACAGGTGTCATAATGAAAAAAAGAAATTTCAGCGCAGAGTTTAAACGCGAATCCGCTCAACTGGTCG
>NZ_JAKUZW010000017.1:0-73791 GCF_030128605.1 Klebsiella sp. K5-45 | reverse complement strand
CTATGGCCCTGGTACGAGCGCTGAACAAAATGACGAAAGCAGGTATGCCTGAAAGCGTGCGTATTGCCTGAAAACACAACCCGCTACGGGGGAGACTTACCCGAAATCTGATTTATTCAACAAAGCCGCGGAATAGTTTAATGGAACTAATGGGTTCTTTCTTAAACCTACTATTATTACCGCCCGCAAGGACTGCTTCGCACAGCCAGTGCGAAGTGTATATCGTTACGTGTTGATTGAGGATGGGTCATGTCAACGATGATTATGGATTTGTGCAGTTATACCCGGTTAGGACTTACGGGATATCTGACCAGTCGGGGAATTAAAAAACAGGAAATCGTTGAGGTCAACTGCGCTGAGGATCTGCACAGGCACTGTGCGTCATGTTGCCCGGCGGTGGTGTTTCTGAATGAAGATTGCTTTGTGCATGATGATGAAAGTAATAACATTATTCGCCAGATCATCACGCAAAATCCGGCGACGCTGTTTGTGATTTTTATGTCGCTGGCGAACATCCATTTTGACCGCTATCTGCGGGTACGTAAGAATCTGCTAATCAGTTCAAAATCGATCACCCCAAAAGACCTTGATGTCATTCTGGTTAATTATCTTAAATACAAGAACACGAGCCTGGGGCAGTTGAATTTACCGACGTTGTCGCTAAGCAAAACAGAATCAAATATGCTGCAAATGTGGATGGCCGGGCATGGTACTTCGCAAATTTCAACGCAAATGAACATCAAAGCGAAAACGGTATCATCGCACAAAGGTAATATTAAAAAGAAAATACAGACGCATAATAAGCAGGTGATTTACCACATCGTTCGGCTGACCGAAAACATTACCAGTGGTATTCAGGTGAATCTACGCTGAAACAAACTGGCGGTGGCCCCGCCAGTTCGGTTTTACGAGATTTCTTTTTCCACGAAGATCCCATCCGGGTGCCCTATTTCATTGAAAAACCAGATCCCCAGGGGATAGTCTTCCAGCGAAACCAGATACATCGTCCCTTCGCTAAACGACTCAATTGCCAGCACTACGCCCGATCGACGTGGGCCACCGTCGGTCTTCACCGTGACACGATCGTTCACCTGCATAATCCATCTCCTCTCTATTTTCAGCCAGTGTAGAACAAAACCACGCCGCTCGCAGCGTCGCGGCCGGTGACTGGCGTTTTTTTAGACCGACTATACTTAAAAAGGCTTGAGCGACGCTCAGCGAGGGGGGTAATGATGAAGAACCGATTGACAGACCAGACCGGGAACGACGTTGATGTCAACGTTGATGCCCTGCTGGCGGCGATTAATGAGATCAGTGAAAGCGAAGTCCACCGCATCCTCGATGACCCTCAGCGCGCCAGTATCGATGGCCGCGGGGCGCATACCTGGCGCGAACTGGCGGAGGCATTTGAACTCGATATTCATGATTTCAGCGCCAGTGAAGCCAACCGCTAGCGATGGGCGAAAAAAATCCCGACTCGCAGGAGTCGGGATCAAACTTGCTAATGCAAGAAGCACTTGAAAATTCGTTACACCGGGAAATCCGATGCGTTGAAACATTATCCTCAATTATTTTGCATGACAAGAGATATTCATGACGCAAAATATTGAGAAAGTCGGCGCTTCGCAGCAGAAAGGGCTGCAAGGCTGATGCGAGAAGGCTTAGCCGCAAACCGGTTTCATCCGATAGTACAATCGCCAGACATTACTTTAAGATAAATCTCAAATCCGCTGGCGCGAGCGAAACGTTTTACTCACGCTTCGCTGCGATAACAGACCTGGTTGCGGCCATTCTGCTTGGCCAGATACAGTCGACCATCGGCGACCGACTGCAGCGCTTCAAAGTGATACTCTCCCTGCTCTTCGCTGGCGCTTACCCCTAACGACGCGCTGACCCGCAGCGTCACGTTGTTATGCAAAAAGACCTCCCGGCCATGAATACGCAGGCGTAGCCGCTCCGCTATCGCCGCCGCTTCCTGCAGCGTGGTATTCGGCAGGACGACACAAAACTCCTCTCCCCCCACGCGGCCCAGCAAATCGCCTTCCCGCACAGTGCCGGCAAGGGTACTGGCCACCATCGACAGCACCCTGTCACCTGCCTGATGACCATAGCGATCGTTAATGCTCTTAAAGTGATCCAGATCGAGCTGGATCACCGCCAGCGGTAGTCCGCTGCGCTGGCAGGCGCTGGCGACCGCCATCGCCTTTTCAAACAGCGCCCCGCGATTGAGCAGGCGGGTTAAGGCATCGTGCCAGGCCTGCCACTCCAGAGAGGTCTGGAGGACGCTCATATTGCGGACCATACGGCGGATCACCAGCCAGGAGAGCAGCAGCATCAAGGTGAAGAGGATCCACATCAGGGTCAGGGCGATGGTGATGGTGCCAAAGTTGCCGCGTACGCCTTCCCGCAGGGTGTGGATCCGCAGCAGCACGCCGTCAAAATTCCGTAGTTTGGCCCAACTGATATAGCGCGTCAGCAGACGCAGGCCGCCCTAGTTATCATGGGCAAACGCGCGGCTGAGCAGCTCCTGCTCGCGCGGCGACAGCAGCGTCAGGACATTCCCCGGCGCAGAGGAGGCCAGCAGGCTAAGATGGCTGTCATAAAGCTGGTATTCCCCCTCCTGCCCGCCCTTCATCGCGCTGATTAAAAATGCTTTTATTTCGCTGACTGAGAAATCCATCGCCAGCACGCCGCGCCAGTAACCGGCAAAATCCAGCGGTATCGAGGCGGTAACCACCTGCTCTTCCAGCTGCGGGTCATCGTCAGGAAAGGTTTGCCAGATAACGCCGCGGTACGGATTGTTCCGCTGGGTCTGCCGGGTAAACCAGAGGGCGCTGATAGCGCGCGAATAGTACGTCTTCACCTGCGATTCATCGCGCAGCGGCAGGGTCGAGGTGAAAAAGCCGCTGCGGGAGATATATTGCATCCGCTCGGCAAAATCGCGGTCATGCTGCGTCAGATTTAACAGATAACCCAGCTCCAGCGTCGCCATCAGTTCATTGACCACCAGCGGATCGTCCGGCAAGAGCAGCGGGTTCTCCCTGACGACGCTCTCCGAGACGCCAAACACCGGCAGCGTCCGGCGGTTCGGGAGCGCCACCCGCCAAATCTCCTGATGGCGCTGGTTCAGATAGCGCTGGCTGGCCTCGTGCAACACATCGACGTCGAGGGGGCGTTCAAGTGCGGACTGCATACCGTGGCGAAAAAACATCATCCTGTCGATGTTAAACTGCAGCAGCCCATCCATTTCATGCGCGACGTTAGCCAGATTATTGCGCTGGTTCGCCACGTAGGCCTCTTCCAGGACGTTGATTTCACGCCAGATCAGCAGCGTGGAGAAAAATAGCACCACGATAAAACAAACGTTAACCACATGTGCCGGGCGAGTCAGGAAGTAGCGCTTTTTCAACTTCAACCGCAGTGGCTTATCCATCTTTCTCTCGTAGTACGTTGCGCAAACCTGACGTCGTCAGCGCACGCGGTTTCTGTCGATACCGGACGCGCTTTTTAGCGTAGACCACGCGGCGCCAATACGCGGCGCCGCACCTGATTACTTCGCAGCGCCACGCAGGCGGCTCACCGCCTTGACGCCGGCCAGGACCACCGCACCGATGATAAAACCCAGCACCAGATTGACCACCATCGGCAGCAAGGCGGCCAACATGCCGCCCAGGCCCGCGCTCCAGTGCTCAATGGCATGGTGCAGCGGCGCAATACCGTGGACCACAATCCCGCCGCCAACGAGGAACATGGCCAGCGTCCCGACGACAGAGAGCAGTTTCATCAGCCAGGGAGCCACGGCCAATAACCCTTTGCCCAGCCACTGCGCCAGCGTACTGCGTTTCTCCGCCAGCCAGTAACCCATGTCATCCAGCTTGACGATCACCCCCACCAGGCCATAGACCCCGACGGTGACCAGAATCGCGATCCCTGAGAGAATGAGGATCTGATTCAGCAGCGGCGCTTCCGCGACAATGCCGAGGGTGATGGCGACAATTTCCGCGGACAAAATAAAGTCGGTGCGAATCGCCCCTTTTACTTTGTCACGCTCAAAGGCCAGCGGGTCACGATCCGCCAACGCCTGAAGACGCTGCTGCCGTTGCGCTGGGTCCTCCTTGTGCTTACGCGCTTCCAGACTGTGGAGCACCTTCTCCACCCCTTCAAAACAGAGAAACGCGCCACCCACCATCAGCAGCGGCGTGATCGCCCAGGGAATAAAGGCGCTGATCAGCAGGGCCAGCGGCACGAGGATGATTTTATTGACGAACGACCCTTTCGCCACACCCCAGACCACGGGCAGCTCACGATTTGCCCGCACGCCGGTCACCTGTTGGGCATTCAGGGAAAGATCGTCGCCCAGCACCCCCGCCGTTTTTTTCGCCGCCAGCTTGCCCATCATGGAGATATCGTCCAGCAGCGTGGCGATATCATCAAGTAATGTTAAAAGACTACTTCCTGCCAAAATGATTTTCCTTCTCTTTTCATCAATGTCTCCCTCGAGTATGCGTTAAAAAACGGCCGCTGCCCAAGGTACAATTAGTCAATATAAATTTAACAACCTGGCGCAAATTAAGCGCTCGCCAGCAGGATAGTTTTCACGTTTACTATATGTCCCCTTTCTATCTCTGCACCGTCGTGAGGAAGTATGTCTACCCGTCAGCTGTTACCGCTTATCGGGGCGCTGTTTGCGCTGTATATCATTTGGGGCTCTACCTATTTCGCCATCGCCGTCGGCGTCGCCAGCTGGCCGCCGCTGATGATGGCCGGAATTCGCTTTCTCTCTGCCGGCGTGCTGCTGCTGGGATGGCTGTTGGCCACCGGCCATAAACTGCCGGCCCGCAGGCCGTTGCTTAATGCCGCGCTGATCGGGGTTTTGCTGCTGGCCGTCGGCAACGGCTTTGTCACCCTGGCCGAACATCAGCACGTTCCCTCCGGGATCGCCGCGGTGATGGTCGCCACCGTTCCGCTGTTCACCCTGTGCTTCAGCCGCTTTTTCGGCATCGCCACTCGGAAGCTGGAGTGGCTGGGGATTGCCATTGGCCTCGCGGGTATTGTGATGCTTAACAGCGGGGGCAACCTGAACGGCAACCCCTGGGGCGCACTGCTGATTCTGATTGGCTCTCTGAGCTGGGCCTTCGGCTCGGTTTACGGCTCGCGGATCGTGCTGCCGACCGGCATGATGGCGGGGGCAATCGAGATGCTCGCCGCCGGGATCGTCCTGCTGGCCGCCTCATGGCTGAGCGGTGAAACCTTAACCCGCGTTCCGTCGTGGTCCGGGATCGCCGCCGTAGCCTATCTGGCTATCTTTGGCTCGCTGATTGCCATCAACGCCTACATGTTTTTGATCCGCAATGTCACCCCGGCGGTGGCCACCAGCTACGCCTATGTCAACCCGGTGGTAGCGGTTCTCCTTGGCACCGGATTCGGTGGCGAAAGCCTGTCACTGATCGAGTGGCTGGCGCTGGCGGTGATTATTTTCGCCGTCGTGCTGGTGACGCTGGGCAAATATCTCTTCCCGGTTCGCAGCGAAGCTACCCCTTGTAAGGCGTCGAAATAAGCGCCAGTTCGCGGATCCCCTGGGTGTCGATCTGCGCGTCGTGTCCGGCGCCGCAGATCCACTCTTCCAGACGCTCGGTGAGCGCCTCGTCATTCAGCTTCAGGCGACCGCGCAGGGCGCACTCCCAGACGATAAGCACCCGCCAGCCCTGCGCGGCCAGCTTTTGCCGGTCACGGGCATCGCGCGCTACGTTGCCGGCGATCTTGTCCAGCCAGAACGCCGTCCGGGTGGCCGGCACCTTAAACAGGTAACAGTCATGGTGGTGCCAGAAACAGCCGTGGGTAAAGATGACGCAACGGTAGTCGGGTAAAGCGAAATCAGGGCGCCCCGGCAGCTCGCGATCCTGGGCAATAAAGGTGAATCCCGCCTGAGTCAACAGCGCCGCTATCCGCTTTTCGATCGCCGTATCGCGCGTGGCGATAGCCCGCATATTTTTACTGCGTGTGGCTTTATCGTGAACATCCGCCATCGTTATCATCCGCTTCGCGACGCGCCACCGCCTGAGCGATGCGCGGGGCCAGGAGCTTCGCCACCGCGGCGAAGACCGGAACCACCACCGAGTTGCCGAACTGACGATAGGCCTGGGTATCCGACACCGGGATGCGGAAACGCGCCCCCTGAGGCGATTCGAAGCCCATCAATCGGGCGCACTCCCGCGGCGTCAGCCGACGAGGACGCCGCTGTTGATTCTGCGGATCGTCAAAATGCGTCTCGCCCAGCGGCCGGTCCCAGCCGCGATCGACGAGAATTTCGGCGCCATCTTTATAGTAGCGGGCGGAGAGCGTCCGGGCCACGCTGTGGGGATTGGCGGGGTCCACCAGGCCATAACCAAAGCCATTGCCCCGCGCCTGATGCTTGCGCGCATAGCGATAAAGATATTTCCACAGCACCGGCGTGAGGATAAATTTGGCATCCACCGTCGGCTCCAGCAGCTCGCCAAACGTTGGCCGAACCGCCGGGTAAAGCGCCGCGATATCGCGCAGCGTAAACCCTTCGTGCAGGTGCAGATCGCGACGGAAGCCTACCAGCACGATGCGCTCCCGGTGCTGTGGTAAGAAATGGCGCCCGTCGATCACTTTCGGATCGTCCGGCCCGCTATGCCCGGCGTCAGCGACCTCATACCCCAGCTCATCCAGTGTCTGCATGATGATGCGGAAGGTGCGTCCCTGATCGTGACTTTTGAGATTTTTAACATTCTCCAGCACAAAGATCGCCGGCTGACGGGCGGCGATAATTCTCACCACATCAAAAAACAGCGTCCCCTGGGTTTCGCAGGCAAAGCCGTGGGCGCGACCCATGGCATTTTTTTTCGATACGCCGGCGAGTGAGAAAGGCTGGCAGGGAAAGCCGGCCAGCAGCACATCATGCTGCGGGATAGTCTCGCGGATATGCTGCGCCGCCTCGTCATCGCTAACGTCGGGGCGATGGCTGAGGGTGATATCGCGGATATCTTCATTGAAACGGTGTTGCTGCGGATCACAATACCAGTTGGCCTTATAGGTGCGCACCGCATGCTTATTCCACTCGCTGGTAAAGACGCACTGCCCGCCGATGGCTTCAAAACCGCTGCGGATCCCGCCGATACCGGCAAACAGATCGACAAAGCGGAACCCATAGTGCGGATGATGGGCCGGCGGCGCCGGCAGCAGCGTTGCCAGATGAGCGACCTCCTGCGGACGCAAACGCCCCGCCGCGCGGCCGAGGGCCGCCACGCGCTTGAGGATCGCCGCGCTCCAGTGCTGCTCCCCGACGCTAACCAGCTCGGCGACCAGCGTTTTCACATCGTAGATCGTCATCAGCTGACGCAGCAGCGCCTGAGCCTCTTCACCGGCCTGCTCCGTCAATGACAACGACCTGTTTTCCTTGATTAACTTTTGTGGCATATCCTCAACCAGCGCGGACGATTTTTGCAGAGAGTACCATAAATCACTGGTCGGTTGACGGCTGTGGTGCAAAGCGGCGTAAAACCGCCTCATCCAGCGCCATAGGCTCCCCCTTCAGCTCCGCGCTGATCTTGGCCATAAACTCAACGAGGAAGCGCGCATTATGCTGCGCCATAGCCCTTCCTGCGGCGGTCTGCATGGTTTCCGGCAGGCGCAGGAGTTTGCACTGGAAATGGTCGAGGGCATATTTTCTGTCATCCAGCGCTCGCCGGTCGGCGAAAGGATCGTCGGCATCAAACAGAATGGTGTTCAGGGCGCCGGCGACGGCGAAGACCCGCGCCAGGCCAATCGCCCCAAGCGACTCGAGACGGTCGGCGTCCTGGACGATTTTCGCCTCCAGCGTGCGCGGCGGGATCGCCGCGCTAAAGCTGTGCGCCTCAATAGCATGGCTGACCGCCGCATAGCGGTCTGCGGGAAAATCGGTAAACGACGACTGCAAAATCGCAAGAGTTTTCTCGGCAGCCATCATCGAAGAGCGGCTTCGCTCCGGATGATTTTTAGGCAGACTGACAATGTCATGAAAATAGCAGGCCGTGAGAAGCACCAGCCTGTCGACTTCCACCTCCCCGGCGGCCAGCCGGGTGGCGGTGGCCCAGACGCGACGAAAATGGGACAGATCGTGCGCCGCATCCTCCTGGGCGTGGTGCGTCAGTATCCAGTGCTCAAATCGTTGCTGCCAGTCTACCAGGTTCATAGGCGTTCCTTATCTGAAGGTCAGCCTCGAGCATAGCAACTTTACGACCGATGATCCCGCCTGCTTCTGGCGGGCCGTGTATACCAGACGACAGCACCTAGGATCGCGCCAATGCCGGCGAGCACCAGCATCCCCAACAGGGCGCCAAGCCATTTCCCTGCCATTGTGCCAAAGTCGCCCTCCGCGCTGGCGCCGGGAACGCTGTGAATTTTCCCTACCACCCACCAGTAACGCACAATGACCCAGACACAATATCCGCAAAAGGCATACAACGCCCAGAGCGCGAGTTTGCCGCCCGGGCTGCGTTTTGCCTGCTCTTCCATCTCATTCTTCTCCGTGACAAATCATACTACTGTCACCCAAAACGTGACACGCATCACATTATACCGCCAACCTGCGCCACAGGCAGCAGTTTCATCCTTGTCTTCTGCACCTACTTATCACTTATGCTGCCAATGGAAATACCCAAGGGTTTGTTCTTTATTACTTACCCACAGGATTAAACATTAACGACATCAACCATGCCGCGTATTGTACTTATCTTCCCCGGCGAGTTTGACTCATAAATTATATTTAAATGCTGAATAACCCTCTCGCCGTAAATTTATACAAATAATTTCATTTGGTTAACCGAGCCCGCAACAAAACAACATAACCCATTGCTATATAATAAAATAATAATAAAAGAAGATTCATTTAAATTTAATATAACGAACCATTTGGAAATATTTTGCAATATATTACATTATTTATTTACATATTTTATTTTAAATAAAAATGAACCTGGTCGTTAGTATCTGATAGTCATTCCGGAGGGATTGTCATAATTCACAGAAATTATTATTAAAAGGGAATATATAATGAAAAGAAAAGTACTGGCTCTCATGGTTCCGGCATTATTAATGGCCAATGCCGTTAATGCCGCGGAAATCTATAACAACAACGGCAACAAACTGGACCTTTACGGGAAAGTCGCCGGCCTGCACTATTTCTCAGACGACACTTCAGAGGACGGCGATCAGACCTATGCACGCTTTGGCATCAAAGGCGAAACGCAGATCGCTCCCGAGTTAACCGGCTACGGTCAGTGGGAATACAATATCAAGGCCAATACCAGCGAAAATGAAGGAGCGAATTCCTGGACCCGTCTGGCCTTCGCCGGTCTGAAGTTTGCTGACTATGGCTCACTGGACTATGGCCGTAATTACGGCGTGGTGTACGACATCGAATCCTGGACTGATATGCTGCCAGAATTCGGCGGCGATACCTACACCCAGACCGACGTCTACATGACCGGCCGCACCAACGGGGTGGCCACCTACCGTAACAGCGATTTCTTCGGCCTCGTCGACGGCCTGCATTTCGCCCTGCAGTATCAGGGTAATAATGAAAACGCCGGTTCTGGCGAAGGCACTAACAACGGTGGTGCTCGTAAACTGGCGCGGGAAAATGGCGACGGGTTTGGTATCTCCAGCTACTACGATCTCGATATTGGCATCAGCTTCGGGGCCGCCTACTCATCTTCCGACCGTACCCATAACCAGCTGGCGGCAGCACGTAGCAGCCATATTTATGCCAACGGTGATAAAGCCGACGCCTGGACCGTCGGCGCCAAATATGACGCCAACAACATCTATCTGGCCGCCATGTATGCGGAAACCCGCAACATGACCTTCTACGGTAACGGCGCTATTGCCAATAAGACGCAGAACTTTGAAGTCGTCGCCCAGTACCAGTTCGATGAGTATAATTTACCGCTGCGTCCGTCTGTGGCCTATCTGCAATCAAAGGGTAAAGATCTCTACTCCTCTTCTCGCTTCGGCGACAAGGATCTGGTCAAGTATGTCGACATCGGCATGACCTACTACTTCAATAAAAATATGTCCACCTATGTGGATTACAAAATCAACCTGCTGGACGAAGACGACCGCTTCTACAGCAACAACGGTATCTCGACCGATGATATCGTGGCCCTCGGTCTGGTTTACCAGTTCTGATCCCCATCTAAGCCCGCGCTCAGCGGGCTTTTTCTTGTTCCCGCTCCGTTGAGATCACTCTTTTCGACATTGCCGCTTTCCAGGCGTACCTTCCCTCTTTATGATGCGTTTAAGCTCGTTCGGGCAAATTGCGGCGGTAAGACCACAAAAGGACAAGGCACAGTACCGCGTCTTTACGCTGAAACCAGGACGATGATGATGGCGATACCCCAGCGCAGGCGTTATACCTGAAGCTAACGATGTTATTGAAGGGGAATGGTCAGAGAAAGAATAGTGGCGGAGAGAGGGGGATTTGAACCCCCGGTAGAGTTGCCCCTACTCCGGTTTTCGAGACCGGACCTCCTTTCTTTAAAAACAGATAGCTACCTATTTTTTTGAGAAAATACCTCAAATTTCACACGCAACCTTTTCAATAAGTTAGCCATCTTCAAAACTTCATTTTCTCATGAAATTTTTGACATTATCCCTTAATGATTGGCTGGGAATACTTTCGCCTCCGAAAGAAGTTACGAGCGCCTTTCCAGTATCGAATGGCGCTACTTTACCAGCATGTTTTTATAGGCTTTTCATCCAGGGGTAAGGATGAAATTTAGGTGCGCACCACTTTTCATATTACTGGATAATTATCATCATCCTTCCATATCCGGTTAATAACGAATGTCACTATTCCTAACACTACGACGTCGTCGAGTGCTTCACCTTCCAGCGCCTCACCATCACGAGTAATAAACGCCTTCCCCATAACTTTCGCAAAATCTGTACCGCCGGAGTACTGGATCAATACCGTGTCCTGCTGCTTTGGTTTAACGGAGAAATCAACTATGGCATAACCAGTTTCAGTCTGTACGACCCGAGTATTAGGGCCGATGCTGCATAGCTTATCGACGGTTAGCCGTCCCTCTACATAGTCTGATGCTGGCGATGGAAAGCCCACTATTACAGCCCTCCATTCGGGTTGTAAAGCTGGAACGTGCGATCATCGCCTTCCTGCGTTGAGACATCCCGGAATGTCGTCACATAGTGCTCTATCCACTGGTTAGCCTGGCGTGGTGACCAGTGCCAGTTATATCTCTCCAGTTCCTGCAGAAATCGCCTTGTGGTGAGGATGCGCTTTCCGTTAGGCAGGATATCTATTGCGTTACGGCAGGCCGTCTCGATTTCGTATAAACGCGGCATACTTCCCCCTGTCAAATTTACTGTATATAAATACAGTAAATGCATGCGTGCAGCAGATCAATATTGGCAGTGGCTATCAATGATCGGCGCTGACGTAACGCATTGATGCCTCAATTCGACTGGCAACATTGAGCAGGGAAATATTTATAAATCGTCTTCACCCCTCATATTACATCGGCTACCGACCCAATGTTTTAACTGCTCAGACCAGAAATATCTGGAAGCTTTAGGCATCTTCTTGGAAGATAGATGAGCGCAAAGACGCACACAGCAATGATGTTATGTAGTATTTTCCCCTTGAGTGTGCCTGCTCAAGGGGATTTTTTATCGCCGTATTGTACTGGCAAATATTTGTAAATAGTCTTCACCCCCACGCCTGTCACATCGGCCACACGCGACTGGACAGGCGGTTAGTCCGGTATGTTTCTCGCGCTACTACTGCTTACGTTAACGTCTGGTAATGATCTAGCGGCGCGACGTAAAGCGGCGTTGAAAGCAATTATAGTGACCGGCCGGCGTTGGTACTTCACACGGTTAGAATGGCTCTGAAATAAAAAAACATCTTCTGGATAGCGTTCTCTTCTACGAGCAATGATCCCCTCCACTGGAGGGGTTGATTCAACACGTAGCTCCTTCAGGTGACCCTGTTTTCGTATCAGTATCAAGCCATCATCAATATCATCATATCGAATACTCAGCAGCCTTCCAGCGCTTAAACCCGTGTGAAAAATTAACGCCCACAAGTCAGCCCATGTATCTGAGATGGAAACAAGATTGCTGTTAATAGTTAAAAATTGCTCAAAACTTATTGTTTTCTTACCGTTCACGAACAAACCAAACTGTTTTCAAAGCTGAATGAATTGATTAAGCCAAACGTAACATATCAGGAAAAGTAGTGAAATCTTTGTCTTCAAGTCGCCGGGAGGTACTTGTAGATTGTTTTCACGTCTACCCCTATCACATCTGCGATCTGTTGCCGGGTAGCGCCGTTCTCCAGCATTCTGCGGCACCGCTCCACCACTTCTTCAGTCATTACCCGGCGGCGGCCGCCGACTCTCCCCTGCTCCCTCGCTGCGGCTAAACCCGCTCGGGTTCGCTCGACGATCAGCTCGCGCTCCATTTCTGCCAGGGCGCTCATGACGTGGAAGAAAAATCGGCCTGCTGGGGTACTGGTATCAATGCTGTCTGTAAGGCTACGAAAGTGAATACCTCTATCCTGCAGCTCTGAGACCAGAATTATGAGATCACGAACACTACGCCCAAGGCGATCCAGCTTCCAGACCACGAGAGAATCCTCTGGTTTTAAACGACGAATAGCACGCCTCAGCCCTGGGCGTCTGGCGTTTTTCCCGCTCGCTGTATCTTCGAAAATCTGCTCACATTCTGCGCGAGCCAGCGCATTTTTCTGCAAATCGAGGTTTTGATCGCCGGTAGACACCCGCGCGTAGCCAATCAGCATTATGCAACCCTTTGAAAAGGCTGATTGTAAATTGCCGATATTGTTCGCGTAAACCTGGGTTCAGAAGAAGAGGGTTTAGGCGACACCCTCGTAACCCATGTAAAAGAAACAAAAGCCTGGTCTTTACGGGCGTATCTCAATGGCTCAATACAATATGTGACCCCGTTTCTTTTCGGTGGGGTGGGTGGGTCTACTACCGTTGATAATAATCAGCCCATACAGGACATGCTGGCATTCGCTAAACTGTTTGGTTTTGGGGTTGACCTCCGAGGTGGCCCGTGGAGGATTACTAAAACAGCTGATTTTAGTGGAATTTACTCAGTTGTAAGCGACTGGTCTGGGAGGTTTCTTGTTGACCCCAATAACTTTACTGCATCGCATGTGGCAAATTATGCCCTTACTTTTGGTAATCCTGATGGCGACGCTTATACAGGGCGCGCATCATATGTTTGCGTTACCGGCACGATTGGCATCGTTTCGGATAACCGCGATGTTGAACTGAATGGGGTTTATTTTAAGGGCTCTCACTTCGACCTAGGCTACGTCAGGGTGAATGGGTTGAACGGTTCGGGAATAATGCTGTCGGCTGTCTGGGATAGTTCGTTTACCAGGCTATCGGCGCAGGACTCAGGAAATATCAATAGTTACCAGGTGGGGATAGTATCCGGTGGGGATACGTCAAACTGTATTAAAATCGGCGGAATACAGAGCGAGAATGCCTATCACAAGTGCCTGATTGTCGGCTGTATCCGTTCCGAAATCGGGAATATTCATGCGGAGCGGACCTCAGTTCTGACGACGGACGACGGCACAACAGGCCTGCAATCCACACTGAACTACACCAATGTTCTGATAAACGTTGGCAATACGTCAATCGGTCAGATTGTTCATGACTGCCGCACCACCGGCACCGCGCCGGATGGCACCGCGCTGGCGGCAACAAACTCATCTGTTGTCGTTAATCTGGATTATACGTCGTCGATAAAAGACGCCAGCTTTTCTGGGTCGATCGGCAATACCATGTTCGGACGAAATTCAACGTACGGGCAGATGAGCTTTCTCGACTGGTATTTCGGCAGCTCGAACGTCTCTAATCTGACGTTTATCGGCCCGCGTTGCATCGGAACACTGCACCCGAATCAGAAAACCAAATTTATTAACGGCACATACAATGCTGTGATCCCGCTATTTGGCGCGGCAGACCTCGATTTTGATAACTGTGATATAACCAGCCTGACTTTCCCTAACAATATTGTCGGGAATATTTCTTTCAGGAAATGCCGGTACCCGTCAGGATTTACACTCGGAGACACAAAACAACCTACCGGATTTACCGGAGACTCCGCGTTGGGAGAGACAAAGCGTCCTGTATTTTTTGACGACTGTGAATTCCTTGGTACTGTAGCAGGAGCATTCCGTGCCCGTGCGATATTCAGGGATTGTATGATTGCTAATGTGTCACTTGCCAGTCGCGCAGCATTTAATTTTAAAAGCTGCAAAATCACGACGTTCGGTTACTCAGGAGACCGTGCATTTACTACTGAACGATGCGCAGTAACCACTGTTTTATCATGGGGAGTGCCAAATCAAATCCTGTACCCTGTCGGAGTAATAACAGAGCGCCCCGGAGATGACACTGCTGGCGCAGGTGTTTTATTCCGGTGTTCATCTCAGACTGCGCCGACATGGACAAAAATCATATAGGTGATGTATGGAAATTTTAAAGGTCGGTGATTATTACTGCGTCAAAAATGGTGCGTCCTTTGTCGGCGGCAAATTTGACAGCGAGGATACGGCGCAACTGGCCGTCGATAATCTCCCCGTTGATTTGTTCGAATCGGTCTGGATTTATGCGCTGTCTAACGGTCAGGCCAGTATCGCGATGGAAGATGTGAACGCGCTTTTATTGTCGGTGGCAAAATAATGATAAGCAAGTCCCGCCAGTAATGGCGGGTTAATTCATCATGCCGTTAACCAGGACTGGAGTGCAGTTTCTGCGGCCTCCAGTGGATTACCGGAACCTGACCACTCAAATTCGAAATCCCTTTCACCCGCTACGGAACACTCTGGCGTGGACATGCTGTAGGTGGCAATTCCAAATTGACCGTAAATGCTTTTTATCCCGGTCACTTCGTACGTCACATCGACAGTAATGTCCTCTGCTGGCTCCTGAATACCTAAATCAGGGTAGTAGCCGCATTTACGGATTTTTTTAGAGACGGTAAAACTCATAAATCACTCTCCCTTTCTGCAATTTTTAACCATAAGCCCCATGTTGGTGTTGTTCCCCCGGTTAAGAGCTGTTTATAAACACCGCCTGAGGCTTTCAGGGAAATTACCGTAATGACCCTGTACCCTGCAGATATGTATCCGACCTCAATCTGCGCCGCACCAGTCAGGCCTGCGGGTATATTGCTATGCATCGTAATATCGGATGTGTAGTATCGCTGGCTGACTGTCAGTGCATGCAGGTCAGTCGCCGTTTCCAATGCGAGTGTATCTCCTGACATATCACGCCACGATGCACCATCCGATGCATACGGTTTCCCGTTGACCACAATAAACTCACCGTAGCGTGCAGCTGCATCAGGCAGAGCTCCATACGGAAAGGATGATGCGAATGCTCCGCCGGCCAGTCGTGCATAGGTCGGGTTTGTCACACGGCTGCGGGCATAGGTTGTGTTGAAGCTCACCTGCCCACCCAGCACGCTAAGTGGATACCCTGCTTTCGCCGTAATGGAATAGTTCCTGCCGAGATTCACCCGGCTGGCATTGTTGTGTTTTGGCGCAGGCCCGCGGGCGTGGACATTAACTATTGAAGAGCCATAGACATCATCACAGTAAATGTCATCTTCCCCGGTATCGTCAGAATCACAGTCCGTAAAGTTGTTTGATTCGATGGTAGAGGAATATAATTTAGCCGTGTAAATACCGCCTTTATTCATGTGCCAGAAATCGCAGCCGACTATTTTTGCATTGACCAGGCCAATTCCTGCGGCTGACAGAATCCCCCATCCGGTGAATAAATCAACATTTGTGGAGCCGTCAAAGTACACGCCTATGATTTTTAGCGTATCGATGTCATAGCCTTTGTCATTAAATAAAAATATCCCTGCCTCATGTCCAGGCACAATTTGTGTCCCGCCATCAATAGTGCATCCGCCGCTAATCTCTACAGCTCGCTCCCGGAATGACCCCCACAGCTCACAGCCCCGTATATATCCGTCAGTACCATTTGCCATTAACGTGCCGTTTGTGATCCGTGAATCACGCATGTGAAAAACAAAGCCATTATCTCCTTTAAGCGAGCTGTTTCTTGCAATTCCCAGAGCAACACCATAGCGGTCAGAGGTGATAATTTGATTATTATCCGCGTCGTAACGACCGGGACAGTCGATCCAGCAATCGTCAAGCCCACTACTGTTGCCATTGAACAGGTCAATTGTGTAATAACTATTCCTCACAGGCGCCTGGTCCACTATTTTCAGGTTATGCACGCGCACATTGGAAAAGCCCTTAGCATCTTTGTCAGTGTAATTAGGACGAGCGAGCACAGGCAGATCACCACCTGTCCAAATCAGAGAGGTAATATGCCGGCCTTCGCCATAAATACCAAGACTACTCTGGTAAATCAGAGGGGAGTTAACGTAGCGCGCTTTATTATCCAGCTCGACAGTTTTGGCGCCAGAATTCAACATCCTGTTAATCGCAGCAACGTTTGCTGCGGTGGCCTCCGGGTCTTCAGCACCGTCGCTCGGAGCATTCCAGTACGGGTTTTTGATGTTTACCCTGCCAGCAATGATAAATGGCGACCTGACGATATCTCCGACAGTTTTACCAATTGTCGTCATAGACATATCCGCTCCAAATCCAGGTTCGCTTGAACCCAGGTTTTGGCGAAGCGTGTCACCATCCATCAGAACGAAGTGAGTAACGTCGTTCGCAAAGCTGGCTGCATCGGTTCCGGTGGTCGTAAAGCCGACGTCAGTAGCAGTATTCAAGCGGTAATGCTGGTTGTTATAGCGTATATACTGGTTACGGGCGCTGAACTGGAACGGGCCATTCTGGTAATCACCCAAAAAAACGTAACCAGAACTATCAAGGAAGGATGTAAAACGATTTTCTTTGTCAATCTGGGAGTTCAGAAACAAAGTATCCTGTAGCGTTATTTGCGAATGAAATTTATCATTCGCATCTCTAATCGTCTTTCTGATAGTAGGTATACTTTTGCCTAATCTATCGATCACCTCATCAGCATCACCGTTCAAAAAATCATCATATGCAAGGGCGTTATCGTTAAGGTCCTTCATGCTGTTTGAAGGACGTTGGTTTCCAGTGTTATATCTTTGGGCCATAACCAGTTCCGTTAAATGTGGTGTAATGATTTGCATTGATAAAAATATCAAATAAAGATATAATTAATGATTGGGGTTTTAATTTACATGCTTTCAACTCATAGCATGAAAATAATCAAAAGCGAACCAACAGTAAAAATAAAGAATTAGTAGCTAAAAGAGTAATAGAATGAATACAAAGTTAAATCATTGGTTGGATTTTTGCCGAGCACTAGCTATAAGCTTGGTGCTTTTATCGCATGGGCGCACCTTCTTGGTGCCATTAATGCCCGAAACCAATATATTTAAATTCGGCGGATTTCTTGGAGTTGAGTTATTCTTTGTCCTTTCTGGATTTTTAATTGGAAGAATATTAATTGAAAAAATAAACAACCAAGAATCTCATCGGGAGTGGATTCCTAGTTTTTGGTTAAGACGCTGGCTTAGAACGTATCCAAGTTATATTTTATTTCTCTTCATAAACATAATTCTTATATTTAGCATTAGACCGGATATCTTCCCAAGTGTTTTAAGATATTTGACTTTCTCGCAAAGCTTGCTATCTCCACACCCTTCATTTTTTGGGGAGGCCTGGAGTTTGGCTGTGGAGGAGATTTTTTATCTTATTACCCCATTGTTGTTTTGGGTGTTTTTTGCTCTAACGAATAATAAAAAAAAATCCATTAACTTGGCAATTGTGGTTCTAATTACTTTACCACTTGCACTAAGAATTAACGCAGCTTTTAATTCTAGTCTTACATTTAATGAAATCAGAACAATTTCATTATTTAGAATAGACTCGATAGTGTATGGCGTCTTGGGTCTAATTATTTGCAACACCCCTACCCTTAATAAGATAAAAATTATTGGAGTAGCATTAATACCCTTGTGCATCTACATTTCCGCACAAGATGACGAATTAATAAACAATAACGCATTCTATAAAGTATTTTTATTTCCCATGGCAAACATAGGGTTTGCATTCATGATATGCGGTTGGATACATATAAAAATAAGCAAGCAGATTATGTACATAATTTCACGTATTGCCAGATGGTCCTATGCAGCATATTTAATTAACCTGCCAGTTATTTTTTTGCTTAAACAAACTCTCCCCACACCGACCACTTACGCAAGTTGCATTACTCAATGGTTATTATTCTTTTTATTAACACTATCACTTTCATGTTTCATTTATAACACATTCGAGAAAACCATATTAAAGGCAAGAGATAAACTAATCTCATCATAAAAAAGGGCCGCAGGGCCCTTTTTTATACGCCTATTGCAAACCAAAAAAAAGTTATCAATTGCCACCGCATCATTAGCCAGCCGCCCATATGCAGTAAATCCTTCTGCACTTAGATCACTAACTGTAGAAAACCTACCATCTCCAGATGTTATCTTAACAGAAGAAACAAAAAAAGGAGAAAAAGAGAAAGCAACTGGATATGTAATATTTAATGAAGTTCCGCTTGAATATTCCCGACCCCATTGGATTAGCAATACTGATGGAAATTTCTGATAACCTCTTACTTCCAGCAAAGCTGGGAAATTATTTTTAATAATTTCACCAATACTTTTAAATACCTGGCCATCGTCGCCCGAATCAAGAGTTAATCCAGAACCCTCAACCACATTAACCAATTCACGCTGGGTAATGACTCCAACTTACTGATAGTGTTTTATGTTCAGATAATGCCCGATGACTTTGTCATGCAGCTCCACCGATTTTGAGAACGACAGCGACTTCCGTCCCAGCCGTGCCAGGTGCTGTCTCAGATTCAGGTTATGCCGCTCAATGCGCTGAGTGTAACGCTTGCTGATAGCGTGCAGCTCTCCCTTCAGGCGTGATTCATAAGGCGGCCAGCCATCCGTCATCCATACCACGACCTCAAAGGCCGACAGCAGGCCCAGAAGACGCTCCAGCGTGGCAAACGTGCGTTCACCGAATACGTGCGCCACAACCGTCCTCCGTATCCTGTAATACGCGTAAAACAACCAGCGCTGGCGTGATTTAGCGCCGACGTAGCCCTAATGTTCGTCCATTTCCGCGCAAACAATGACGTCACTGCCCGGTTGTATGCGTGAGTTTACCGACTGCGGCCTGAGTTTTTAAGTGTCGTAAAATCATGTTGAGGCCAACGCCCATAATGCGTGCACTGGCGCGACATCCGACGCCATTCATGGCCATATCAATAATTTTCTGGTGTGTACCGGGCTGAGAGGCGGTGTAAGTGAACTGTAGCTGCCATGTTTTACGGTAGTGAGAGCAGAAATAGCGCTGATGTCCGGCAGTGCTTTTGCCGTTACGCACCACCCCGTCAGTAGCTGAACAGGAGGGACAGCTGATAGAAACAGAAGCCACTGGATCACCTCAAAAACACCATCATACACTAAATCAGTAAGTTGGCAGCATCACCATATCTTTGGGTCATATTTTTTCCTATGACATATTACCTGTTTTTCTGGAATGACATTTGTATAATTTATGGGTATAATCGGACCTGTTTTAAAACTAAAAACCATGGAGATGTATTTTGAGGATTCTTTTTATTTTATTTTTAATATTCATGTCACCCACCGTAACTTTTGCAAATAAGTTTGACGTTGGTTTTTTATCACCTAGTGGTTTAAATAAGGAGTTTGTTGATAAAGTTAACTTCGCCATGATCAATGTTTACAACGAAAATCAATTGGAAGAAAATTTAAAAATAGCCAAAAGCAACAATTTAATGCTATTCCTTGATCTTGGACCTTCTTTAAATACATCACGAGACAATAATGACATTCGCGTTATTTATAAAGATTCAGAAAACATCGAACATACTAAAATGCTCACCCCTTTAGATAAAAACAAACTAAGAAAACTACCCTCTCAAGAAGAATTGAAAATCAGAATAAACAAATACATCCCGCTCATCAAAGAATACAAAAGCAACATCTCCGCTATATTTTTAGCAGACGAGCCATATCTCAACGGACTCAATAAATCAGATTTAGAGTCGGTGGCAAACTCAACCAGAAAAATACTTAATGACAACAATTTAAACAACATAAAACTTGGCGTTATTTTTGCGAGCGCAATGTTTAATAAATCATTCGCCAAGAACTTAGACTCACTATCTGCCGAGTATGTAAAAACAATAGACAATCACTATAATGAAATTGTAAAAAAGAAGCAAAACAACCTAGCAACCGATGAGGAAATTGAATGGTTGCAAATAATCGAGAGAAACAGACTAACCACATACGACTCTGCCGGGAATATCTATACTGATGGTGGTATACCTAAAGGATTTGATATCTATAGCTTTGATTTTTACCTATCAACAATATTGCTTGATAACTTATATCATAACGTTCCTGCTTGGTTAGCATCCCAAAAAATTGAAGACAGTTGCGATGTTTTTAATGGAAAGACAATGTGGGATATAAAATCCGAACTCAGTTTTTTCAGAACGGGTTCAATGAATACAACGCAGGATGATATACATAAAGACAAAGAAGTCCTTGATTCTTTGTATTCATGCCGTATGGGTGTTGTATTACAGTTATTAGAAAATGAAATAAAAAACACCTCACCCAATGGCGAGATAGTTTTGATTTCAGAGTCAAGCAGCAATGGTGTTATGGAATTTGACCCTCAAGGCAACATCAAAAATGGACAACCAGAAAAACTAATTGAACTTCGTGTTTTAAACGAAGTTAAGCGAGCAATTAACCTCATGAAAGAAACAAAGCATGACAACATCACTGGGGTTATGTTCTTTTTATTTAACAACGAATATGATAAAACAATAAAAATTAACATTGGTGGAGCCGCATCAATGCCTAGCGTTTTGAATGAAATTTACTCACTTAAGTAAAGTTGGAAGGGGAGTGAGAACTCCCCTTTGTCATTTCCCTATTACATCAAAAGTCACGAATATGTTTGAATTGGCTACTACAGCACCATTGTCCGCATATCTGGCACAACCATTAATATTCTTCTTTAAAGTCGTATTTGGATATGTATTGATAGAAATTACACGACTCACACCAGTAAAACTAGACTCTCCAAGGTCCAATCGTCCAAAAAAAACACCTTGTTTAAACAACTCAGCATCAGGTGTTATCAAAAAATTCCCATCTGAATCAGTCGTTATAGAAGTGCGCCCCCACTGCCTTACTAAACCCGATGCAAATTTTTGATAACCATTAAAAGAAATTGAACAATCAAACTTATCATCAATGATTTTATCCAACGCTTTAAGAACCTGCCCATCATCATTAGGATCAAGCGCTATCCCGGCCCCTTCAACCACATTAACCAATTCACGCTGAAATGTGTTCAGCATTTCAGCATTGATAATGGTCGGTGAAATCCCATTAGCAACATTGCCATTAGTATATTCACCATTAGCATCAGCAGTATCTGTCGTACTTCCAACTTTTCTCATGATTAACCTTTAAATGTTAGTTTCCTGAAATATATCCAGAGGCGATATCAAAAATAGTTGCAAACTCAGGAGTGACTTCGTACACCTCATCGTCATTAAACCCAAAATAGATATAACCGAATTTTACAAGCGTATAGGATGGAGACAGCGCTGAAATGCGACACTCTAGCTGCCTGTTTCCCCATGAACGTAATGGGTCTCCGCAATAACTTATCCCGACTCGGGAGTATGTTATATTCGTTTCCTCTCCTTCAACCATCCAGACAAATGGCCAGTCATCACCATTTAACCCATCACCACAAACTGATAATCCCGCTCGCGCCTGCCGGTATTCTTTAATTGAGATGGTATAACCCATTGCGGCAGCAATACTGATGAAATAGCTTTTTGACTGACCGCCGGTGCTTATTAATTTTGAGACGATTGCATTTTGTCGCTTGGCGATTGTGTCGACCTCGCCAATGGAGCAATCATCAGGTAATCCGAGCGTATTTTCCCAGTCAGTAAGCATGATGGTCGCTGTCTTCGGGAAAGCGCCACTAAGAAGAGCCTGAGCGTCATTATCACTACGTTGAAAACTCCTTGCCAGCGCCCGAAGCACTGCCGTCTGCACTGCGTTTTTATCTCTTGTCCAGGCTCTCCCTGACGGGATTAGTGCCTGTAGCGCTTTAAGGTAGTCGTCAGTTGAGAAGAGGCTCATGTATAGTTCACCTCGCCACGAACGGCCAGCTCCCCTGTTTCTGGTACAATATTCACAGAGGGCGAAACCAGAATGAATCCGGCAGTTCCGGCGACATCCCCTATCGCACGGTTTAGATCAGAAAGGTAAATTTTTCCTGTACCGAGGGGGTTTGCAGATTCAAACAAAACGCCATCGATAGCATCAGCAATGGCAGCCGTAGTCTCGCTTCCGGCATCTGATATGCCGCTAATTTCAAAATCGATAACCCTTTCGACAGGTGAGCAGACATAATTCAGGGAAGTAACCGGCGCGAGCGGATAGATATAATCAGCAACCCTTCCTTGATCACCGGTGGCCTTGACCGCCCCCCACTCTTCCAGCTGCGAGATGCCATCTGTACCGACCGGGAAACCATGATTTGTTTTATCACTGCCATCACACATGATGTAAATCACAACCGTCCCCGACCCCATCCCCCGGCGCCGTATCCATGCCAGGGTAACGCCAGGAACCGCCAGAGCCCATCCACGATAATCTGTATCGCTCCCTCCCTGCGGAGGATTCTGAAACGCCAGCAGTCCCCGCTGTCGAAAATCTTCTTCATTTTCGATGTCGGCGCCGCCGGTAGCCGGTTCAATTAACGTAACCGAGCTGTCAATACCCGGCACGTTGGCATCCAGTGTCAGGAGCGTTCCGGCATCGGAATTTCCCCGGCTGCCACCGCCAGTGATATCCTCTGAGATATCCGGTAGTCTGGCCGTCACCGCAACAGTGGCGCTACCCGTGGAATCAATCATTACACTGGCGTCCGTGCTGTACTGGTAGCCATCCGCACGGTTAATTACAGAGCCCCTGGCTAAAACCCGCCCCGGCGTACCGGTAATTTGCGCTGCCGGTGAGCGAGCCGCGGTCGCCGCTTTACGGTAGATCTGCTTCAACGCCATCCATCCGGCAAGCCATTCATCGGTTGATGTGAACGGCGTGCTCTGTCTGGCGATATAATCCAGATAGGCATAATGCAGGTGCGCCATACCCGCGTCCATGTCGGCAAGCACTTTCAGATTACCGAATCGTAGCAGCGCGCCAACGTTCTCCAGCTCTGCCTGCATGAACTGGCGGTTCTCGTCACGGAGCTCACTCAGTGTTTTCCGTTTAAATGGCATTATTCAGTTGCTCCCATAGCCAGAAGAATTTGAACTCCTGCCAGTCCCCTGCCGGCGGCAAATACCGGATGATCAGATTCAGCCTGTCAGGGAAGACAATTTCCGATTGCGCCTGTATCTCTGCCACAATGCCATCCGATTTCATCCAGGCCAGCGCCTCTTCGGCATAATCTTCCGCTCTCATCGCCACTTCGCGAGTCAGCTTTTCACGTCGCAGTAGCCACAGCCTTGAGCCAATATTCTGATCGTTGTCCAGATCACCCCACCAGCCGCGGCGGTCGGTACCTTCATAATTGTCGTCAGCGCGAGCCAGCCCGTCGGTAAACAGGCTGATAATCACTGCCGTGTACATGTCATTTTCTGAGGTTAAGATGCCGTTTCCGGCCTGCCAGTCTGCGTGAAGGGCATCAACATTCCAGAAAGAGGAAATATCACTCATACCTGACTCTCTGTTTTTTCGCTGGTTTTGATGCTGTCACCGGACTGAACGTTTTTAACGTCATGGTCATGACCGTTGTAAGCATCGCGCAACGCTTTGAGCGTTTTATCGTTCTTCTCGCAGTTGTCGATGATGTCTCCCGTCACCAGGAGTCTGGGGGTAACCAGTTTTACCTGCTCCGTTGCCGTCGCGGTGATATTTGCGGCATTACTGATCTCCACATCTTTACCTTTGGCATCAATAAAAATGCCCGACTCGGTCAGATGGATATTCAGCCCCCACTGGTTGTAGATTACCGTTTCCCCTGGCTTCAGCCCGGTATGGCGATACCCCTGATGGTTAGAAGCGATGACAACTGGGCTGGAACGATCACCTCCCAGAAACGCAATAACCACATCAGCGCCCGCCGGCAACCCCGATGAAAAGCCAAAATCGGAAAACCGTGGCGCACTGGCCACTTCCAGCGGGGTCTGATACTGCACTTCCTGTACCACCCCGCTATCTTTCTGGCTGGTAATACGACCAATGCCCAGCATGCCCGCGATGCGGGTCGCCGATTTTCTTAAATTTTGAATCATTGGTTTAATCCCGGGATTTGCTGATAGAAGGCGTAGGGCTGGACACTGAAGGCTTCCGGCGGTAACAGGTACATTCTGGCGTGAGTGCCGTCGCTGTCTCTGATGTAGGTCACCTCGGCAATCAACATTTCCGTATCCGGAAGTTGCATTGAGGGGATATTTACCGGGATCAGCGTGTTCGGCTCCCAGAGTTTTCCCGCTTTATCGCGCCAGGAATCAATCGTGACGCTCAATGGCTTTGAGCGGCCGTATCGTCGGTTCATCTCCCAGTCGATGGCGCGCTGCGCCTGCTGGGATGCCATCAGCGTACTTTCAACGATAATGATCCGTTTCCGGTAGCGCATGCTTGCCGCCTCCGGATCACGCGCTGTCGCCAGCGTCACCGAGTCATAAGCTGTATCCGGTGAGAATCCTGCAATCGGAGAAATGCTCATCGATACGCCGACGTAATCAGAAAAGCGGTCTGCCATCGAACGGCGGTAATAAGCCTGTTCGATATTTACCCCTTCAGTGATACCGCTGGACGCGCGCTTTGCGCCCACCCGGGTAAGAAATAAATTGCCGTCAGGCTGATCGTAATAGAGCAGAGCTGACCAGCGGGAGACCCGTTCAAGTATTTCCTGCGGCGACTCCCCCCAGTTGAGCGTGAACTGGGGAACGCTGACTAAATCATCGATATCAGTGGAAACCGTAATGTCGTAATACGATGCAAGCCTGGATGCTATATCCAGCGCATTGCCGCCGTTGATAACGTTGTTCGGCCATTCTGCCGAGCAATCGACAAGATCACAGCACTTATTGCGCCCCGTTGCCCTGACTTCATGGCGCGACCGGGAAAGTGATGGTGACCAGTCGTCTACATAGCCTGTTATAACCAGATCGCTGCCTAGTTTTACCTGGCAGGGCATCCCCTCCTTCACCAGCTGTTTCTGATCACTACCGGGAAAATAATCCATCAGACCCAGATCAAAATCGGAGGGGAAACGCTCAATGCCGCGGGTCACCCGCACAGAATCCCACCCCTCAATAACTTTCCCGCCCACAGTCAGAGAGACGATATCCTGATCGTTATCCGTACTCATTGTCTCAACACCTTCATCGTCGTCGGCATAAACGCCGGATGCGGCACACTGGCTTCCTGTATCAGTTCATTTGCCCGTAAGGCATCCTGATACAGACGGTTAGCCATAACCAGTGCAGGAATGGGCAGCGCGGTATTAACCTGCATCAGATCACTCAGCCCGGCTGAAATCTGGGACATGGTGTCCAGGAAGGCGCTTCTCACTGCCATCAGCGCGCTATAGAGATCGTCATCCGCCCGGTCGCCCGCCAGAAGTAACGCTGCATCCAGCTGCGTGGCCACGCGTTGCGTGATTTCCTCGGCCTCATTACGACTGGTAGGGTTGTAATCGGCCGCCGCATTCGTCATCGCCCCGCTGCACAGCACAATGATGAGCGTATTCATTGTGCCAGCCAGTTGCTGGCTACTTTCGGATCGCTGGTATTCGGTACTGGTTGATGCCGCCAGTTTTTCAAACGCAGCAATTTTATCGCTCACGCTGCCGGCGCTGGTCAGAATGCGATTAATAACATCGGCAACGCCCTGAACAAATTCATCAGCAGATACCGATTCATTCAGTGCAGCGGTCGTATCAAGTACAGCCTGTCGGTCCATCACGGCCTGTGCGGAAACTTGTTCAGATAAAGCCTGATAGTCTTCTGTATCGTCAGCATCACGATTTCCGTTAATACCCGACGAACTCCCGCCAACCGTCCCTTTGCTGTACCGACCGTACCGGTTGTTCCCGAAGGTGGAATTCAGCACGTTACTGACGTTCGTCACCTCACTGATGGTGTTGTCCACCATATTGGTCCAGAACGTCACGGTTCCCTTTATGGTCTTAATCCCCTGGCTCACGCCGCGGATCTCACTTTTGATTCTCGCCAGGGTACTGGCAACCGCCGTGCTGACCAACTTCAGATAGTTGGTGCCGACGGTGTCACCCGCGGCGGTGCTGTCTGTAACGGCGAAGACCTTTAACCCCGACTCAATCACCATCAGGGTAAACTCAAACGAACGACCATTATCGGCGGAGCCGGAGAGTCTTAACCCGCTCTCAGGTATGGAAACGGTCATTTCCCCCAGCGTGGGGTGAATGAGCGTACCGCTCCCCTTCGCTTCACACGCATTAATCAACGCCTGTCGCTGGGAAATGACATCCCCGCCACCGTAGACCAAACTGTTCTGGACGATAAAACCACGGATAATAAATCGCCGCGTCCCTCGCCCCATGTCCTCAATCCAGGCGGTATCACGGTATGGATATTCGTGGACGGCCTGCCGGCGACCATGGCTGCCTTCCTCATTAACCACAGCAAAGGGCACGCCACGGAAGGAGCCTGGCCGTAATTGACCCAGCCAGTCCTCACTACCGCCTCCGCCCATCAGGGAAGTTATTGCATCCTGAATAATTGCCATCGGGCCTCCGGAATAAAAAAAACCGCCAGGGCGGCAGTTTAAACGGGTTAGTAATTCATGGCGGTTGTTATTCTGCCGTTATCCTCAACGTTATAGGTTTTCTTCTCCCCCTTATCATTGACCAGGGTGATTTCCAGCTTCATTTTCTGATCGGCCATCGCCTCTTTGAGGGACCGGGTCAGGTTTTCACTGGCTGCCTCTCTCCCGTTGCCGGAGGCTGTCAGGATAGAAGAGCTGTCAAACGTATCAGGCTGAGGCGCGAGGATATTCTGTCTCTGCTGGCTGAGTACACTACTATCACGAAGACCTGACCAACGCGGGTCACTGATGGCCGTTTGAATTGCAGCCTGTATCTCATCTTCAGAATATGGCTGCGCGCCATTCTCATGCTGAATCATGGCTGCCATGACAGATTTCAGTACTTCCGGGTTATGCAGATCCATCCGCTGCTGGGGCTGAAATCCCGTCGCGGCTGAGACTGAATTGATATAGGACTGAGTGTCATTTTCTGACCGCGGCGCATAGGTGTGGATCATGCTGTTCAGCGTGTTATTCCCACGATCGCCATATAACATCAGCTGCCTGGCCATTGCCGCCAACCCGTCGTTGCTATTGTCATAAGTGACGAAACCACGATTCACCCCGGTCGCATTAGGCGCTATCCGGAGATTGCCCGGGTTATTATTTCTGAGGCCCAGTGCCTGGTTAGATGGCTGGCTGTAATTCACCTCCCCGCGTGGAGCTGCTGCACCTGCTGGCAGGATAACAGACAAATCATTACGGAGTTGTTCAGCTCTGTCACTGGCGCCATATTGCGCGTCGTAGCGTTTCCGGACGGCATCCGTCATAAAGCCGGCATCTACCGCCCCGCGCTCTCCTCGGGAAAGGGTGTTATACAACGCTTTATCACCCTGGATGCGGCGTAGCTTTTCGGCATCTTTACTACTGATAAACCCCAACGCATGTGACAGCCCGGTGAAATCGCCATTAGAGAACAAGTCGGTCATACCTTCGAGACCGTCTTTCACCGAACCATCGGAAAGCAATCCCTTGAACAGAGAGTTTTTCGAACGGTTTTTCAGCCCATCCCATGCTGCGCCCAGCTCATTCATGGTGCCGTTAACCTCGGACAATTGCCGGTTAAGTTCCGGATCAACCGTCAGGCCAAGTTCATCAGATTTAGCCAGCAATGCTTTCATCCGTACGCCTTCACGCATCAGCGCCAGCATTTCCGGCGTCAATCCGAGGGCATCGGAAACCGACTTCTGCTGGTCAGGACGCAGGCTCGGGAAAACGCGCGCTATCGACTCCAGCGTTCTCAGCGTATCAACGGAGCCGTCATTGTTTTTCTGGATCTGAACGCCAATCTGCGACAATGCGCCAAGCACCTGGCTGTTGGCACCGCTGGCGGCCTCCTTCAGGCTTTTAGCCATCCCCTCGATGGAAGCGTTGGCACTGTCACCATCAGCCCCCAGTATCCGCATGGCGCCGGACAGTCTGGAAAAATCCTCCACCCGCATACCCGCATTTTTCGCGGCAACATCGAGGTTATAGGCTTCCCTTGAGGCCTCATGGAAACCGTAGGCAATCTGTTTTAACCCGTATCCCGCCGCCCCGACCACGCCCAGCGACGCCAGCTTACCGGAGAGCTCACCGACCATCTTCAGCGGCGGCACCATATCCCCGATATACTGCACGTTATCACGGGCATTTTTGGACAGATTTTCGAAGCGGGATATAAAGCCGTTCAGTCCATCGAGGGTCTCCTGTCCTCCTAACTGGAGTCCCTCTTTGGTTTTATCCAGCTTTGGCTCCAGATCACGGATAGCCTCATTGATACGCTCAATGGCTTCCGTCGCCTGATCGCTGGCCACCAGCTCAAAGTCGAAAGAATTACTCATCGGGTTTGGTATTCCTGAGTTTATTGATACGGGTGGCCTGCGATACCCACCACTTCAGACGGGCATAGGTCATGCCCCACGCCCTGTCTTCTGTCCAGCGGAAATAAAATGTGACGTCAGCGGCCGTTTCCTGCCAGGCGGTCAGGGCTTCCAGGTCAAAAAACCGAGCAAAAACTCCTCGCATTTTCGGAAGTCGATAAAATCCATCGGCTGCAGCACACTTTCCCGCGTATCCGTGACCAGCGAGATCAGCAGACGCATTGCCGCCAGAGAAGTGGACGATGTCTGCTTTTCGTAGAACTGCTCTGCCTGGCTGAGCGTCGGTGCCTTCAGCTCCAGTTGCTCATAGCGCGTTTTTTGCGCCTCATCGACAAGAGGCTTGATGAGAGGAATGACTTTGGTGCGTTCAAGTTCTGCCATCTTAGTTCTCCGTTACGTCCCGACCTTCCCAGCGAACATCAAACACTGCGTCTTCGCTTTCCACCTCCTGAACGTTAACCGTCCAGAGTGCGCGACCGATAATAGTCTTTCCGTTCGCCAGCTCGGCGATCACGTTGACGTTCGTCTGACCGTTAAACCCCAGCACGTTAGTCCCGCCACTGTCACGCAGACGGGCTGAAATATACGGGGCAACCGGTTTTTCTTTATAACCATGTACTCCGTCCATGCCTGTCAGCGTGGTGCGATTGACAGTAGCTGACTGGTATTTAAACGAGCCCTCCACCATCACAGTCACCCCATTGACGGTGACATAAGCGGTACCCGCCAGGCGGTTAGTGGTATCTCCTGCCATGATTTATGCTCCTGTTGACTCAGCCTGCAGGCGGAACTGATTAAGCAACGCGAAGATGCGCAACTGGTTCATAAGCGTTCCCGGCCACAGTACGTCAACGCGGTTCGGGTTCGTTTTGTTCTGCTCAACAATAATGTTTCTGGCAAAGGCCTCTGCGTCCTGCGCATAGCCGTTAAAGACCAGCGTCTGGTATTCCGCAATCTGATCGGCCCTGATGATGTTAGGTGTCACAATCGCCGCCCCCGGCGCAAAACGCGTGCCGTCCGCGGCCAGCTTCATGCGACCAAATTTACTGGTGACTGCAGTGCGGAGATATCGCGTG
The DNA here is from genome assembly GCF_030128605.1 of Klebsiella sp. K5-45. Classification (NCBI taxonomy): domain Bacteria; kingdom Pseudomonadati; phylum Pseudomonadota; class Gammaproteobacteria; order Enterobacterales; family Enterobacteriaceae; genus Klebsiella; species Klebsiella sp. K5-45. Next base: position 43,832 of record NZ_JAKUZW010000017.1, on the reverse strand, counting down.
ACAAACATCAGGCTGAACAGCGTTTCCACCTGCAGGTAACTGTCGTCTTCGTCGCCATAGCTGTTTTTCTGGTAGGTGGTAATCAGGTTTTCAATCATCACCGTCCCGTCATCACCTACGGTGTAAGTGGAGATGCCGCTGTACAGCAGGTTGTTGCGCTCTGTCAGCTCAAAGCGATCCGCCAGATCCGGCGCCAGCACGCCATAAACAGGCAGACTTTGTAGCGGGCGTCCGGGGTCGTTACGCAGGCTGGGTGCGGCGGCCCCAGTCAGTGCCGCCGCCCAGATATAACGCGGTGACGGTGAGCGATACACGCCAAGCAGTGACTCATGCTGGTTATTACGGGTTTCCCCTTTGGTGCCAAGCTCAGCGTAAGTGCCATTGGTGGTGGTGAAAGCGTGGCCATAAAGCTGTTTATCCCATGCCCAGCGGCCCGTTGCATCATTCAGAAACTCCCGGATGGCATCCAGTGATGCGGTGTCATCATAAGGGTTAATGACAAAATCAAAGGTCTTATCCTGCAGGTTGCCAAGGGCATCAATAATATCCGGCGCGCCTGCGCCGCCGGCCATGCCCGTGATGGTCAGCGTCAGTCCTGCGGGCGTCACCTCGCCGCCCTGAACGCCGAGGTAATTCAGCCTGATATCAATACCATTGCCCAGTAAGCCGGCATTCTTGGCCGTCAGTGTCACGGTATCTGTGGCATCGGCTTTTACAGCAGCGGTCACCGGCAGTTCCGTTTTGCGGGTAATCGCCGCGACCAGCGCAGTGGCAATCTGAACCGGAGTGTCAGTCGCCAGTACGGTCAGTTGTACGCGAACGCCAGCAATATAAAGAGAGATAACGCCGGTTTCTGTCGCCTGTGTGGCAACCTTGATACTGCCTGTTGCCACTGCCATCGAATCCGCATCATCAGCCAGCGGAAGGATCCAGACCTCCGCAGCAGTATCGTTTTTTTGATACGCCGTCATCATGCCATGCAGCATTGAGCCTTTTCCGGTAAGCTCACCCACCGCATTGGGAGAAGAGACTTTTACCGGGATTTTTTCCTGTGCAGAACCTGATGCCAGCATCTGACCAATCAGAAGCGTTCGCTGTGTAGCGGTCGCCGTGTTGGCCATGGAGTTATCAAACTCCACATAAAAAAGCGGCACACGTAAATTGCCGGGAACTCGCGAAAATGGAACGGTCATTTAGTTACGCCCTCTTTTTTTACGGCGTTTTTAACGCCCTTTTCCGGTACCTGGCTGACGTCACCATCCTTCATGCGGCGGCGCCAGAACGTATTATCAGGTACCTCCGCGCCATCTTTGGGCAAAGGCTCCCCCCTGACAGGGCAGCGAACGCTGATCCCGTCCTTCGGTTTTACAAACATGATTACTCCTGAAGGTCTATTTTTACGCCAGGCTGCGGCGTACCGTCCGGCATGTTGATGGTGATGTCGATCCCCGCCAGCGGTACCGTATCGATCGGATAAAAGTCTTCCGGTCCCTGATAGTGCTCAATATCAATTTCGATAAGCAGCTGGCCCATATGCGCTTCGCCATCCGCATCAACATCAATCGTCGAGCGAACCTCCGCATATTTCTGGATGTTCCGGGTCAACTCGTAGCTGTTAATCACCGCCCTTTCCACCTGTTCCCGGAGCTCCTCCAGTGCAACCTCCGCGCGCATGGCGCCATCATCAGTGGTTTCACTGTCATACTCCTGAACCCGGCCGGTAATACGAACGGTGGTCAGAGAGGTGAAGGCCGGGGTATTTCGCCCCTGCGCCTTTTTGTGATCAAATGGCGTCTGAACAAGCAATGCAGGGTACAAGTCCGGCGAAGTTGCCCAGTCACGCGGGGAATACACACGATCGCCGGCGGCGGTTTTATCTTTCAGCGCGGCCACGACCATTTGTCGTATTGCGGAAGCATTCATCGGGTTTTCGCTACATTGAGAACGAGACGCGAGCCGCCATGGCTGTCCGGTTCGACGTTGGACACAACAAATAACTGATTGATGACCTGACCCCCGACCGTTTTAATAAACACACGGTCAGATACGGCAGGCTGCGGTTTACCCAATTGACGAAATTCAGCATCACGCACACCCAGCATCGGGCTGGAGGTGTTAATTTCTGATTCACCATCAAGATTTTCTGCAACCTGCGCATAGCCACGGTCAAAAATACCGTTAATCGTAAAAGGAGTACCGTTGCGGGGACGGTACTCATGCTCATCGCCAAACACGCCATGGAGCGGACTCAGAAGATGTAAATCCCAGTCCACGCCCATCAGCTTACTCCGTTGTGATTTTCACACCACGCACAGCAGATAATGCGCGCTGTCGCAGAGCATGGAGATCGGCAATTACACCTGCTCCCAGCAGACGCTCGGCATCCTTACCGGAGACCGGAATAAGGGAGTTTTCCCGATAGACCTCACCGTCATGGCGGATGCAATTCCCTTTCAGCACCACAAACTCAGGCTCCGGGGCATCTTCCTGGTCATCTTCTTCAGCGGTATCCTCATCCTCTGATGGTTCGCCGTGTTTATCGTCATGCTGTTGGGTCTCATAAACGCTGCCACCAGCATTCAGGTCGTCGATATTCAGGGCGTCTTCGGTGGCGCCTTCCGCATTCAGATCATCGCCCAGTACAGTTTTGGTTGTTTTAGCCATATCAGACCACCGTTGCACAAAGGGATGCATTTACCCGGCTCGGAATAACCAGCGGAGAGGATTGCATCAGGATAAGACGCTGGGCCGGATCTTCTTTCACCCAGGATTTTGGCGCATAGGCCAGGGGACCGTAGTTAAATGCCGGGTCCAGGATAACGCCAAAAGCGCGGGTACCCATCAGATCAGCGCCAGACATAATAACGGCGCCGTCGGGGATCATCGGCTTCTCGACATTATCAAGTGGGTCAATAAACCAGTCGTTATATAACCAGAGGTCAAAGTTACCCCATCGTCCTTTATAAATAGCGCCCTTCATCGCCTGTGGGCCAGCGTTAATCTGGTTACCAAACGGGCTCAGCGCCGGGAACGTGATGGCGTTATCTTTGATGGTGGTGTCCAGTCGGAAAGCACGCCATGACTTGCTTGTGAACACCAGATCCGTCGCGACGGAACCGGATTCTTTCAGGAAAAGCGTCTGCCAGATTTCAATATCATCAGAGGGCTGGGTATTAGTGGCACCCGCGGCAACCGTCAGCGGCCACTTATCTGAACCACTCAGAGTGATAGTCAAATCCGGAGAGCGCCCGAAATCCACTACTTTGGTTTCATAGCCTTCCCCGGCAACCGTGACGGTACCGGACACCAGCGCGCTGGCCGCCATCCACTCAAGACGACGGTTGATCATGTCAATCTGATCGGTCATCTCAAACTGCAGGTTCAACATTTCGCGTTCTGCGGCGGTATATTCACCGCCAATACGCTCACCAATCTGGCGACGAATCGGTTTACGCAGATCCGGCGCGCGCTTATCTTTGATATAAGCTGGTTTGAACGTATTGGTCTGGTATTTACGGGACTCGACCAGCTTACCTTCCACCAGCGGGGAGACGAATGGCGCCATACGACGCAGGCCGACATCCACGTCAATCGCCACTTCTTCAGTCTCATAAGTCACGACGTTCGGGAAGAAGCGATCAAGCAGCCAGTTCTGACTGGTTTTCAGGTTAGGAACAACCTGTACCAGCACACTGGTATCATAAATATTTTCCATATTCAGTCTCTTGATAATGCCAGCCGCACGCTGGCATAAATTTTAAATGGGTCAACGCCTGCCGGTTAAAGCATTCGCCAGGAGAAATGAGGGATAAATCAGGAGGTGGTTAAAGGTGCCTGGGCGCTGTCTTTCAGGAAGATGGCCAGCGGGCGTAGTGCTGTTTTCAGTTCCGACGCAGTCCAGGAAGTGTCAAAAATAATATGATTCTGGTTGAACTCCCCCATCAGATACAGGCCGCCGGACTGATCGCCATGGGTGGACGCGTCAACATCATCAACCAGAATGGCCGCCGGCGTCTCGCTACCATCCGTTGCGGTTTTCACACTGACGGTGTATTTACCACTAGCGGTGATCATGCCAAGCACAGTGCCACGCTTATACACACCGCCGGTGATCGTGCCGGTATCCGTGACCAGTTGCAGCGTCCCGGCAATTAACTGATCCGGCACAAACGCTGAACTCTTCATGCCAGGTGCAAAGGCATTCTGACCAAATTGATCCATTATTTCTCTCCTTTAATGGAGTTGTAGAGGCCGGTCATCTGGTTTACCAGTGCCGATTTACCGCTCTCTTTCTTGCCACTATCCGGATTCAGACGGGCCTGATGGCTGGCCTGCATCCGCTGGTCAAGTGAACGCTTGCGGGTTGTGGCTGGCTGCGAAGCTGGCGCGGTTGAAGCCAGAACATTGATGGCGGCAGCTGAGCTCATGCCGGTATTGAATGCCAGCGACGCGGCCAGTGAAGGATTCGCCGCAGCATGCTTACTGCCGAAGATACGGGCACAACGTTTACGCTCGGCGGCGCGGGCATTTTTCACCGCTTTGCTTTCTTTGCGGTCATCGTCGCCATCATCTTCGGAATCGTCATTGTCTTCCGCCGCTTCCGGGTCGTCACCGTCATCTTCAGCGTCATCATCACGCTCGTCGTCTTCCGCGTCATCATCGCGTTCATCGTCCTCGGCATCATCTTCGCGCTCATCCTCTTCCGCGCGACGGCCTTTCGCTTTTTTGGCCTTTTTATCTTCTTCCTCTTCGGAAGAAGTCGCGCCACGGCCAATAAGATGAGCAAAACTAAATGTCTTTTTCTTCGCCATTTCAGGCTCCTGTTTTTTCAAGTAAGTTTCTGAACGCAGCATCAGGAGGACACACCTCATCAGCCAGTCCAAGTTCCACACCATCAGCAGCCATAAAACAGGCAGCCTGAGTACTTTTGATAACCTTTACGCTAATCCCCCGATTTCTGGCGACGGTATTCACAAACAATTCGCCCATGGTGTTGATGTCCTGCTGAATAGCCGCCAGCGCTTCATCTGAGAGTTCTCTCAGCGGTGACCCCTCAGCCTTACGGGAACCGTAGGTGATAATGGTGACTTTGAGGCCGTCATCTTTTATCCGCTGGGTCCAGTCAAGGTGCATGGTGATCACACCAACTGAACCCACACCACCGGTTCGGGGAACAGAAATCCGGTCCGCCGCACTGGCAATCGCATAGGCGGCGGAATAGGCGCTTTCCGTCAGAATGGCATGAATGGGCTTTTTCCCGCGGGCACCGTAAATGACATCGACCAGATCGAAACATCCCGCGACCTCGCCGCCAGGCGAATCAATATCCAGGCAAATCCCGGAAATATCGGGATCCTCCATCGCGGTCAGGAAGGCCTGGCGAATGCCGTCATAGCCTGTCATGCCACTGTATGGGCGCAGGCTACCCAGCTTCTGCACCAGGGTCCCACATATCGGGATGACAGCGACGCCCAGCACATTGTCATAACCCGGGTCGCTACGGGATTCCCGCCCCCGGTTATCGTCGTATCCATACCAGTCATCATCCATGGCAAGAGAGGATTCGATTTTACTGATACCAAACCGGTCCATAACGGATGCCATGATGACTTCAGCTTTACTTGGGTGCAGCGCCAGCGGTGTATTAAAAAGGCGCTGGGCCAGATGAGGTAGATTCACTTTTCCTCCGGATCGGTAATTGTCTGGCTGGCGAACTGGTCCGCCTGCGCCCAACTCGGTAATGGCAGCCCGCGCTTCAGGCAGGACTCAATTTCCCGCTGGCGCTGATCAAGTATCTCTTCCCAGTCTTCACCCACGTTTTCACCCACTTCAATTTCGAGAGTGGAAAGACCGGCATCGAGGCCAAGGATGGCGCCTTTTTTCTCCGCCACCGGATCCACCCATCCACGCCCCGGCCCCATCCAGCGCGCACGGGAATACGCTGCCCGGGCCTCAACAAAATCGGGGGCATTCGACGGAAGAGGCAAATCCTCGTTATCGTGGACCTCTTCAACAAAGGCTGTCAGCACAGGCTGCGCGGTACCCATGGAAAAATCATCGCGCCGGCGGGTGAGTGTTTTCCATGCCTCCAGCAAGGAGGAACGCGCAGAGCTGTAATTCACATCAGACCAGTCCTGTGTAACCTGCTGCGGAGATAACCCCGTGCCGGAAGAGAAATTACGCAGAACTGCAGACTCGAAAACCTCAAAGTTGCTGTACGGACGGGCAGCATTGACCGTTGTTATTTTCTCGCCGGGGTACAGGATTGGCATGCGGGCGCCATTCTGCAGCGTTAAACGACGATCGTTATGAAATTCAGCCCGGCCGTCCTGATATGCCCCTAACCCTTCCTCGAAGTTTTCCCCCAGCGCGGACTGGATCATTTCGGGATCGTATGGAGACTCAATATACGCGGCGAAGATAGCATTCAGAATTGCCGCTTCCAGCTCGCTCTGGTCGTACTTCACCAGCATCTTCAGACGTTGCACCACTGGAGTCAGAATGCCATTACCCCGATGCTGAGCTCCACGCTCATGGTCAAAGTCGTGCACAACGTGCGGGCGCCCCCAGTCGGTTTCCCGCGGTATCCTCCGCCATGTCATCGTTTTGGCGCCACTCCACCAGTCACCGATATGTGCTTCACGTATGTGATATGCCACAGGTGCGCCATCAGCATCTATTTCAACGCCGCCGCGAATATTGGGCATATCAAAATTCTGCTGTGGGTTGCTGAGTCTGTCGGGATCAACAACCTGCACCGTCGTGGCATAACGCCCCTTACCTGGTCCAAGGCGATCGGTGCGATACTGGAGCACCATCAGGGCGTCGCCATCTATCAGCTTGTGGCGAAAGGCCAGGCGTAACATTTGTGGAACGGTTAGCTTGCGCTCAACGTCACAATAACGGCCTGTGTCGTATGCCCAGGTTCTCCAGTGGGAAGCGAGTGCTTTTCCGTACTCTTCCGCCCATACTGCGTCAAAACTTTTATTACCTGTCATCATCCGTAATACACGATAGTCAGGCTTCATGATCGGACGGAAATTGGCGCCGACCGCATTATCAAGCAGGCGAGTTATGGCACCATTGGCCCATCCATCATTTCGGACCAGATCGCGCGCACGGGAAACGATACGGTCACGGTAGATATTAATTTCATTATCCGGTGACCATAGTGCGGGCTGCCAGTTCGCCAGTTGATCGCTGAAGGAATCCGCGGCGTCATATGGCACCCGGCTACCGCCCGTCAACATGCTGGGTTTTGGTGCCTGATAAGGTCTCCCGTCAGGACCAAGGATTTGCACTTTATTCATCAGAATCTGAACCTCACTGGCTTCCGTGGCCGGGCGACAATTCCCAGTTGCGCCTGCAGCAACTGAATCAGCGCCAGCAGGTCGGCGAGAGAGCTTTGCTGATAGGAGACAGAGCGCGTCCCATCACCCTGCGTATAGGAGAATGAGACGCCACGGCTGCCGGTAGTCAGGTCGATATAAGCCTGCTGCGCTTTCTGCAGAGCGTCTCTGAGCTGCTCATCAGTCATCCCACCAGCAAGTAAGCTCGTGTTTCGATTAAACATGGTTTTCCTTATTGCGGCAGGAGTTTAGAAATGTTCTTACGCTTAACGGGAGCCATAGCCTCATCCACGATGGCACCCGGTAATTCGTAATTGATTTTTTCTTCTGGCTCGGCTGGCGCCGGCAGGAACTTATCGGGATCGGCCTGAAGGTTAGCGGCCCGAACATTGAGTTTTAGTCCCATATGTTTCAGTCCGCACAGCGCGGCATAGCTGTATACGAGACAGTCGAGCGCTTCGTTCGCCCGGCCTGGAATGGGCTCCCAGACACTGAATCGCTGTCCGGCCACCACTTTGTAAACCAGTCGCTCTGCCAGTAGCTGGTTGAAATATCCGAGGTCACGATCATCCGGGAAGTGCATATAACCCGCACCTGCAGTACCTAAAGCCGGCGGTTCAAGATGCAGACGACCACGGACAACATCTTTCGCAGAGTTCACGCCAAGAATAATTGGCCTGAAGCTGGCTTTACTTTTCGACGTCGGTCGCTTGGTTGGCCAGACGGGGTTACGTTTACCGCCCTGCGCAGACTCCCCCTTGATAGCCCAGATGCGTCGCCCAAGGCGCTCTTTACAGAACTCATAAACCTTTTGCGTGTGGTGACCACCGGAATCCATACATGCAGCCAGAATATTCAGCCCTCGCCCGTCACCGCGTCGCCATATCTGTTTCAAATACGCATCAAGGCGCTTCCACGGTTCCTCTGTTTCCAGGTCGCCATAAATGACGTCATGCGCAACTGACCACGATTCCTCGTCCCGTCCCCAGCCAGTGATCGTGATTTCGAATCGGTCATCCTGGGTATCGACGCCGGCAGTTAACAATGCCACGCCATCAGGAACGACGGCCGGGAAGACTTCACGGCGCGCCAGCAGGACATCAACCGGGAGCTGTTTCCCGTGGTTAGGTCGGTGCGGCAACCCCATCTGGGTGTTCCACCAGGCCTGTTCCTTATCCGGATCCCCTTTCGCATCGAGGTATTTCTTTGCAATGTCCGACGGCTTATCTTTCTGCCAGGGACTAAACAGCTTTGACGCCTGGTATCCGGCGTGGTGATTATCCAGCGCCTCAGCCCCACAGTCCGGGCAAATCGCCCGGTATACGGCATGCCGTTCCGACTCCGACCATCGCCAGACAGTATCAACACTTCCCTCATCGCCTTCATGCCATTTCTGGTCGTATTCCATTAATGGTGAATGGCGGGAACCACAACATTCAAACGGTTTGGTCTGATGCCAGCGGATTGTCTGTAATGCCCGCAGACGCTCCCCCTCTGACCAGCCAGCACCACAACATTCACAATGGATCATGGCCGATTTGGTCAGGTGCTTATCACCTTCTTTTGGCCATTGAACATGTTTGAAGAAATCAAGGAACTGTCGGTGCCCGCAATGGGGGCAAACTACAGAGGCCCGCCGCTGATCTGAATCTTCGTAACTGTCAGCAATCCGGCTTTCATCTTCAACCGTCGGCGAACAGGCCCGCACAGACAGCCAGTTAAGGCCAAATGTGGCGGTTCGCTCTTCCGCCAGTGCAATGGGATCGCCCTCGCGAGTAATCGGGTATTTATCCACCTCATCTGCAAGCAGAACACGGATCGGACGGCGCGCAAGGTTATCTGGACTACCGGCGCCGGCCAGCGCCAGAAATCCGCCAGTGAAAGCTTTATACAGAATGGTTTCTTTTGAACTCTTCTGCTTTGAGTCACCTATGATGTTACGCAGAACTGGCGTTACCCTAACCAGCGGGCTGATGCGTTCTTTGGAAAACTGCTCGGCGGCCTCTTCCTTCGGCTGCAGGAGCAAAATCGGACATGGGTCGAGGTGCGCGAAATAACCAAACAGGTTTTCCAGCAGCGCGGTTTTCATTAACTGGGTACAGCACATCACGGTGATAATGTGGACGCCCGATTCCGTCGCGGCCAGCATAGGACCGCGGGCAATTTCAACCGTTGATGTTTCCCAGTTCCCGGAGGTGCTGCCAGCTTCTTTCGCCAGCTTCCGGTAGTCATCGGCCCATTGAGGGACGCTGATACGTGGTGGTGGTGTCCATCCCTTACGGACACTCAGTTGAAGGCGTTCAATCTTCTGCTGGGTTAAATTCTGGTTCTCCGAGGACTGAGATATGTTTGTGGACATGTTCAATCAGCACCTCTGTCATCCTGTCCGCCGGCACGCCCAGATCAGCAGCCATTAATGGTGCCACTCTTGACGGCCAGTTAAGCCAGGCGTCACGCTGTTGGCGAAAGGCGTTGAAAAGAACCTCCTCGGCGGCAGCCATCTCAATGAGTTGGCCATCTTTTTGCTGAAACTCTAATTTTGTCAGTAACGCCAGGTAGTTTTCCTTTACCCGGCGCGCTTCATCCAGCGATAACTCAGCGCCGTTTTCAAGGAGGAAATCCCGCGCAAGCCCCTCCAGTGACGAGTCACTTTCTTCCGGCGGCTCCCGCGCAGGCAACAGCCGGTCAGCTTTCTTTTTTTCTGGCGCAGACGTTTTCTGTTTATCGGGTCGGTTAACGCTTTTCCTGTACTTTTCGAGTTGTGCATTTGAAGCGACAACATCGATATCATCGCCGGACATGATCAGCCATCCCCGGCTTTTCCACATCGTAACGGTCTTGCGGCTAACGCCATGTAACCGTGCAAAATCTGACTGGTTCATTGTTACCTCACCGGCAGTCTGATCTGTTACCTGACACTGTTACCCAACCAGAAGAGGTAACATCGAGGGTAACGGCCAATTGATGGGAATATTTTTGTAATCAAGAACAAAGCTCAATACGTAACAAAACGTAACTGTTACCTGTTACCTGTTACCTAAATTTGAAAATTTGTAGCTAGGAAAACACTGCGGCGCGCAATGCCCGTGCCTTACAAAAGTCTCAGGAAGGACCCAAAATCCAGAAGGGGATCACCGTACCCTGATTTACCTGTCATTTCGCCACATCAGGCTCAGTGGTATGCTGGCAGTTCTCACACAGCACGCAAGGATAAGAAATGGCAAAATTTACTGTTCGCGTCGAATTACATGATGCTAATTCCGAGGATTACGACAATCTGCACAAGAAGATGGAAGCTAAGGGTTACTCTCGAGAAATAAGCTCAAATGGAAAAACCTATCAACTTCCGTCCGCCGAGTATATCTGCGAGAAAAATCTTGAAGCCTCAGCAGTTAGAGATGAAGTCAAAGAAATTGCCAAGTCAGTAAAACCGGCACCAGATATTTTAGTAACCAAATCTGACGGAAGGGCTTGGAATCTGGGACAGGTTTAATAATCTTGGCCATCACGACATTTATCGTCGTGGTCTCCAGAATCTAAAGCATTCTTCGCCAGCCAGATGCGGGCCTCAGTGCCTGCATTTGGTTCCAGTATCTGAAGCCGTTGTACATCCTCAAGAAGCAGTGCGATCACGTGTTTAAATTCTCGTTCATCCATTTCAGTATCCTCTTGCTACTTCATTAAATAGGTTATTTTGCCGTCCCGATCGCGTCAGCGATGGCCCGGCTCAGCGCGCCGGGCATCAATGCTTCCGCCATCGCTCGTGAGCGGTCCATATACCCCAGTACAGGGGTCACAGGAAGTGCATCACCAAACCTCACCAGCAGCTTAGGTGGCCGCTGTTTTGGTTTGGGCCTGCGTGTACCATTAGGAGATCGTTTGGCCCTCTTCTTCTTCGCCGGTTTTGGTTTACGACGTTGCCAGACAGCGTTGACGCCATTCACCTCACCGACGAACACATTTGGCTTCGCTTTCATCTGTGAAAGCTTATTGCGCGGCATGTTGCCGTATTTGTTCAGCTTGATGTTTTTGGGGTTAAGCAGCGCCGAGCTGTTCAGCTTATGATCGCCGCCAAACTCGAAAGGTTCCAAATACCCAGCCGCGATATCTCGTACATAAACCTTTGCGCGAAGATCGTTCTTACGGGCTCCTGAAGAACCAACTGCATTGACCGTGAACGGCGTTGGCGATTCCAGCTTTCGGCCCAGTGCGACTTTTTGCGCTGCGGCGATTTCCCGAACGACGGCTGTCATGGCCTGAGCGGTGGCGAAAGGTATTTGTATCTGCAACTGCATTAACTGGAGGGAAAGATCCTTCAGAGTCGCCATGTTTACCCACCATTAGTTAAACCATTAAAAAAGCCACCCGCAGGTGACCTTTGTGATGAGTTAAAAGCAAATTACTATTTTTTCAGATTATTAATGTTCATCAAATAGCTGAAGATATTAATCCTCTGAATTTAGCTTTTAATTTTTCATCTACTGGAAAATAGCGTGGTCCTCCTGTAGAGGTGGAGATGGCGCACTCGACCCGCTTTGCCTTTGCACCCTTAGAATTTAACTCTGTTGCAAAATCATTAAACCACTCGTCCTCTTTACCTTCGAGACTTACCCAGAAGAAGGCGCTTTCACCATAATCAAGTCGTTTAGGTAATGCATGCGACATCCTGTCTCCAAACATTTGGTGCCAATAATAACGCCTATCAAATCTCCAACCAATTGTGTTTATCGTGATTGGAAGAGTGGTTAGATTAACCACCTCAAACGCAATACCAGACTCACGGTTGTTTTCTTCACCCATCCCTGGAGTAAGTATGACCTTCTCAGCTACATGGCAACTTAATCTTACTTTTACTTTTTTATTAGCAATATAGAGGGAAGTTATCACAGCGGCCAATGCTCCAATCCCTGAAACCCATCCGCCAATTGCTGAGAATAAGGCGATTTTGTCTGCTACGTTCATGCGGCCAATCCTTTCTTCACTTTATTTTGATCATATCACTGGGTGCTCATGTTGTCCTGGACAAGAATTATTTTAGATACTGCGTGCGAGTATTGTCCTACTACTGTTTGGTTCGTTGCTTCTCAGCCTGCCTGATATCAGCCTTATCCCGGTTACACTGACCGAGTGCCGATAGCAGGCTGACGTTTAAATCGAGGCTTTGGCCCCACGTCAGGTTGTCAGGGATTTCCGGTTGCGGAGTGTCAGCCGTCAGGCTGGCCGGTAACGGGACCACCGGCACTTTGACGTAGACCGTTCGCGTATTGTTGCAACCGCTTAACTGCGCCAGCAGGCACAGGGCGATTAGTGCAATCATCATTCGCAACAGCAACCCGGATATCAGCCGAGGCTCCCGATGCGTCCAGTGCGATCTGATCTTTTGCATTTTTGTTAGCCTCGGCGATGGAGTTGAATATCGTCATGGTGGTCAGAACGTTGGATGTGATCGCCTGCGCTGCGTTTACCTGCTGCTCGGCGCCATCGGCTCGGGTTTTCTGCTCAGCAGCAGCGTTGTGGTAATGCATTGCCAGCCACCCAAGGCAAACAACCAGGCAGATCACAATGGCGCTGATAATGGCTGCTAATCGGCTCATTCATCTATCCCCCAACATGCCAGTGCGCTTTCCTGATCACGGCGAGAGACCTGGCCGTAACAATTGTTGGAACGCACCCGGCAATCTTTTCCGCCATCAAAAATCCACCTGCGAATTTCAGCGCAGGCGCCTTTACGGTCACCGGTATTCAGCTTGCGGTAGAAAGTGGAGGGAAAGCATTTACCGGGCCCGATGTTATAGGGGCAGAAACTGGCAATCCCGACCTTTTGAGGGGGCGTCAGACGAACACGCACATTCTGATCTACCCATGCCAGCGCCTTATTGCGCTCGACGGCATTAACCTGATCGCATTTGGCCTGGGTTAACTTCATTCCCTGGGTTACAGGTCTTCCATCTACCCGGGTAGCTCCACGACATATCGTCCATATGCCGGCGCCATCGCGGTATGACGTGAGGCTATTGCCCTCTTTTTCATTCAGAAACTTATCCATGAGAACGGGAGCTGATGCGCCAGCGGCGATAAGCGCCAGCATGGCCGCGCTGAGTTTTGTTTTCAGGTTAGCCATCGCTATTCATCCTGCGGTGGCGGGCCACCATAACCACGATCGAGGGACTGCTGATACATCTTTGTCCAGCGGCGCTTAAAGTAGAGATTGGTCAGGTAAGTCGCTACACCGATTATCACGCCGCTGGCCAGAGCAATAAAATTCCAGTCAAGACCATGAAACCAGTCATAGGTCCTTGCCAGCCCCGTACATATCAGGCCGCCTGATGAGCAGTACGAAGCCGCCGAAAAGATTTTGTCAGGCATTTTCATAGTCTCCACCTCCGGGTTAACGGGGTGCTGTGTGAATAAAGGGGTCAGGCCCATCGAGCTGATTTAACAACGCGCTGTATCGATGATGATTCCTGCGGGACCTGATAATAAAAAAGCCATGCAAATGCATGGCATTGTGATTTGAATCCGTTATTTACAAAATGTATTCGAGACAGTATCTTTCGACTTCCGGACAAAAAAAACATATACCGGGACAAAATCTAAATGTAACTGCCTTGCCTACATGAAACCATGCGGGCTTTTTTTTGCCCAAAGAAAAAGCCCACCGAAGTGGGCCTTACAGCTATCATCATTTTTTATTAGGTGTGGTGCCGGGTGCCTCCCGGTAAGTCGCCGCCAGTCCACAGACGACTCGCAATGCGCAAAAAAACATATCAGACTGGCAATGCCCCTCCGCATAGGGGGATTCACCACACCAGAAATTTAACATTCAGTCTTTCAGGTTTCAATACTCTGCTTGTCTGAGGTATCGGCTCACCATAACCGCCCAGCCTGATGTTATCAGCGTGTAGCGGCTTGTTTTTCACTTTGATAAAATTTATTCGCAAATGATTAAAACATCAACTGGTGAAAATATGAGTAAGTACTCAGACCTTTTACAGGTAATCAAGTCCCGGGTTTGTCAAAATAACAACTTCCCCCAAACATTACTGGCAGACTCACACAGTTACAGAGCCAGGCAGGTTTGGTATCGAATAGGACAAATATTCACTCTTGAATGTATTCTCGATGAGTACAGGAAACATTTTTCATCGGATTATTATTATCTTGATAACGATAAGGCTCTTCATCACCTTATCTTCGAAATGACCAAGTGGAAACCTGAAGAGATTAGAAGACTCTCGCTAAACGACTGTCTCTTTATCATTGCCAGTCAACTAAAGCCCAGTTATATGTCAGAAGATGCTGCCGCTGTCCTGGCGTCACTCAATCTGCCGACTGGCCACTATCCTGTTGAGGATTTTCCACAAGAGGACTGGGATCCCAGGGAAAACTCAGCATTCCTTCAAAGCTACCAGTAGCGACTCGCCCAATCTCCGCAGAGATCTGACTCAGCCGCTCCTCAAGAGCGGCTTTTTCTGCTATCAGACGGTTGAAATAGGCAAGATAGATTTTCTGTTGCCCAAGCCAGTCTTCAAGCTGTTGAGTGGTCATGCCCGGGTTAAAAAAATATGGTTGCTGCATAGCTTCCCCTAGATAAGTTACGCATTGTGATCGGGATTCGCTTCAGACGCTGGCCCCTCTGCCGTTCTGGTGCTGGTTGACGGAATCGAACCGCCGACATCCTGCTTACAAGGCAGGCGCTCTACCTTCTGAGCTAAACCAGCAATCTGGTTCAGGGCTCTGCGCAGAGGGCTTTAACGTATCGTGCAGCACGTCTCTATCCAAGAGCTCTGACCGGAGTGCAGAAATGACAAAGCCCAAGGGGGTTGCCTTGGGCCTTTAATGTATTTCATGCTGCTCAGTTCGCTTTAACGCCCCGAGCCTATCACAATTCAAGCAGTTTCTGGCTCACCTTGCAAGTAAAATCTGTCGCCATTTGTGCCGAATGCGTCACACATTGGTACGTACAGCATCGATTCAGCCAAACTAAGCCACGTATCAACTCTGCGTCTACAGGTCATAAAGCACCAGTCGGGATGCTTTTCATAGAGCTCTTCCGCTATGCGGCGTTTGCTCTTCCGTAACCGGTAATGCTCCACCAGCAGGTGATACAACTCTTTGTGACCACCCGTAATAAGGACTGCCCCCAGTACCTTATCAATCAGCAGTCCTTCATCGTCTGTACAGAAGGCCAGGCCGCTTTTGTTTTTCCCCGCGAGTATTTCACGAAAAAACGCCTCAAGCTCTGGCTTCGAGATGCCAGACTTCTTCATCCGGCGTAATGCTTCGTTGATGGCTGTTTTAGTGACTTTCCCGGAAGCCAGTAAGTGGTTAAACATATTGCCGCCACTACCGCCGCCGATGTAAGACCAGCGGCCCCACATGCGCAGCTTCCCTTGAATCCAGATGGCCTCAAGCGTTTTCAGCCTGACCATTTCACCAGCTTTTCCAACCTCGGACGGGTTAATCATTATGCGTTCTCCACTATGCCAGCACGCCAATTGCCAGCGAACGATCCAAAAATCGAAACAGCAGCTCCAGCTGTGAGCCGTGCTTCTCCTCAAATGCCACGGTGTCAGCGTGCAACTCGTCGTGATGCGCTCTGCAAAGCGGCAACACAAACAGGTCATGCGCTTTTGTTCCCATTCCACCTTGTCCGTGGCCTATCAGGTGATGGGGATCATCTGCTTGCTTGTTACAGCAGACACACGACTGAGTCTTAACCCAGCGCGTCCAGCTCTCGTTTACCCAGCGGCGGCGCCTTGGTCGCAGCATGAAAGATTCCGGCGTTTCAGGATCAACGCGAAGACCGAGAATCTTTTTCTGCACTACTTCGCTCGCCGCTGGCTCCGGCACAATATCGCTCTCCTTCATCACTGGTTGATGCTTTATTTCCGGCAATCGCAGGGCTTTACGGGCCAGCGATTCAGGGATTACGTGCGCCAGATTGTTTATAACCAGCCACCAGCACAACTCCGGGATTGTCAGTTGATGGTCTTCGTTGAACCCCAGCTGTGAGCGGATGACCGTTATCAGCCAGGATACCAGGTTCCCACGCGCAATGCCTGCCAGCGTCTCTGTGTACTGATCACGCATCAGGTTATCGCAGGCCCAGCAAAGGCGGATGCTGCCAGGCTCATGCCGGAACAGCGTAAAATTTTCGCTGTGCCATGAGCCGTGGGGATACTGGCATTCAAAACGACGCTCCAGCTCGGCCTCCAGCGAGCTGATACCACCCGCGCGCAGAATGACGTCTTTGTTTTCGAATACTGGTTTCAAAACCGGGTCTTCTGCCAGTGGCTGCGTAGCGGGAGGGATGGCGCCGGTTGCGTAGTCACTATATTTTTCCGGTGCAGGCTCAATCAGTACCCGCCCTCTCCTGAACATCGGCATGAGATCAGCACCTGGGCGAAGAAGAACAACGCCCATGCGTGGGGCAATCTCAGGGGTTAGTAGTGCTCTCATATCATCTCCACGTCAGGCAGCTGCACGAAAACGTCGGATGGTGATTTCTACTTTCCCTTTCTTCACGATGTTCCCCCACTCCACCAGCATGCGCTTAACCTGACTGTCGTCTTCCCAGACGCCTGTTAGAGTCAGGGCATCGAACAGCGCTTTGTTGTAGTTATCGATATCCCGACGGCGCTGATCCGGCGGATACAACACTATGTGAACCTCGGCCAGATCAGAGGATGGCCGGGGAACGGCCCGCAGTTGCTCAATAATCGCCGCTCTCGCTGCCTGCTGGAACTTGCGCCCTGTCTCGCTTACCAGATGCCTGCCTTTCAGCGGTCCCTTGCTCGGGGCGCGCCAGTAACTATTTACGCTCGGTGGAAATGGTAAAGTCAGTTTCATTTAGCCCCCTTAAAGGATCGCTACAACGTCTTTTGCGACTTCCCGCGTACTGCTTTTGCAGGAGATCGAACGGCGCGCTTTGATGAATTGCAGGTTAAAACCATGCTCCCGGTACAGGTCGAGAACCTTCGGGGCTGATGAGTTTGAAATCACGACCCGAGCCCCACGGTGAAAGGCTGATACGCATTGCTTCGCCAGGTCTACCTGGTTCTCCCAGTTAAAACCACCAGCGGCGTAGGTAGTGAATCCGGCTGTTCCCGGCATCGGTTCGTAAGGCGGATCGCAGTAAACCACATCCCCTTTCCCGGCCAGGCTGATTGTTCGACGGTAATCAGCAGTCATGAATACGCAGTTATGCGCCATAGCCGCGAAGGCTTTCATCTCATCCATCGGATAATACGGCGCCTTGTAGCCTCCCCAGCCCACATTGAACTTGTTCGCCTGGTTGTAGCGCATCAGGCCATTGAAGCAATGCCGGTTGAGATACAGGAATGCAGCTGCGCGTTCAGTAGCATCCAGCGTCTGAGCGTTGAACTCGGAACGGATCAGCTCATAGCCATCTGGTGACCGCATGTGCTCAAACATCCAGCGGGCCTTTAATTCCACTTCATCCGGCACCACCGCTAACATCTGATACAGATTAACCAGATCCGGGTTAACGTCCGCCAGCAGGTAATCTGCATGTTTATCGCTGTTCAGGAATACCGACCCACCACCAACGAATGGCTCTATCAGGCGTTTCCCTGCCGGGATATGCACGAACAGGTCAGCCAGCTGGGTATACTTTCCACCAGCCCATTTGAGAAATGGCTTACTCATGTGCGGAACCCCGAGTTTTCTGGCAATGAGTAATCAACCCCATCGAAGCTGGCTCGCGAAATGGACGCCTCCTGGCGGGAGCTATTGAGTGGAGCAGATAGTTTTAACGACAGCTCATCCCATTTTTCCCGAAGCTTCGACGGGCTGAGTACGTTTTTACACCAGAACGAATCTTTGTTGGCGCGCTTGAAAAGTGAGCAAATTTGTTTATGAGTTCTCCCGTCCTGCATCACCATCAGGCGAACCTCATTCGCCCATGCGGTCCAGTTTGGTTCTTTAGGGCGAACTACCTCTCCATCACTTTCAGCAGCCAGTTCGTACATGCTGATAATTTTTCCCCAAATGAACTCGGCGCAGGTTAAATCGTCCTGGCTGCCCCACTGCCGCTTTGCAGCGCTGTACACCACCGCGTCAGGATGTCGTGACAGAAATTCATCAGCAGAGCCCTGTTCGTCCGGTTGCGAAGCGTCCGGACAAGAAGGATTTATATCTGATGGATCAGTAGTTGATTTTACTGACGGATCCCCACCAGATTCTGACGGGTCAAAACTGGTTTTTTTGATGGATTCCGACGCATCAAATTTTGAGGGGTCAATTTTTGACGCATCAGATTTTGACGCGTCAGATTTTGATGTGTCAGAAACTGACAGGTGAGAAAATGCCGCTTTCTGTAGTTTGGAAACGTTGAGCTGGTAGACGTTCGATGCATTACGGTTGCCGTTGCGGCGCTGCGTGCGAGTGAGCCACCCCTCTTTCTCAAGTGCAGCTATCGCCGTTCTGACAGTACTTTCACCAGCGCCAATCTGACGGGATATGGTCGCAATAGAAGGCCAGCAAACACCCTCATCGTTGCTGAAGTCAGCCAGGCGCGCCATGATTGCCACGCTGGATAGCTTCATCCCCGAAGATGCACAAGCGTCCCAGACGTATCCTGTTAATTTAGTGCTCATGACCGTCCTTTATTTCTCTGAATTTACGTCTGAATTGCTCGAGGGGGCTAAAGCATTCATGCTCGTACCCTTCACGCAGGTATATAACGCGCTGTGTTTGGGGCTCCCAGCGTATGACCCTGACCGGGACACCGTAGTGATCTCTGAACCATCGGTTGAGCTCTCGCATACTTTCTCCGCCTGGCCGTTAAAGTCCCCTACCACCCACTGAGCAAACTGGTAGCAGACAGGCTCGAACCCGCCTGGTACTCTTACCCCATACACGAACTGCACCGGTCCTGCTCCACCAGGAACTGGCCGCGCTACAAGTTGCGACCTGCGGTATTGTGTTGATAAGATGTTCATGCGTTAGTAATCTCCACTGATAACGACACGCCACGACGCCAGGAGCTGCAACTCGCTGGCGTCACTTCTTTTTGCGTGCAAACAACGTGATAATTGCCGCGATCTCTTCTTCACGCGCAGCCAGGTGGCGGCGGTGATGCACCATGATCTCTTCAGCTTCATGTTTTTCGATTACCCCATCCTCAAGTGCCTGTTCGATAAGCTGATCAACCTGTCCCCTGGCGGCAGAGGTACGCATTGCCCGGCTGAACAAGTCCACGCGGTCCAGTTCTTCCAGGTGCGGAACATCCACCAGCAGAGCACCACGACGGCGAGCGAAGTAGTCAGCTAGTAACGACGTGTTGGAAATGTCCTCCATCGCTTCCAGTTCGCTGACTTCGAAGAAACGACAACCATTTTTCTCATAAAGGTTGTTATTGAACTGCGTTAAGGTCATGCCTAGCGCGCCAGCCATAGCCTCACGCCCACCATGTATGGACTTACACATAGCCTTGACTACATCTTTCAAACTTTGCTTTTGTTCTACCATGTTGATAACCCTTCGCTTAAAATCACTTTCTTAGCCCACGGAACAGCCGGTGTATTAAATGAATAACCCTTTGTCTAAATTGACTCTGGACTACTGGTACAAAGTTTTGATTGTCGCTGGTGCATTCGTTTTTCTGCTGAACGGTACTGGAGTTCTTTCTGCATATCCTCCTGGCCCTACAGCACTGGTTTCCCTTGGCGTCTTTTTTTGGGGCATTGGTGAGTGGATTAACCACCCCTACCAGGAAATGCTCCAGTACGACGGCCTCGGTCGGGTTACAGCAACCATTTCTGGTTACCCGAGAAATCCCAAGCGAATCGGAGTCGTGTTCGATATCCTTGCCTTTGTTCTCATCGCTATAGGTGTCTGGAAGTTTTTCTGATAAGGTCCACCCGTTCAGAGTCACTACTCGATTCATTTCATCCAGCCTTACCGTTTCAGGGTTGAGCGCTTGCAACCGCTTTATCACCTCTGATTCAATTTTTTTTGTCACACCTACCCCTTTAAAATTCGATTTGTAGTTACGGTTAAGCTGCTGTTTGATTAGGCTTTGTATAAAGTTCGGGATTAACTTTCAGTTTCTCCTCTGTTAGTGCCTGAATTTCAAACGCTCTACCTTTTGGAATAATCTCGCCCCATCCAGATACAGATGCATGTGAGATGCCTAAAGCCTTTGCTACGTTGCCGACCGTGCCAAAGTAAGAGATCACGTCTTCTTTTTTCATTTTTGCCTCAGATGGAAAGGAATAGACTTCATGATAGTAGGATATCTTACATTACAAGGTCAAGGAATCCTACATTACAAAGTGGTAGGATTACCTACATGAAAATGAATGAACGCATCAGGGCTCGACGAAAAGAACTGAAACTAACCCAAGCGGTTTTAGCCAAATTAGTAGGCGTGAATCGTGTAACTGTGACTGGGTGGGAATCAGGCGACTATGAACCTGGAGGATCTAACCTTCAGGCGCTGGCTACTGCGTTAAAAACAAACCCTCAGTGGATTATAAGCGGCTTAGGTGAATCAGATGCTGAAGAGGCGGCTTACAAACCAACAGAACGGTTTGGCGTGAAAAGAATACCCGTACTATCTTGGGTCCAAGCTGGAGAGTGGACTGAGAGCGGAGCCCCCGTGACTGAAAGCGATGTTTCCGAATGGATTTATACTACAGCTAACCTTTGTGATGAAGGATTTGCTCTCAAGGTCCGTGGGGACTCAATGACCAACCCGAACGGAGCCCCCAGCATCCCCGAAGGATCAATCGTTGTCGTTGACCCTGATTACGGTAGTTTATTTGAGGTTAACGGTAAGATAGTTGTCGCGCAGGTAATGGGATCTGCCGAGGCTACACTCAAAAAATTTGTAATCGATGGGCCTATAAAATACCTGGTCCCCCTGAATCCAAATTACCGAGTCCTTGAAGTAAACGGAAATTGCAAGATTGTCGGAGTCGTTCGCCAGGTTGTAACTGACTTATAACCCCCTTCTTTTACAAACAGCCGACCTCATCGTCGGCTTTTTTTTACACCTCAATGTAAGATTTCCTACCATCATCATTGACACCCCAAGGTAAGTTATCCTACATTACGTTTATCCGAAAACCGAATGCACACAACATGGAAGCGCATTCCCCTTCTTTCCGGTGGGGATCGGTTTGTAACTGAAGGAGTGCGCTTCCAGTTGTGACGTGTACAAGCGTACTGCAGCGCCGGTCGACGCAAAGACCCGGAAATCGACTGAGCAACAGCAGCTGGTTGCCAATACCAAAACAGAGCGGCGGGAAGTAAGCAGATTAGCGATCTGGTGTCACAACATTCATTCCCGATAAGCCCCTTCTACTGAGGAGGTTTATCGGGACTGGAAGAGTTACCACTTGGAGACGGTCCTTTTAAATGTCCTGGACAGTGGCGCTTTGGTAGCGATAACAACCACTCCAGTTGATCCTGGGAGTTATCAGGTCAGTGAGCTGCCAGCACTCTCGACGGCAGTGACAGCCGGAAGTAGACGGCCCAGCGTGGCAAACAGAGGAAGCACGATGACAGCCGGGAAAGACCGGCACACAACAGGAAAAAGCACTGTGTTAGTCAAGTGAATTTCCAGTGCTTCAGTGCTCTTTCCGTTGTGTGGAGATAACTAACTAATCCTTTGCAGAGGACACAGAAATGAAATTATCAAAGTTACGTAACGCCATTGTCTATCGGGCTACTTTGCCCAGTATTGAAGCGGTTGAAGGGCACCTGCAGGAATTGCCCTACTCTGAACTTACAGAAACGGAGTTCGCGCGGGCTTCCTTCGTCCCTAACCCGATTACCGGTGAGCTGGTTACGCCAATTACTGGCGGTTATGCAATCGTGGTTCGCCGCGATGAGAAAATAATACCCCAGCACGTCGTAATGAAAGAAGCCAATGAACGTATCCAGCGCATTGAAAATGCATGTGGTCAGAAACTAAAGCGTGCTGACCGTAACAACATTATCCAGGATGCTAAGGTTCAGCTCTGCAAACAGGCATTCATCAAGTCGTCTCTGATCCTGGTCCTGTATAACACTGAAGAAAATCTGCTGATCATTAATTCCGGCAATAAAAATATTGCCAATTTAGTCGGGGCGATGCTGGTTAAAGTTATCGGCTCAGTAAAAACGGTCACGATCAACATCAGTGATATCAAAAACGGCCTGACAACGCGCCTTAAAAACCATCTGGACGGCGAAGAATCAGCCTTTGCCGGGTTTGAGGTCGGTGATTATGTCCAGCTATCCCGCCTGGCAGAACAGAAAGAAGTTATTCGCTACTCAGCGGAACACACTTCCGTTAGCAGTGAAATTCTGGAGAGCCTGAACACAGGTTTTATCGTCGATAACATGGAATTAAGAGGCTGCGGCGTCTCTTTTCTGCTTACAGATAAGTTCCATTTCCGGCGGATCGATACCAAGGATAATGATTATTCTGATGATGACGACAAAGCCTACCGCTGGCGTCACCAGGCAGGTACGGACATGTTCCAGTTCTGTAAAGTAATTAACCAGCTTTGTGATCTGCTCGCCTACAAAGAGCTCGAAGAACAAAAACCAGCAGCCTGATTAGAACAGCAGCAATTACCCCATTCTCATGGGTTGGGTTGCTGCACCCTAAAACGCGTTGCAGCGCGTCAGTTGGAGAAATAAAAAATGGGAAAAACAGTACAGCAGTTAATTAAAGATGCCTTTGAGGCAGCTAAAACAATGCCTCCTGCAAATTCAGAACTTATTAAAGAGCTGGCAACAATGCTCGATGTTTCGAATATTACCCTTCGGCAGGCATGTAAAGAACGTGACGCTATGAAGGAAGAAGTTATTTCCTGGGCGAAAGAATGCGATCGAATTGTTGAGCGTCACACAAAAAACCGCAGCAATATGCACGTACTGGAAGCAATGCGCGATCTGAAGAGTATCTCAACGACATCCACCAGCAATCCGGAGGCTGTCTGATGGCTAAAGACTCAAAGCTGGTATATGGCGCGAGTGGCAAAACGAACGTTTTGACGTTCGAACCTGAAAACCTGCACCTGGTTACCGACAAAACGCACCCGCTTTACGATGAGCGTATCCACCTGCCTATCAGCGAGGCAATGGTGCTGAACATCATGGACCAGGGCGTTCTTGAGCCGATTATCGTCTGGAAAGACCCGGAGACAGGGCTGTCTTGTGTAGTCGATGGTCGCCAGCGTGTGCGCCATACACTGGAAGCCAACAAGCGTCTGTCGAAAGAGGGCAAAGAACCGTTACTGGTTCCAGCAGTCGCTAAACGTGGCTCCGCCGTTCGCATGGCGCAGGCGATGGTAAGTGCTAACGAAATCCGCCAGGCAGATACGCCACTGGGCCGAGCAAAGAAAATGGCTGATGCGCTGGAACGCGGGCACGACGAGGACGATTTAGCGCTGATGTTTGGCGTGAGTGTCCAGACCGTACGCGCAACTCTGTCACTGCTGGATGCCACCCAGGCTGTTCGCGATGCAGTGGAGTCCGGAACTGTCACCGTTACCCAGGCGCGTCAGCTGGCATCGCTTAAACCAGAAGAGCAGCGGGAGAAGGTCTCTGAAATCGAAGCGGCAACTGCTGGCACAACCGGCCATGAAAAAGCCCGGCGTCAGCGTCAGATCCTCGGCGAGGCAAAGCCGCGCCTGAAAACCCGCAAAGAAATCATCAAAGCCCTTGAATCAGCCGAGGGTGAGTATGCAAGCGCACTTCGTTGGGTGATTGGGGAGGCGGTATGAATATTGATCATGAGAATTACAGCAAATACACCCTACGTCGGTTCGCCGCCTTGTTCGATGTGATCTGCTGGGTGCTTATTGCCGTAGTAACCGTTGGTATCTGCATGTTTATTGAGTGGTGGGTAGCATGAGCATAGTTGGAGATTATTTCTTTGAGTTCCCTGCGTCTCGCGGCGTTCAGGGCGGAGCGATTGTCCTTATGATGACAGTGCCAGCACGAACCTTGGCACGCGTCCTCGCCAGTGATAATTACGGAGATACTTTAGAACGTTCTCAGCGTGAAATTAACCCAGCGCGTGCTAAGAAATTCTATGAATATCTGGTTAATGCTCACGAAAATAAAGAGCCCTTCATTATCCCACCGCTGGTCGGTAACTGTAACTCTGAGATTGAGTTTCAGGAATTCGGCAATACCAACGTTGGTGTTGTGCGCTTCCCTATGGATGCAGAAATTAAGCTTTTCGACGGCCAGCACCGTGCAGCGGGGATCGCCGAATTTTGCCGCACAGTTGGCGAACCAATCCACGTACCACTAATGCTCACACATAAGCTCTCGTTGAAAACACGGCAGCAGTTCTTTTCCGACATTAACAACAATGTTTCGAAGCCATCTGCGGCTATCAACATGGCCTATAACGGGCGCGATAAGAACGCGCAGGAGATGGTCAGTTTTATCAGTTCACACGACGTCTTTTCTGAAGTCACCGATTTTGAGCATAACGTCGTTCCTGCGAAAAGTGATAAGTGGGTCAGCTTCAAAGCCCTTAGTGATGCCACGGCAAAATTTTCAGATTCCTGCTCACAGGATGATCTTGAGGGGTTGTGGAATGCTTGGCTGATGCTGACTGGTTTAGATGATATTCGCCGCGGTACGAATCAGGCCGAATACAAACGCGAGTATATCCAGTTCCATGCCGTGATGATTAATGCCTTCGGTTACGCCGTCCAGCGGCTAAGCGAAGGCCGGGGAGTTCGCGGGGTCACCCTGATGATTGAGGACCTGGTAATGAATACTGGCATTGCAGAACGTGAAGATTTCTTCCTCATTTCATCATGGGATGGTATTTGCGCCAGCTGTGAGAAAACCAGGCCAACGGTCATTGCGAATGTCTCATCTCAGAAAGCTGCAGCATCACGCCTGATGGATGCCATCGTGAATAAAAACTTGTCTGTCAGTAGAGGTAAGGAATCAGCCCATGACTAATAACCAGTTAACCAGAGAACGTCTGGAAAAAATTAAATCATGGCGTGACGCCTACGGTGCCGGAAGCAACGTAATGCTGCCAGCTGAAGAGGCTGAGGAGCTGGCTCGCATGGCGCTGGCCGCAATGGACAACGAGCCGGTGGCGCTTCAATCTGAGCTGGCAAAAGTTATCTATCACTTCCGTGACTGGAATGAAGGATTTCCGGTTGAGCGGTTCAAGGCCGACTACGTCATTAGTTGGATGCTGGCAAATTATCCGCCAGCGCAACCAGCAAAGGACCGAGAGCAGGTACGCCGCGAGCACGCAGAGTGGTCACAGGCAACATTCGGTAATGTCGGCCCGGTTGGCCCGCTGAAGCACCTCAGCAAAGAAGCACTGGAAGCCGCTGCCGAGCCTGGCGACCTGTCGGAGTGGCTGATATGCAGTTCCTGCTGTGGGACGCCCAGCGCCGTGCAGGTATTACAGATGAGCAGATTACCCAAGCGATGATCGAAAAACTGGCGGTGAACAAACAGCGCTCATGGCCGGAGCCGAAAGACGGTGAACCGCGGTTGCACATCAACGAGCAGCCAGCGCTTACTGGCAACTTTCCCATAATCGGCATTGACCTGGCATCCGGTCCGGATCGCACTGTCGAGGTTAGTTACGTTGCACCTCCCGGTTACGTTATGGTGCCAATGAGGTTAACGGCTGAGAACGGCGCAAAGGGGGCGCTATCAGGTGAGTTTTCAGAAACCAAGTTCGTAAACTGCTCGGAATGCTTTGGTGATGATGAGTGCGAAACCTGCGACGGCAGCGGGAGAATTGAAATCACGGTACCTGTCTCCTGGACAACCATCAAAGAAATCTGGGCTAAAGGTGTTGAGCATTTCGCAGCCGCCCTGCAGGAGGTGAAGTGAAAGCGAACAAGCTGAAGCGTCGCCGCTGGCGGCGCATGCGGGATGCTTTGACCGCATATAAGACTGAAGCAAGTGACTGGAAATCGTTGTACCTCGAACGCACTGCAGAAATCGCATCACTACGGAGTCAACGTTTATTGGTTCCTATGCCGGTAATTGTACCAGCGGAAATTTATAACCAGTTTAAAGGGGTAAGGGAGGACCACCAGCTGTGTAAAAGGTGTAATGACGGACTGCGTGGTGGCTGTTCGTCTTGTTCATATAGTGGCAGATAACCGGTTGCAGCCGGTTCAGTGGAGAACAACTCATGAGCGATCGCTTCCTGACTGATGAAGAACTGACAGAGGCCACGGGTTCGCCCCAAAAGTCACTGCAGAAAGAGGTATTAACCCAGAACGGGATCTTTTTTATTGAACGCCGGGACGGAGCAATCAAAACGACCTGGTTTCATATTAACCATCCCGTACAGCGCATACTTCCACCAGCAGGCCATATGCCTACTCCAGGCATGAACTTTGACGCTGTAGAGAGATAATATGGGCCGTAAAAGAGCGCCTGGTAATGAGTGGATGCCGAAGGGTGTGTTTTTCCGCCCTTCTGGTTACTACTGGAAGCCAGGAGGTACTACCGAGAATCTAGCCCCAGCAAACGCTTCTAAAGCGGAGGTTTGGTTAGCTTACGAGAAAGTCGTTGAAGGTCGAAAAAAACTACTCACCTTTCAACAATTGTGGAAAAAATTTTTAAATAGTGCTGACTATGCAGACCTTGCCCCCAGGACACAAAAAGATTACCTGGCACATGAAAAATACTTGTTAGCGGTTTTCGGCGATGCAGAAGCAAAGGCCATTAAACCTGAACACGTCCGGCGCTACATGGATGCACGTGGTAAAAGAAGCCGTGTTCAGGCTAATCACGAACATAGTTCAATGTCTCGTGTATACCGCTGGGGGTATCAGCGTGGCTATGTACCAGGTAATCCGTGTGTTGGTGTCGATAAGTTTCCTAAACCCCAGCGCGACCGCTACATAACCGATGAAGAGTACATTGCTATCTTCACTCATGCGACTCCTGCAGTTAAAGCCGCGATGGAAATTGCGTATCTATGCGCTGCAAGGGTTTCTGATGTTCTTAAAATGAACTGGAATCAGATTCTTGATAAAGGAATTTTCATACAGCAAGGTAAGACTGGTATTAAACAGATCAAAGCCTGGACTGAGCGTCTCAGTGCGGCTGTTGATATTTGCAGGGAATGGGGACAGGATGGCCCTGTTATCAGGACAATGTATGGTGAGCGTTATTCATATAAGGGATTTAATGAAGCATGGAGAAAAGCGAGAAATGCGGCTTCTGAAGAACTTGGTAGGCCACTTGATTGCACCTTCCATGATCTAAAGGCTAAAGGGATCTCAGACTATGAAGGATCTGGCAGAGACAAGCAAAAATTCAGTGGTCATAAGACAGAGTCACAGGTACTTGTTTACGACAGGAAAGTTAAAATCAGCCCAACTTTGAACAAGAAAATGAGATGATTCTTTGGCGTCGGAGCATGCTTCGGCGCTAGAATTTTTCTCAGTGGATTTTCTCAATTTTTCTCATCGGGAGGCAGGTCACTGAAATGGAATGCTGTAAGTGTTTGAATAGTGGCGGAGAGAGGGGGATTTGAACCCCCGGTAGAGTTGCCCCTACTCCGGTTTTCGAGACCGGTCCGTTCAGCCGCTCCGGCATCTCTCCGCTGTTGTGGTTGCTATAATGCCAGGATCTTTGGCATTTTAATAGCTCCCGTTTCGGTAATCGTGTTCAAGTGACGACTTTGCGAGCAATATGATGTTTAAATGGCCCTGGAAAGCAGATGATGAGTCCGGCAACGCAGAGATGCCCTGGGAGCAAGCGCTTGCCATTCCGGTTTTAGCCCACCTTTCGCCCGCTGAGCAGCATAAGCTGACGCAGATGGCTGGCCGTTTCCTACAGCAAAAACGTCTGGTAGCGCTTCAGGGACTGGAGCTGACTCCGCTGCATCAGGCGCGGATAGCTATGCTCTTTTGCCTGCCGGTACTTGAGCTGGGGATAGAGTGGCTGGACGGTTTTCATGAAGTGCTGATCTACCCTGCCCCGTTTGTCGTGGATGATGAATGGGAGGATGATATTGGCCTGGTCCACAACCAGCGGGTGGTGCAATCGGGGCAAAGCTGGCAGCAGGGTCCCGTGGTGCTGAACTGGCTGGATATTCAGGACTCTTTTGATGCGTCAGGCTTTAACCTTGTGGTGCATGAGGTAGCGCATAAGCTCGATACGCGGAATGGCGATCGGGCCAGCGGGGTGCCGCTGATCCCACTGCGCGAAGTCGCCGGCTGGGAGCACGATCTCCACGCGGCGATGAACAACATTCAGGATGAGATAGATCTGGTGGGGGAAAGCGCAGCCAGCATTGACGCCTATGCCGCCACCGATCCCGCTGAGTGCTTTGCCGTCCTATCGGAATATTTTTTCAGCGCGCCTGAACTGTTCGCGCCCCGCTTCCCGGCCCTGTGGCAGCGTTTTTGCCATTTTTACCGCCAGGATCCGCTGGCGCGCAGACGGGAGAATGGCCTGCAGGACGAAGACGATCGGCGCACTGTTCACTAAAACAACGTGTTGAGCTAAATTTAGCCATTTGAATCAGCAAGTTAATTTTAGTGTTGACACAAAAATGCCGGGCCAGTAGTATGCGCCTCGTTCACACGATTCCTCTGTAGTTCAGTCGGTAGAACGGCGGACTGTTAATCCGTATGTCACTGGTTCGAGTCCAGTCAGAGGAGCCAAATTTAAAAAGCCTGCTTTTAAGCAGGCTTTTTGCTTTTCGGGTCCCGCCGGGCCGCCATCCCGCATCAAGGCTTAACTTTTTCCACCGCTACAAACTTCCCTGCGCCGCTGTGGCGCTGATATTCACCGGCATGCCGGAGCGGCGCAGCAGGGTTTGCTCGGCCTGCGAAGAACTCACTCCCGGCCCCTGAGTAAACTCGCGCAGCGCCGAGGTCATCGGCAACGGGACTTTTCTGTCGGATTCAAACTCCGCGCGGTTGCGCGACAGCGGCTCGTGCACCTCCAGCCAGTGGCTGCCGTCCGGCTCCACGCTGTACTTCACCGGCTGATCGATGAGCTGGACGCGCGTTCCCACCGGGACGTTATCAAACAGGAATTTAATGTCGTCATTACGCAGGCGGATGCATCCCTGGCTGACGCGCAACCCGATACCAAAGTTGGCATTGGTGCCGTGGATGGCGTACAGCCTGCCGATATAGATCGCATACAGCCCCATCGGATTATCGGGCCCGGGGGGCACCATCGCCGGCAGCGTTTTGCCCTCTTTCGCATACTCGCGGCGGGTATTGGCGGTCGGTACCCAGGTGGGTCCCTCCTGCTTGCGCTCTACCGCCGTCACCCAGTTACGCGGCGTTTCGCGTCCCGCCTGACCAATGCCGATTGGCAGGACTTCCACGCTATTGCCCAGCGGCGGGTAATAATAGAGACGCATCTCGGCGACGTTGATGACGATCCCCTCCCGCACGGTGTCAGGCAGGATCAGCTGTTGCGGAATGGTCAGCGTCGATCCGGAGTGCGGCAAATAGACATCGACGCCGGGGTTAGCTTCCAGCATATTGCTCAACCCCTGGCCGTACTGGGCGGCAAAACTTTCCAGTGGTTGAGTGTTATTCTCCGGCACGGCAATGGTAAATGCGCTGCCCACCAGACGGCTCCCCTCCGGCGGCAGCGGATAGCTAACGGCCAGCGCGCTGTGGCTGGCGAGCAGCATCAGCGCCGAACAAAGTAATTTCACACGCCGCATCGTCATTTTCCCTTCCTCAGTCGCGACTCTCATGTGTGAATTATAGCGGTATTTCCTCTCCCCGATCCGCTGGCCAGCATTTCCTTAAATCTGATAGTCGATAGCGGCCTCTTCCGGCTCCATCGCCTGGCGCTTGATCTCATCCAGCGACAGTCCGGCATTGCACAATTCGATAAAACGCCAGACGTAATTACGCTGTAGCTGGCCCCGCTTCAGTCCCAGCCACACGGTATTGGCATCAAACAGATGGCGGGTATCGAGGCGCGTAAAGGTGTCCGCTTCGCGGGCATCCCCGGACTGCTCGGCGACCAGCCCGACGCCCAGCCCCAGCTCGACGTAGGTCTTGATGACATCGGAATCCTGGGCGCTCAGCACAATATCCGGCATCAGCCCTTTGCGGTTGAAGGCCTCATCGATCCGCGAACGGCCGGTGATCCCCTGGCGATAGGTGATTAACGGCCAGCGGGCAATCGCCTCCAGCGTCAGAGGAGACACCTGGGTCAGGGGATGGTCTTTGGGTACCAGCAGGCTGTGATGCCAGCGGAACCAGGGGAAAGCCGCCAGCGTCGGGTCGTTGCTCAGACGCTCGCTGGCGATGCCGATATCCGCCCCGCCGTTATGCAGCAGCGCTTCGATTTCCTGCGGGGTGCCCTGCACCAGCTCGACGCGAACGTCGGAGAACAGCTCGCGGAAAGCTTTAATCACCGGGGGCAGGCTGTAGCGCGCCTGAGTATGGGTGGTGGCGATGGTTAAGACGCCGGAGGCATCGTTAGTGAAGAGATCCGCCAGCCGCCGGACGTTGCTGGCTTCATTGAGGATCCGCTCGGCAATGGATAACAGCGCTTTACCCGGCTCGGTCATGCCTAACAGGCGTTTGCCGCGACGGATAAAGATCTCGATCCCCAGCTCCTCTTCCAGTTCCCGGATATGGCGGCTGACGCCTGACTGCGAGGTATAGAGCATATTCGCGACTTCCGTCAGGTTGTAATCCTGACGGGCCGCCTCACGGATAATTTTCAGTTGCTGGAAGTTCACCCTTTCCTCCGGGCCAATGGACTTAACGTATCTGCTATTGTTAAAGTCTGTTGTCCCGGGTAACAAATAATAAAAACCAGCAACTTATTCCTTAAGAGAATATAGCTTAACTCACCAGCTGCAGTTCGCGGTTCTCCAGCGACGGACGGCTCACCAGAGACAGCAGGATCTCCTTCACCGCCTGCGCCTGCGGCGACAAACCGCCGCGCGCCGACATGTTCAGCGACAGCGACAGGCTCATTGACGGCGTGCTAATCCGCGCCATCCAGCCGTTCGCCGCGCCGCACAGGGAGCGGGCAGCGGATTCCGGCAGGACCGTCGCCCCCATGCCGCTGGCGATGGCCGCGGTCAGGGTGGTAATGGATTCAATCTCGCCGATAATTTTCGCCGACAGCCGACGCAGGGTGAACGCTTCGGTGACCCGCGCCCGTACCGCGCTGTAATCGCGCGGCAGAAACAGGTTCATCTCCGCCACCGCCGTGAGGTCCACGCTCTGCCCCGGGCAATCGCGGGTACCGACCAGGTAGAGATCTTCTTTCAGCAGCGGCTGGCTGACGATGCCGGCCACCGGCGAACGCTCATACAGCACCGCCATATCCAGCTGGCCCGCCAGCAGCTTGTCATTCAGCGCCGTGCCGCTGCTCTCCTGCAGATAGACCATCACCTCGGGCAGTTCATTACGCACCGTCTGCAGCAACGGCATAGTAATGGCAGAGGCCGCCGTGCCCGGCGCCAGGCCGATCGAGACCTGGCCACGCAGCGTCTGACCGACGTTATTGACCGCCAGCTGCGCCTGCTCACACTGGCGCAGGATGGTCCGCGCATGGGTATACAGGATTTTACCGGCTTCCGTTGGCGTGACCCCTCGCTTAGTGCGTATCAGCAGCTGCTGGTCCATTTCACCTTCCAGGGTCGCGACCTGCTGGCTGAGGGCCGGTTGGGCGATGTGCAAGACTTCAGCGGCCTGGGTCAGACTGCCGATATCGACGATTTTCACAAAATATTTCAGTCGTCTTAAGTTCATTTTGCCTCCTGTAAGGAACGCCAGCGTCAACGCTGGAAGTATGATGAAACTGGTTTTGCAATTTGCTTGCCAGCTTTTCATTTCCGCTGCCGCTGCCCGCCACAGGCGGTGTTATAAGGGATAGTGATAGCAATCCGGTTTTTATTTGCCCGGTAAGCAGATTGTGGTATGCCCCATTAGGGGTACATTCGCACTACAACGGTGCAATCTGCTGAAAAAAACAGCGCATGAGCGGAGGTTGCTGAAATTGTCAGCAGTCGAACGCAATTCTTTGAATCAGGCTTTGACAAGGCCGGGTGGCATCGTTAATATGCGCCCCGTTCACACGATTCCTCTGTAGTTCAGTCGGTAGAACGGCGGACTGTTAATCCGTATGTCACTGGTTCGAGTCCAGTCAGAGGAGCCAAATTTAAAAAAGCCTGCTTTCGAGCAGGCTTTTTGCTTTTCCGCGCCAGCTGCGCGGCCGGAGGGCGAAGGCTCCCCTCCAGCAATGGCGCCCCTAGCGCAAACTCTCTTCCTTCAGGTCTATCTCCCGCAGCACCTCATAAAAGGTGATATCGCTAATGTTGTGGGCGCGACGCAGCCGGAACAGCTCCTGACGCTGGGCGATAATGACCTCTCTTTGCATATATTTCTCCAGCCTGGCGCGCTTCGCCAGCTCCAGCCCGACGTCCTGCCCTTCGTCATTGTCGTTATAGTGAAGCCGACGCTGGTAGGTTTCCAGCAGCATATTGCCGGCATCCGCCCGCAGGGCCTGCTCAGTGGGATCCTCCACCGGCTCGTCGAGTAGCGCATTTAGCCGGTTGATGGCCACTTCGGTCATGACGGCGCCAATATCGTCCTTGCCGGTGTCATGGGGTAAATCATCGGCAAGATAGCGGGTCATGAACGGCAGACCGATAGCCGCCACCACCAGCGACATCAGGATCACCGCCATTGAGAGAAAGATCAGCAGTTCGCGGCCCGGGAATGGTGAACCATCCGCCAGCACCGCCGGCAGCGTCAGAATACCGGCGAGCGTCACGGAGCCTTTAACCCCCGCCAGCGCCATGACGGCGAGGATGCTGAATCGCGGACGGACGGTGATGGCCTTGCCCCGGCGTTTACGGCGAAAAATGGTCAGCGTCATCGACAGCCATACCCAGGCGAAACGCATCAGACCGAGCGCGAGAGTGATGGCCACGGCGTACAGCAGCAGATACCAGGGCGAAGGGACTCCGGCCTGGCTGGCTACCGCCGGCAACGTCCTGAGCATGCGGGGCAACTGCTCGCCCAGCATCAGGAAGATCATCCCATTGAGGGTAGTCTGCAGCATGGACCACACCGCGCTGCTTTTCATGCGCGTCGCGGGAAGCCGTGGCCCCGACAGCTGCTCATAGTGCATCGCAATGCCGGCGGCGACGGCGGCAAGAATGCCGGAGACATGGAACGCCTCGGCCAGCAGGTAGGCGGCGAAGGGGATAAGCAGGCTGATCAGGATCTGGATGGCCGGCTCCTCGCGGGTGCGCCGCACCAGAAAGTTATTACATTTGCCGGTGACCCACACCACCACGAGCCCACTGAGGATGCCCCCGAACGCCATCAGGAAAAACTTCATCACCGCCTCTCCCGGTGAGAAGCTGCCGGTCAGCACCGCGGCGATGGCAAAATTAAAAGCGACGAGACCCGAAGCATCGTTTAACAGCGACTCCCCTTCGAGGATATGCGCCATCCGGGAAGGCAGCGGCGAGCTGGCGGTCATTGCCGATACCGCCACCGGATCGGTGGGTGACAGAATCGCCGCCAGGGCGAACCCCGCCGCCACGGTAATCGCCGGAATAAGCCAGTGAATAAACAGGCCAATACCGAGGATAGTCACCATCACCAGGCCTATCGCCAGCGACAGAATCGGCTTCATATCGCGGAAAAACGCGTCTTTCGGGATCCGCCAGCCATCGAGGAAAAGCAGCGGCGGGATAAACAACAGCAAAAAGATGTGCGGATCGAAATCGACCTGAAAACCACCGGCGGCCAGCGCGGCGCCCGCCGCAATCTGGATCAACGGCAGCGGCACTTTAACGGGCAGAAGATGGGAAATGAACACCGTCACCACGATGGCCATGATAAAGACCAGCACAATAGCGATTAGCGACATTCCTCCCCTCCTTTGACGGCAATATTCATTCTGTACATCAGGCTGTTATTCCTTTTTCGCAGGTGTGGTTTCAGCGGCGGGTTATTTATCCAGACGCCGATAATAAAGGACAGGCTTTCCTGTCTGGCGGCGTGTTTATTTAAACTGAGGTGGCAACCGGCGCCCGTTCAGGGGGGACAATGTGTTTTATCATGCCGGCATTGTCAATCCGCCATGGTCTGCAAATCATCGTCAGCCCGGCAATATAATCTCTACCATTCATCCTTATCATTCCGTAGCGGCCAGAGAGATATATGGTCAGCGGAATAGCCTCAGCGGATTGATATTCTCTGTCGTAACGGCCCGATATCCATGCATTAGCCATTATTGATAATCCGCGTTGCCTTTCATAAGCCGAATGCCTCGAAATCCCGCCCTTCGCTGCCATACATTGCTTGCCCCATACCAGGATTGGGGGTACCCTGACAAACAATTAAACCATACGGTCTAAATGATGATTCCCGCTATCTCCGCCAACCTGAAGCCCCGCCGCGGCCGACCGCCAAAGGCCGATCGGCAGTTTGTCGACACCCGCCAGGCGCTGATTCGCTCGGGCCTGGAGGTGCTGACCGAAACGGGCTATCTCGCGGCGGGGATTGATGCGGTAATCAAGAATATCGCCGTGCCAAAGGGGTCGTTTTACCACTGTTTCAAAAGCAAGGAGGCCTTTGGCCTCGCCGTGCTTGCCGCCTATGGCGACTACTTTGCGCATAAATTAGATAAATTCCTGCTGGACGACGCCGTGCCGCCGCTGGAACGGATGGCGGCCTTCGTGCGAGATGCCGGTCAGGGAATGGAGAAATACCAGTTTCGTCGCGGCTGTCTGGTAGGCAACCTGCTGCAGGAAGCTCCGCTGTTGCCCGAGGCATTTACCCAGCGGTTGCAGGCCATCCTGGCGGCATGGGAGGCGCGCGTGGCCCGCTGCCTGCACGAGGCGCAGGCTGCCGGGGCGATCGCCAGCGACACCTCACCGGAGGCGCTGGCCCAGGTGTTCTGGATCGGCTGGGAAGGCGCGGTGATGCGCGCCAGACTGGTCCAGTCCGCCGCTCCCCTTAACCAGTACTGGGATTTCTTTGCGCACAATATGATGACAATAACACCTGCACAGGACGGCGATAGCGCCGATAACTCCCTTCAGACGAGGAATACTCAGTCATGAAAGCATTAGTTCTGGACCAGATTGATAACCGCACCGTGGCCGCCGTCAAAGCGATTGACCTGCCCGCCCTTTCCGAAGGCGACGTGCAGGTCGCCATCGACTGGTCGAGTCTCAACTATAAAGATGCCCTGGCGATCACCGGCAAAGGCAAAATCATCCGCCAGTTCCCGATGGTGCCGGGGATTGATTTTGCCGGCAGGGTAAGTGAAAGCCGCGATCCGCGCTTTGTTCCCGGCCAGGCCGTGATCCTCACCGGCTGGGGCGTGGGCGAAAACCACTGGGGCGGTCTGGCCACCGAGGCCTGTGTCAAAGGCGACTGGCTGGTTGCCCTGCCGGAGGCACTCAGCGCGCGCCAGGCAATGATCATCGGCACCGCCGGCTTTACCGCAATGCTGTGCGTCGATGCCCTCGTCAGTGCGGGCATCACCCCGGAAAGCGGTGATATCCTGGTCACCGGCGCCAGCGGCGGGGTCGGCAGCACCGCCGTGGTACTGCTGAAAGCGCTCGGCTACCGGGTGACAGCCGTATCGGGCCGCGAGTCGACGCACGATTACCTTCGCCAGCTCGGCGCCGACGCCATCCTGCCGCGCAGCGACTTCGCAGAGACCCGCCCGCTGGAGAAACAGCTGTGGGCGGGCGCGGTGGATACCGTTGGCGGCACGATGCTGGCTAAAGTGCTGGCGCAAACGCAATATCGCGGCTGCGTCGCCGCCTGCGGTCTGGCCGGGGGCTTCGATCTGCCGACCACCGTAATGCCGTTTATTCTGCGCAATGTGCGTCTGCAGGGGGTGGATTCGGTCATGGTGCCCACCGCAGAACGCGACGCGGTCTGGCAGCGTCTGGCCCAGCTGCTGCCGGAGGGCTACTACCAGCAGGCAGCCACCGAAATCACGCTGGAGCAGGCGCCAGCGTATGCCGCAGATTTCCTCAGCAACAATATTCATGGCCGCACGCTGGTCAACATCGGCCAGTAATTCTCTCCTCCCGGCGCCCCATGGCGCCGGTCCCCGGGGCGATCCTGACATATCATTTCCTTCCCCACGGGATTATGATGACGCGAACGAATGGCTTTGCGAGTGGTAAAGAACGTAAATGGATGTCATAAGCATCATTATGGCGGCGGGCAAATCGTCCGTTGACGTCGCGCTGTATACGCTGTTGCCGATCATGGTGATCATGCTGATTATCATGAAATATCTGGAGGTCCGCGGCATCCTCGATGTGATTGTGCGCTGGGTTGCGCCATTGCTGAAGCCCTTCGGCTTAACCGGGATGAGCGCCTTCGCCCTGATCCAGATTAACTTTGTCAGCTTCGCCGCCCCGCTGGCCACGCTGTCGATTATGGACAAACGCGGCGTTTCTGACCGGCAAATGGCCGCCACGCTGGCCATGGTCTTCGCCATGGGGCAAGGCAACGTCTTCTATCCCCTCACCCCTTTCGGCCTCCACTGGCTGGCCTCGATCGTTATCTCAGTGGTCGGCGGCCTGTGCGCGGCCGCCGTCGCCTGGCACGTCACCGGACGGCGCTTATCGGTCGCCGAGAATCCTCGCGCGGAAGCGCTGCCCAACGCCGAGCAGAACAGTCAGGGCATTCTGGCGGTGATCAATAGCGCCGGCTCCGACGCCATCCGCCTGGCGCTCGGCGCGGTGCCGATGCTGATCCTGTCGTTAACCATCGTCGGACTGCTGCAGGGCGCTGGCGCCATCGACCTGCTGCAGCAGTTGCTGAAACCGGTGCTCGGCTGGCTGCACATTCCGCAGAACTTTGTGCTGCCGGCGCTGGTGAAGTGCGTCGCCGGAGGCACCGCTTACTTTGGCGTCATTTCCGAGCTGATCCAGCAGGGCAAAGTCACCGTCAGCCAGGTCAACGCCTCGGCAGGCCTGCTGATCCAGACTTTCGATCTGCCCGGAATCGGTATTTTCCTCGGCATCAGCTCACGGTTTGTCCGCCTGTTTCGCTTCGTGGTTCCCGCGGCGATCGTCGGTATTCTGCTGCGCACCGTCCTGCACCTGAGCCTCTTTTAACGCCTGCGCGCTGGCCTGCGCCTTCAGGCAGGCCACCACCGCCGCCTGCTCGCCGCAGGCGATATGCTCATCGATACGCGCCAGCATCCATGGAAAGAAAGGATTAGAGGTGACGCGCATTAACGTCTCCAGCCCCACGCTCAGCGTTCCGGTTTCTCCACGCAGTGAAATGGTGCCCAGGCTAATGCCGTAGCGGTTCTTCTCGTCCGGCTCGCGGCCATACAGCGAGTCGCTCAGGGGAAACGGCACCGCCACATGCGACAGGGAGTACATATCCGCCGGCCAGGCAAGGTGTAGAGGATAACGATGCTCTTCCCGTTCCTGGGCCAGCGTAGTGCGGGCGACGGTCTGCAGCGTGTGCGCCGTCGCGTTGGTCACCACCGTGGTGGTATAGGCCCTCGGCGCCGGCGGCAGCAGCGTATTCACCGCCGCATAGAGCGCGGGACGGAACAGGACACGGAGATCCGCCGCCTGGTTTATGTCGAACACCACCAGCTCACTGCCGTTGTCCGGCAGGTAGCGATACAGGGACTCCACCACCGCCCGGGTGCTGACGGTGGAATCCATCACCGACTGAAAGGTGAGGACTGGCGGCAGCGCTTTCAGCTCCCCCTGACGGGACGCACGAATAATCTGCTGCTGCAGCGCCTGGCTTAACAGCCAGGACTGTCTCGCCGCTTTTACCGGAAAAGAGTTGTACTTGAACGGATTAAATTCAGGCGCCACGTTTAGCCAGGCCGCGCGGGCAAACGCCGGGAAGATGGACGGCAGCCCGGCGAGACCGGCAAAACGGGCAAACGCCGTCACGCCGATCATCGGCGACAGCAGGATAATCTGCTGCGGCTGGCGTAAATGGCTGTCCTCCAGGCTATCGAGGGCATACTTGAGCGCCAGCGCGCCGCCGTTAGAGTAGCCGACCAGATGCAGCGGCACGTCCGCCCCGGCCAGGCGCGTCGCTTCGCGCACCGCCAGACGCGTTGCCGCCAGCCAGGTCTCCCAGTCAACGGCGGTTAACGCCCCCGGCGCGGTGCCATGGCCCGGCAAACGCGGCGCCACCGCCACATAACCCCGCTGCCGCCAGAGTTGCGCCAGATAGCGCACGCTGTAGGGCGAATCGGTCAGGCCATGGAGCAGCACCACGCTGCCGCGCGGTTTGCCCTGCGGCAATAGTACAAAAGAGCGGTTCCAGTCCTGCGTAAACTGTCCCGGCCAGACCCGGCTGTGGCGATAAAAGCGGTTGACTGGGGTTTTATCTTCTTCCGGCAAGGCCTCTGTCACCTCACGCTGAAGATCGGCGAAAATCGTTTTCTCCCGCGCCAGATACTGGGCAAAGGTCGCCTGGTCGATCTCTTTGGCCGTCATCTCGTTGCCATGCCAGGTATGCCAGCGATGCAGCGCGGGGCCGCGCTGGGACTCATAGATCCGTCCGGCGAGAAACACCACCAGCAGCGCCAGCACCGCAACGATCCCTTTTTTTAACAGTGAGCCAATAACGGCGCCTGACGTTCGCCAGTGGCGTAAAAGATGCTTCATGACGCTCTCTCTATTATTTTTCGCATAGCCGAACTCAGCTGCCCTATTCCTGACAGGCTATTTTCACTGTCTGCTTCTCAGCATAGTCATCGGCTCCGGCAAATTAAACCCGGCAGATCATTCATGTTCAGCGAAAAAAAGCCTACCGCTGAGATCAACGTTAGGTCGCCTATTTTTAAACACTGTATAAACCAAGGGGATAATCTTATTGTCAGGCCTTCAGGAAACATGAATTATCGGCAGGGATGTGATCAGGACAGGAAGATATAGATGGAGTGGTGGGTAAAAAAAGTGAGAAAAAATTCAATGACCAGCCCCTGCTGCGTCGTGCTTCAGAGCGGTACATTAGCGATGATTGCTGAAATTGAAGCCTGTCGCCTTGACCTGCAGGAAGGCGATAAACTTACTCCGCTGGCCGATGCGCGTTATTGTCTGAATAATAACCCGACACAGACGTTGAAGATCCTCAAAGCAACCCATTATAGCAGTGAGCGCTGGGCAAACGCCGGCAAATAAATCGGGTCCGACCCCTTTGCCAGAGATGATCTGGGTCTCTTCGCATCTGACAGATAAATTCCCCTTCGCCCTTTTCACGCTGTGACATACTATCGGGAATGTCAGCAGACCTGAAACAAGGAGCGAATCATGAATAACAAGGCCGCCAGTCTGACCCCGGAACAAGCGCTTGCCGAGCTGGAAGCGCGCTATGAAGCCTCGGTCACGGCATTACGCAAAGCCATCGGCGACTATATCGACCATAATACGCTCCCCGATACCGAAGCCCGCGCGGAAGGTCTTTTTGTCTATCCGCAGCTCTCGGTCTCCTGGGACGGCGCCGATCATAAAGCCCTCAAAACGCGCGCCTGGGGACGTTTCACCCATGCAGGGTGCTATACCACCACCATCACCAATCCGAAACTGTTCCGCCACTATTTGCTGGAACAGCTGACCCTGCTGTATCAGGACTATGGCGCGCATATCAGCGTCGAGCTGTCGCAGCATGAGATCCCCTATCCTTACGTGATAGATGGTTCCACCCTGACACTCGACCGCTCGATGAGCGCCGGTCTGACGCGCTATTTCCCTACCACCGAGCTGTCGCAGATTGGCGATGAGACCGCAGACGGCCTGTTCCATCCTACCGAGTTCTATCCGCTGTCGCACTTTGACGCCCGCCGCGTCGATTTTTCGCTGGCGCGTCTGCGGCACTATACCGGCACGCCGGCGGAACACTTCCAGCCCTACGTGCTGTTCACCAACTATACCCGCTACGTGGATGAGTTCGTCAGCTGGGGCTGCAGCCAGATCCTCGATCCCGACAGCCCCTATATCGCTCTCTCCTGCGCCGGCGGGATCTGGATCACCGCCGAAACCGAAGCGCCGGAGCAGGCCATTTCCGATCTGGCGTGGAAGAAGCACCAGATGCCGGCCTGGCATTTGATCACCCACGACGGCAAAGGGATCACGCTGATTAATATTGGCGTCGGCCCGGCCAACGCCAAAACCATCTGCGACCACCTGGCGGTGCTGCGCCCGGATGTCTGGCTGATGATCGGCCACTGCGGCGGCCTGCGCGAAAGCCAGGCCATCGGCGACTATGTGCTGGCCCACGCCTATCTGCGCGACGATCATGTACTGGATGCGGTGCTGCCGCCGGATATCCCCATCCCCAGCATTGCCGAAGTGCAGCGCGCCCTGTACGACGCCACCAAGCAGGTGAGCGGGATGCCGGGCGAGGAGGTGAAGCAGCGGCTGCGTACCGGGACGGTGGTCACCACCGACGACCGTAACTGGGAGCTGCGCTATTCCGCTTCGGCGCTGCGCTTTAATCTCAGCCGGGCGGTGGCTATCGATATGGAGAGCGCGACCATCGCCGCCCAAGGCTATCGCTTTCGCGTCCCCTACGGCACGCTGCTCTGCGTCTCGGACAAACCGCTGCACGGTGAGATCAAGCTCCCCGGTCAGGCCAACCGCTTCTATGAGGGGGCCATCTCTGAGCATCTGCAGATCGGCATCCGGGCCATCGATCTGCTGCGCGCCGAGGGGGATCACATGCACTCGCGTAAGCTACGCACCTTCAACGAACCGCCGTTCCGCTAACCGGTGACGTGGGAATAAAGAGGAAAACGCTGGCGTTCCCCGCTGGGGAGCGTCAGCGCTCGGGTGAGCGAAACAAACGTCCCGGCGGTGACTCCAGATTTTTCGTCCGCAAGGAAACAGGCAGACAGAAAAGCAAAAAGCCTGCTCGAAAGCAGGCTTTTTAAAATTTGGCTCCTCTGACTGGGATCGCCTTTGCCATTAACTGGCTAAAGATTAAGCTAAATTAAAAATCCAGTTTGTCAAGACCACCAAAATGACCACCATTTGGCGAAGGTGTTTAATGTCAGTAATAGGAGGCTTGCTTTGCACTATTGTCAATAAGCAGCTATGGGACTGGCATAATAGTCTCTTTCCCGAACCAACTTTCAAGTGTAGCCATCGCGTCTGGCGACAGGCTCTGAGTAAACAGGATAGCAAGTCGTTTTTTAGGCCTGGAACAGACGACATAGAATAAATTGCGATTACGCTCATATGCTTCTTCTTTTACAGCAGGAATCACTTGTGCACCGGCGAGTTCCAGCATTTCAGAAAAGTTGTATTGATTCCAGCCTCGCCCTATAACGACCAGAACATTTTCAAACTCTGCCCCTTTGACGCCGTGTTTCGTTTCGAATGGTGAGTGACCATCAAGATAATGGCGGAGTGCTTTTACTTCAGAATAAGCAATCTGATGGAGTTTCTCTAATTCCTCCAAAACTCGTGGCATTTCAACACCCGCCATTTTGTCAAAATTACGCAATTCTTGCTCACGTTTTTCAACAGAATCTGGGAGTCTCGGTTTCTTCCAGGTACGTAAGTGTTTGATTACATCACCTACAGTCCCGGTTTCACGTATAGCAAGCAATTGTGTCATGGCATTGTGCCAGCTTGCTTTGTCTGCATGGCTACGCAACAGAGGTGAGATGCCTCCAAGTGCTTCAAACATCATTCCGTATTTATGGGCAGCGAAAGCATCGCATGCTGGTTCCAGCTTATCTACAAAGAAAGCAATATGTTGGTTCTCCTTCTTCGTAAATGATTCGTTGTATCTAAATATTGCCGCTAAATTTGAATAGCCTTGCTGATTTGCTAAAAGCTTATGCGTTAGCATGAGTATTTTTGTGTGGCAGGGTGATAAATCCCAACCTTCACGAGCAAGCATTGTCTTGACACGCTCTAAAGTGGTCAGGCCAACAGATGAAGGCAAATCCCCGCTCCAATGTACACCTTTTCTCCGTTCTCCCTGCCACTCGTTCGTATGAAAGATTCGTACTTCACCTTCAGCATTAAGATCTTCAACGAACTGCTGGAGTGCTGGTCGCAACCGATTGAGAGAATCAACGATTGCTTTAACTGACCTAAAGTTGGCTTCCTTACCAATTTCGGTTAAACAGGGATGATCAAGCTTGCCGCATCCGCCCCCATAGATTTTTTGCCAATGGTCACCGAAAAAGCCAAACAGTGAATCGCCACGGATAATCTAGACACTTCTGAGCCGTTGATAATACTGGTTTTCATATTCTGTCGGTGACATCTGATTGCTCGAACCATGCCGACGCTTACTGTTATAAAACATTTCGATGTAATCGAAAATATCGCTGCGGGCTTCTTCCGTGTTCCGTAGATCTTTTTCTTTATCCGTTCGCGTTTCAGCAACTGGAAAAAGCTTTCTGCAACCGCATTATCGTGACAGTTACCACGACGGCTCATGCTGCCCTCCAGGCCGTGTGATTTCAGGAATGACTGCCACTCATGGCTTGTGTACTGACTGCCCTGATCTGAATGAACCAGCACCTGTTTTAGAGGATTACGTCGCCATATGGCCATCAGAAGCGCATTCAGGACAATGTCCTTTGTCATCCGGGATTGCATTGACCAGCCGATAATTTTGCGTGAGAACAGGTCAACAACCACGGCAAGATACAGCCAGCCTTCGTGGGTCCTGATGTAAGTTATGTCCGTTACCCAACGCTCATCCGGAGCATCCGGATTGAATTGTCGCTGGAGCCTGTTGGGCGATACGATACTGATCTCGCCTTTGTGTGCCCGCGGGCTCCGGTACCCGACCTGAGCCTTTATCCCGGCACGATTCATCAGTCGCCAGACTCTATTCACTCCGCACTGTTGCCCGCTATCCCGCAAGTCCAGATGGATCTTGCGATAACCATAAACGCAACCGGACTCCAGCCAGAACTGTTTGATCTGTCCCGTCAGTCTCAGATCTACCTGGTGGCGCTGAGAATACGGTTGCTTAAACCAGGCGTAAAAGCCACTGGGATGAACATCCAGCACCCTGCAGAGCAGACGAACAGGCCAGCAAAGGGAGTTGTCACGAATAAAGGCGTACCTCAGTCGGACAGCTTTGCGAAGTACGCCGCGGCTTTTTTTAATATGTCCCGTTCGTCAGTAACCCGCTTCAACTCCTTCTGGAGTCGGCGGCTCTCGGCCTGAGCATCTGACTGAACTTTGTTAGTGGATGAGTCCGGACCGTACTTCTTTATCCAGGCGTAAAGGCTGTGGGTGGTGATATCGAGACGTGTTGCAACGCTTGAAACAGAATGACCGCGATCAATAACCTGTTTGACTGCTTCAATTTTAAACTCTTCGGGATAACGTTTACCGCTCATGGGCACCTCTCTTTAAGTCATCTTAATGGACTGACCCCACAACAGTAGACATTTCCTGTCCTCACGACGAGGCCTGTTCAAAGGCCTCCGGACTGACGCCGCCGAGGT
Organism: Klebsiella sp. K5-45; assembly: GCF_030128605.1. Taxonomy (NCBI): domain Bacteria; kingdom Pseudomonadati; phylum Pseudomonadota; class Gammaproteobacteria; order Enterobacterales; family Enterobacteriaceae; genus Klebsiella; species Klebsiella sp. K5-45. The sequence goes on along the minus strand of NZ_JAKUZW010000017.1, from coordinate 45 downwards.
GGCTGTGACGCCGGGTCCGGTTGTAGAACACTTCAATGTAATCGA
>NZ_JAKUZW010000016.1:0-81204 GCF_030128605.1 Klebsiella sp. K5-45 | reverse complement strand
GCTTTATTGTAGGTGGGCCAGTTGGAGATTTTGAACTTTTGCTTTGCCACGGAACGGTCTGCGTTGTCGGGAAGATGCGTGATCTGATCCTTCAACTCAGCAAAAGTTCGATTTATTCAACAAAGCCGGATGATGTAGTTCTCAAACTTGAAAGCGGTAATCGATTTATGCCTGTGAGTTTAAGCATGGAAGGATCAGAAAAGCCGCAGGCATCGAAACTTAGGAAGGGGCAGAAGATCGTTGTAACGTGCGGCAAGATGCAACTGTTCATCGGTGCGCCATCGGGTAGCAACTGTAAATTTAACTGAGCGGTCTATCTGTCTGCCGGGTTAAATTCCCGGCAACTAATCCCATCCCGCCGCGACGGTTTCTATGATCTTTTTATCACAACACCATACTTTGAAAATACCCCGGTTCTGTCGGACTGCTGCTAGGCTGTCAGCCCAGAGCCTCGATAAAAAGTAGTTTTCTTCACCAAATATCCTTGGGTCGATACACACAGCAATACACTTCATCATTCCACACCTAAGAACATCACGACAGGGAAAACTTGCCACAACAGGGCATTTTACTGTTCGTTTTCTGGCCTATTTAACATAATGGTTCTTATAAGTACTTGACTGAAATAGTCGGGTATTGCTTTTCGGAGCGTTGATGCGAAGCGGGACAATCAGTAGCGACTTTCACCAACAAAAGGGAGCCATTCGGGAGGATTTGAGGATAGTTCTCTTGTTCAATCATTTTGGATGAGTTTGGATGGTCGCCACACAATTTCAGGTTTCCGCCCTTTGAAGCTGCCAGCGCATCAAACGCCATAAAAGCACATTTTTCTATTCGCCAGCAGAAACAGGGCTACTACGGCGACGTTACCACAACGGGCTGAAGGTCTGCCATCACCTGGCGATATTCTCCCGTCCCAGCGGTCACAGATGCGTACCTTTTTCCACACAATTGTGAACTGCACCACCAATCCCTACTACGCTTCACCAGAAGCCCGTAGCGGCGTTATATCGACACAACTGTGACTGACTGACCGATAATCCACGACCACCCACAGCGTTTTGCAGGCGACTCAAATAGTCCAGAAACGACTGGATTTTATTGATTTTGCGAAGAAAATTTATTTTTCAGTTTTGGAAGGGAGACGGTAAACAGGTTTAACACCCGACTGGTTGACAGATTTAACGAAGCCGCGTCAGTGCTGGATGCATTGTGTACATCACGCTATAACAGCTCAGCATCCCACCTCTTGGTCTGTACGAAAAGAAAGCGAATTAGAGTTATTAACTTCAATTAACAGGTAATTAATGGTTATTTATTTTTAATTGGTTATATAAGAGCTAACTCTTAAGATTATCAACCAAATTTTCAAAGAAAAGCAGTATGAGGTTGCCAATCTTCAGCCAGCGCGGAGAATGGTCGGTACTTTCAGATGAAAGTGGGGGAGGGAATGATCAATTCTCGGTGCGGATCAGGTGTCTGGGCCGCCTCAGGTGTTGCCGTTGGTTGTGCCATTGAAGCATGACGCGGACATATCAAACCAAAAGTTTTCATCGGTGCGTTGGTCGCGTGGATGACTTGGAAAATTCTCACCCGGTGATACCTGCACGATTTTCGAGTACCCACCCCCTCGATTTTCGAGCACCTACCTGCACGATTTTCGAGTAGGGGGTAGTCGATTTTCGAGCACAATAATAATAAATAACAATACCCATAAAAGAACTGATAAGAAAAGTACCTCAGGTCGAGAGCACGGAATGACGGTTGGTCATTCTGTTAGTTTTAAGAGTGATGCTTATGCATCATCGCTCCGCTCTGCAATGGCTTGTCAGCCACTTCAGATATGTTTGTGGTAAGAAGCTCACCTTCGCTGACGTGAAACAGCCACGCCATCTCGTGACCTTCTAACCCTCGTTAACACATCGCTACGCTCTGTGACTTGGGTAACCCGACAGTCTACGCCAGAGAGCTACGCTCTCACTCTGTGTGGAAGCTGCGAACTTGTTCGCCATATGTGGATCGGAGCACGGCGTAGAGGACTGCTTTGCATCTGTCCGGTTCACTCCGGCGCGGCGCGGGTTGACTAACTGACTTCCTCAGTGCCTCTTTACGGCCTTTAAATAATGTTGGTAATACGATATCCCACTACAACGATAAGTCCCCGGAGATCGCGTTATAGAGCGACTTAGCTCTATTGACAAAGAGTTATATGATTGGTAGTGTGAAAGTGAGGTATTATAAATCTTACTAAAATAAAGCTTTCTATTTCAAGCGAATATTGATATAATAGATAGGTAGGGTAATGATTTTCCTACGAATCCTCGAATAATTCTGCCGTCATCACGACATCCCTTGTCAATCTCACGGTAATTAAAAACGGGTTACAAAAAGAACCTCCGCGAATAATTCTTTCAACAGAAACGGAGAACCCAACATGAACAAACCTAAGAATAAACGACTTGACCTTACCACTCTGACAGGCGAGCAGATCGCCGATCTCATTCTGAACGGCAAATATACTAAAGCGGCGTTATGGGCGTACATCTCGCGCAATGGTGGCGCGGCTGCTGTACACGCTCGCTTCCCACAGATTGCCGTCTGCCTGCATATTCTGAAGCAGGAGCGCAAAAAGGCGAAGCAAGCACGAGCAGTTAAGGCGGTGCTCAAGCCATTGAGTAATCAGCGTGCTGCCGGAATGGAATTGACCGAAATTCTCCGTCCAATTCTAGAAGGTCATCGCCAGCTTTATCTGAACAAATTCAATCTTGCCCTGACTCATGAGCAGATCATTATGCTGCTTGTGGCTGTCAGCGGTGCAGAAGAACTTGAAGCCTACGGCTATCCACTGGCTGGCGAATTCCCGATAGCAACCGCAGCCTAACAACACTGAACAAAACCTGAGCCGGTTCGCCTTCTGGTCGACCACTGGCGGGAGGTCTTTTGTACCTAAAACGAGGAGGACAGTTGAATGAATATCAAATTCCAACAGCACGTTTATCAGGCTCTACTGGCTGAGGCCAAAAGGCAGGACAAGCCCCTGGCACGGCTCTGTAATGAAATCTTGGAGACTGCCGCGAACATTTTCGACAACACACCAGACATCAAACCAGCATTAGCCAGCAAGGCGACACTTTACGGAGAACAGAATGAGCAAACAGAACCGGGACAGTAAGGATTTTGTAAAACTTGAATACAGCGTTCTCGACCTTACCGAGTACAACGGCCTGACCATTAATGGCAACATGAAAATTTTGTTATCTCTGGTTTACAGCTATGACAAAACAGGCAGAACTTATTACGAATCTGTTGGCACGATTGGTAAACGTTGCGGCTGCAAGCCCGAAGCCGTTCGTAATTTCAGGAACAAGCTTCGTGAAGCGGGAATGATCACTTTTGAGGAAGAACAGGGGAGAACACACAAAATTTCTCCGGTCGAACTCGATCCATCGTTGATGGTTTTTCTTGATGATCATAACTCCACGCAGGTGAGTAATAGAAAAGTGGAAACCGAGGAGAGCGGTAAGAATGAGCAAAAACCTGTTGTGGAATCTTTCGTGGTGGAATCTGCCGCGCCTGTTGCTGGAAAACCAGACGGCGTGCCTGTTGTGGGTGCTCCTGTCGATGATGCTCTACCCATTGATGATAATGCACCCCTGAGTGGGCCAGACGGGAAAAATGTTGTTGAGTTCTCCCGTAGTGGTAGACCCAAGCTCAGTTTTAAATTTGTCTCACCAGATGATGACGACCAAGAGGAAACCTATCAGGGATATGGAGGGGATATTGAGCAAGAGACTTATTCTGAACCAACCCAAGCCGATTTTGATGCTGCCTTAGAAAACCTTTAAAGGAGGAAAATTGTGTGAGCAAGCAACTGGCGATAGCCAGACTACTAACAGCCTGAAGGCTGACCCAGAAGAACTCCCCGATCTAACTCGGCTTTTCAAAAATCGCGCCAGAGATAGCGACGTTATCAAAAAATGCAAACGCCTCCTGATAGCCGGAATGCCTCCGGGCAAGGTGGCTCTGGTCTGTAGGCTCCCGCTGGAAAAGGTCCAGGAACTGTACGATAACAGCTACAACCCCCGCTGCTGTCGTTTTGCGAACCGAAACTCCTTTCAAGATGCAAAACTAGCCCTAACGATGTTTCATCAAGGTGAATCACTCGCTGATATCTGTGATGCGCTAGGAGGACTACATCTATATACCGTGGTGATGTCCCTCCGTCAGAATGGCGTTGCTGAATCTGCTATTGAACAGCGGTTACCCCCTGAGGGAGACCCCAGGCTAACTGAGTACAAACTCGTCTGCAAAAGAAAGTCTGCCAGCAGGTATAAAGCGATCCAGATTAATCCTGTCCAACGAGTCAACGTGGCGCAGGCACCTGTTACCGCCTGACAGCACAGTTTTGAACCTATTCGAAATTTTACCCTACCTGCCGTTATCGGTAGCTGTTTTCCTATGGCTCCGTAACGGTCTGAACCTTTACAGGAAATATAACAAAAAATGAAAACTACTTTAGAAAACGTTCACGCCAGCCTCCTGGAGGCGATGAAAGCAGCAGCCGACCCCGTAGAATTAAACAAAAGTGCTGAAGACGTGCTAGCTGACGCTGTCCAGGAATACCTGTCAGCACCGAATGCCGCTACTAGTGAACCAACTCCGGGACGTGGCAGACCTGGGATCGCACTGACTCATAAGCTCCAGGGGTATTCTGCAAATATGCGTCCGGTGTCACTTCTAATGAAGTCAGGCATTAGCATGCAAATTAATAAAGCCGCTCTTGATAATGCCACTCCTGAAATCATCGCCGCGCTCAAGCATCTGGGCTATGACTTTACTCATGAAGGGAATTGATAAAAAGCCAATGATAACAACGGTAAACAGAAAATATAATTCTCGAATTGGTTGATTAATCACAACGGCGGCGAACCTGGCGCATATATATCAAGTAATCCGTAAAGTCAATATGTTTCATTGTTTTTTCTTGTGAAATTTGACGGTTTATGGTAAAATTATATACAGTGATTATTAGATTCGAAAGAGTCGCGTACTACTGCCAATTGTTACGTGTCACCTTTCGGCGGGATGGTTTTCAGATGCTTTGCACGAGCCCGCCGCTTATTCGTTCAGCCGGACAACAAACCCCGACTGAAACAAAAAATAATACTGCCGTGGTATCACCTCGACGGGATTAGCCAAAGCCCTGCCTCCTCGCAGGCCATCTCGCAATGATGTTAACTGGCATCGAGCGCACGGCGAACAGATTTCAGAGGTCTCCTCGTCGTGCCGCTCCCTTATTCCTAATCTCTCCATCAGAAGAAATTCATCTCTCCGATGATCTACCAACCGGGGCAGGCGTTTTCCTGCCTCCGGCTCTTTTTCTGCATGGAACACGAAGCGAAAAAGGTCGCTGATAGCGGCTTTCTTTTCACCCCTCAATGGCAAATTTGCCAGAGAAATAATAACGCCATCATTGGCGATGACCTGAATGGAGATTTCAAGATTATGAAACTGGATGATTATCCAAAAACCTATAATAACGTGGTGAAAAATTCGGCAACTGCCAATTTTGATCGTAAATGTCAAACATTCGCGACACTCGCGCAAGCTGTGGAACCGGGTTCTGTGGTGACCTCTGACGGGGCGCTGTATACCTCCGGTGATGATGCGATTCTTTGCCTGTCCTACGCTGACGCAGGTTCTAATGTTCCGGTTATCGTGGCTGACCGCCTGGTTTACGTGTACCCGGAAGCAATTCGCGCCGTAATGGGTTCGGCGACAAACGCAGCGTTAGCAGCATTGACCGCTAACGGAAACATTCGCCTGACCTCTGACGATGTTGTCATCGCAGAATAACAAACAAGAAAAGGACTTCAAAAATGACTATTAAATCATTCGATTATGTTAATTACAGCAAGGTCTTCCGTACTCAGGTTCCACAGAGCAATTTACTGCTGACTCACCTTAATGTATTTGCAGACCGCCAGATCGCAGATTCCCACAAAGTTAGTATGGATCGTATCCAAGAGGCATCTATTGGTGTGGATGCGCCGTTGATGCGTTTCAGTTCAGAGTGGGGGACTATCGAGAAGCCGACCGCTGGATCGTATTTATACGAATTGCCCTGGTCTGGTGTGACTGACCGTGTGACTTCGGCAGATCTCAAAGGTTACCGTAAACCTGGCAGCACTATGGAGCAGTCTCTTGATGAGATTGAGGCCAATAAGTTTCTTCAGATGCGTGCTAAGTTTGAACGCTCCCGCGAATATGCTTATTGGCAGGCACTGATCTTCAACAAGGTTAATGGATTCGGCACCCAGCAGAGCGAGATCGATTGGTCGTTAGAGTTCTCCCTGAACCAGCGTCAGGCAGATTTGCACCAGGACGTAAATGATGATCCGATGCGCGACATTGACGATCAAGTCAGTGCCACAAAAGCACTGATGGGTGGTCTGACTCAATACCTGCGTGGCTGGGTTCTGCTGTGTGGATCTGATGCCTACCGTGCTGTGCGATATCATCCACAAATCCGCGAACTCTTGGTCTATTCAAACGGTCTGGTTGGTTCTGATGTGCTGTTCCCGTCTGATGTTCTGCCGGGCTTCAGTTCCTTTATGTTGGGTTCTGTACACCTGATCGAGTGCTCAGATTCTGCCTTCACTGGTGTGAAAAGTGACCAAGCATTTTTAGTTCCTGTATTTGGCAATGCTCCGGTTGAGCAGAGTTTGCCTATGGGACGCTTCATTGGCCCATGTGCTCGCCATCTTGAAATCTCCGCTTCTGGTGATGTTGAAGATTGGTATGCTTTCCGCAGCTATGATGAACTTCGAAATCGGAATTTATATAGTGAATACAGCTTGTTAGCCTATAATTTTAGACCTGATTTGATCACCAGAATGACTCTGGTTCCGGTCGAGTAAAACACACAGCGGCAATTATGGGAGCGCATTGCTCCCGCTGCCAGGCGAGGCAAAGGAAAGGAGATTTACATATGCACATGAAACTATTCAATTCGAAAGGTCTGCCTCTTCTGGCAATGAGCCTTGATAACCGATCTGATAATTGGCTGAACCTGTCAGCCATTGCGAGATATTTCGACGTTCCACGCAGCACTTTTTTGCAGCGGGTGAATGATTACGGTTGGGAATCAGCACTTGCTCATTATGAGCAGCATCGAAAGGCTAAACTGAAACATTGAGGCCGGATTAATCCCGGCTTTCAAAACCCAAAACCCGATTGAGTTGTTTCATCTTGAAGAGCATTACTTATTGATGCACTTTTGATCGTTTCTAGGAAACTCTCTTTAGATGCAATGGCATCATCAAGAATGCCTTGTTTGTACAATGAAACATATAATGCCGCAGAATATGCTTGGCAATTTATCGAGCGCTCAGGGTTGAACTCTATGTCGGTAAATGCTGAATATTCAATTAGTTGCTCTGCTAGCTCGGTACGTTTTTTCAATGCACTTATGTACAGCCAATCATAAAATGCAGTACGTGGTTCCAGTTCCCATTCTTTACCAAAAAATTTGAATCCGGTCAGTCTGCCAGAGGTCAATAAACGCTTGTCCTTTTTGGCTTCGCGAGGGGTCATGTCAAACATGTCGGTATATGGCCCCCCTCGTTGGAAGACTTTGCTACCTTGAAACGCACATTCAATAGTTAACGTGCGCTGCTGTTTTAGAGTTGTAAAAGAAAGGTTGAAAGCACTCAACGCAATACCGAGACTGTCACGCGACTTGCTGGAAATCTCAAGAATCTTGTCAACATTTGGCAGATTTTTTTTGACTGCTTCATGAAGAGAGTCTATAGACTTCTGTTTCTGTGAAACTGACATGCCCGGAAACCAAGTGAAGTCTATCAACTCTGTTTTAACAAACAGATATTTTTCATTAACAGGGATGTAAACAGGTCTTTGTGCCATAAATTAGCCTTTAACGGCGGTTGAAGTAACCACTATTGATGCCTTGCAGGTGTGATTGCTTACCCTCGAGGAAGCCTTCGTAACGGGTTTTAACATCCTGTTTGTTAAACACTGCACCAATGATGTATCGGGGTTCAATAGTATCAAATACTAACACTTCTGCCTGCACATCTGTAGTGTGGTTGGGTCTCAAGCCTTGAGCTTGTCGTGTGCTAAAACCGTCAATCTCCTCGAACATACCTTCCAGTGCTGCTGGTGTTTGTAAAATTTCCAGTGGTTGTCCACTTATTTCTCTCGTTGCTGCATTCCGTCGGCAAAAAGCACAATTTTTATCGCTCATTACAGATGGCTGAATCCCGAGAACAACCCAGTCAGCATCCCTATCAGCATTACGACATTTATAGAACATCATGGAATTTGGGAACGTTATCGACAGGCAAGATGCATTAGGGTGACCGTCCCATCTGAATGCGTCATTACTCAGTATAGGCATACGGTTATGCCGCGCTGTGGCAACTGGGATGATACCGTTAGCCATTATGCTTTCTAAATTTTCAACACGGGTGAAATGAATTAGACATTTGATGTCACGTTGAGTCACTATTTGCTGAATCGAGTTAGGCATTTACATTCTCAACTTATTAATTTTATTATAATTTATATGTTGAGATTTAGAATAAAAAGTTGAAATTTCACTCCACCTGAAATTAAGAGTATTCTCATTTCAAAAATGGATTTTTTGGTTTTTTATTGGCAATAAATTTCTGATGCTTTGTGAAAATTCCGGATAACTTACCGGGTGGTTTCCCCACCCGATATCATTTTATCATCATCCATTTGATGAAATTATAATCCACCAACTCCACATACTCCGATAGTTCCTTCATCCCACCGCCTGGCTATAAGTTCCAGTACAGTATCAATCGATTGCGACAACGAAAAACTAAAGCCAAATGAGGCTGGGCAACTAGGCATTTTTTTGTGTCTGTCGTTCGCTATTGGGCCACTTCTTGGGACGCAATGCGGAGCACTTTCCATTCATAGGAAGGGGTTGTGTCTTTGGCTGTCCGCTGGCATGATCCTGATTAGGGATTAACGGGACGTTAATCGCAAGCTTTTGATTTTCATTTAAATGACTCGGGGTGCCCTTCTTCGTTGAAGGCTGAGAAATACCCGTACCACCTGATCTGGATAATGCCAGCGTAGGGAAGTCAGAGACCGCAGGGTCATTGCTTCTACCTCGTCTGGCGGGAGCAAACCATGCCTGAGCTGCTGAATCCCGCGCCTGTCGCGCACCTGCGCCATCTGCTGCGCGCCCATTCCCCCCTTGTGCACTGCATGACCAATGACGTGGTGCAGACCTTTACCGCCAATGTTCTGCTGGCTGTCGGCGCCTCGCCGGCGATGGTGATCGATCCCCGCGAAGCGGCGCAGTTCGCCGCCATCGCCGATGCGCTGTTAATCAACGTCGGCACCCTGACCGCAGACCGCGCCGTGGCCATGCGCGCCGCAGTGGAGCAGGCCCGCCAGGCCGGCAAGCCCTGGACGCTGGATCCGGTGGCGGTCGGCGCCCTGACCGTGCGCACGGCCTTTTGTCACGAGCTGTTGGCCCTGCAGCCGGCGGCCATTCGCGGCAATGCCTCTGAAATTCTGGCGCTGGCCGGGATGAGCGGTGGCGGGCGCGGGGTGGATACCACCGATACGGCCGCCGCAGCGCTGCCGGCGGCCCAGGCGCTGGCTCGTCAGCTGAGTACCGTAGTGGCGGTCACCGGCGAGGTGGACTACGTCACCGACGGCGAGCGGGTGCTCAGCGTGGCGGGCGGCAGTGCGCTGATGACCCGGGTGGTGGGCACCGGCTGCGCGCTGTCGGCGGTGGTGGCGGCGAGCGCGGCGCTGCCGGGCGACCGGCTGGAAAACGTGGCCGCCGCCTGCGGGCTAATGAAGCAGGCCGGGGAAATCGCCGCCCGTCAGGGAGGCCCAGGCAGCTTTATTCCGGCGTTTCTCGACGCGCTGTATCAGGAGGTGCAGGGATGAAACGCATCAACGCCCTGACCATCGCCGGCACCGATCCCAGCGGCGGGGCCGGTATCCAGGCCGATCTGAAAACCTTCTCCGCGCTGGGAGCCTATGGCTGCTCGGCGATCACCGCCCTGGTGGCGCAGAATACCCGCGGCGTGCAGTCGGTCTATCGTATTGAACCGGACTTTGTGGCGGCGCAGCTCGATTCGGTATTCAGCGATGTGCGCATCGATACCACCAAAATCGGCATGCTGGCGGAGACCGATATTGTGGAAGCCGTGGCCGAGCGGCTGGCGCGCTACCGGGTGGCCAATGTGGTGCTGGATACCGTCATGCTGGCGAAAAGCGGCGATCCGCTGCTGTCGGCCTCGGCGGTGGAGACCCTGCGTCAACGATTGTTGCCGCAGGTGTCGCTGATCACTCCAAACCTGCCGGAAGCGGCCGCTCTGCTTGACGCCCCCCATGCGCGCAACGAGCGCGAAATGCTGGAGCAGGGGCGGGCGTTGCTGGCGCTGGGCTGCGGCGCAGTATTAATGAAAGGCGGCCATCTCGACGATGCCGAAAGCCCGGACTGGCTCTTCACCCGCGAAGGGGAACAGCGATTTACCGCGCCGCGAGTGCAGACCAAAAACACCCACGGCACCGGCTGCACGCTCTCCGCCGCGCTGGCGGCGCTTCGCCCGCGTCACGCTGACTGGGCGGCCACCGTTACCGAGGCCAAGGCCTGGCTGTCGGCGGCCCTGGCCCAGGCCGACTCCCTGGAGGTGGGCCACGGCATCGGACCGGTACACCATTTCCACGCCTGGTGGTAAATGGCAGCGTAACGGGACAGCAGAATCTCCTGAAAAAATGCCCTCCCGGCTGGAAAATAGGCTAAGTCGGTACCAGGCTTAACCTGCCCAAAATAATTGGGTTGGGATAATGCATGCCGGCTCCGGCCGGCCTTACGGGAGATTGCTATGACTGATATTACGCAGTTGCTGGGCAAAGATGCCGAGAGCCTTTTGCAGCACCGTTGTATAACCATTCCGGCCGACCAGCTGTATCTGCCTGGCGCAGATTATGTTGATCGGGTTATGGTGGATAACAACCGGCCACCGGCGGTGCTACGCAATATGCAAACCCTGTACAACACCGGACGTCTGGGGGGGACCGGCTACCTTTCCATTCTGCCGGTCGACCAGGGCGTGGAGCACTCGGCGGGGGCCTCCTTCGCCGCCAACCCGCTGTACTTCGATCCGAAAAATATCGTCGAGCTGGCGATCGAAGCCGGCTGTAACTGCGTGGCGTCGACCTACGGCGTGCTGGCCTCGGTGTCGCGCCGTTACGCGCATCGCATTCCTTTCCTGGTGAAGCTCAACCATAACGAAACGCTGAGCTACCCCACCGAGTACGACCAGACCCTCTACGCCAGCGTTGAGCAGGCGTTTAATATGGGGGCGGTGGCCGTGGGCGCGACGATCTATTTCGGCTCGGAACAATCGCGTCGTCAGATAGAAGAGATCTCCGCTGCCTTTGAGCGGGCGCATGAGCTGGGCCTGGTCACCGTGCTGTGGGCCTATCTGCGCAATTCGGCTTTCAAGAAAGACGGTGTCGACTATCATGTGTCCGCTGACCTGACCGGTCAGGCCAACCACCTGGCGGCCACCATCGGCGCCGATATCGTTAAGCAGAAAATGGCGGAGAATAACGGCGGCTACAAAGCGGTTAACTTCGGCTATACCGACGACCGGGTGTACAGCAAACTGACCAGCGATAACCCTATCGATCTGGTGCGCTACCAGCTGGCCAACTGCTATATGGGCCGCGCCGGGCTGATTAACTCCGGCGGCGCGGCGGGCGGGGAGACCGACCTTGCCGACGCGGTGCGCACGGCGGTGATCAATAAACGCGCCGGCGGCATGGGGCTGATCCTTGGCCGTAAAGCGTTTAAGAAATCGATGGCCGACGGCGTGAAGCTGATCAATGCCGTGCAGGATGTCTACCTCGACGGCAAAGTCACCATCGCCTAAGGCGAAAATCCGGGCGTTACCGCCCGGATTGCTCGTTGTTCCTACCTGATGTCGGGTTTATTAAGACTCCGCCGCGTTGGCGGTAAACGGTTTTGCACTCTGAGCACTGGCAAAGCCAGGCTGTTCAACGCGGATTAACGGGCACAGGAAGAAGGCCAGAATATATAAGGCGGTATAGGCAATCACCACCCCGATGGTGCTGAAATAGGGCAGCAGCACCACGGCGATCGCCGGCGCCAGAAAGTTCGACAGCCCGGCTGACAGGTTATAGACCGAAATCGCCGCGCCTTTATGGTTCGGCTCCAGCGCCGGGAACACCGCCGCCATCGGCACGAATGCGGCGACGAAAATACCCAGGGCAATAGCCGGCACCAGCGCCATCGCAAAGCTGTGGCCAAAGTGCTGAGGGATGTAGTAAAACGCCAGGCTGGAGAACGCCATCCCGATGCAGCCGAACCAGCGAATCACCTTCATCCAGCCCATTTTCTCCGCCACGATCCCCCAGAAAACGTTCGAAAAGATAGTGGTGAAGAAGAAGGCCGCCCACACCTGGAGCCACTCCGAGGTGGTAAAGCCCAGCTCATCAACGAACATCATCGGCATAATCACCGCAAAACCAAACAGCGACAGGGTGTTAATAATGCGCACAATGCTCGAGAACAGGATGCTGCGGTTGGTATAGAGCAGCGTCGCGGCGCGCCCCAGTTCGGCGAGTTTTTCGCGAGTGGTCAGGTTCTGCATATGGCGCGGCGTTTCGGTATGACGCATCGACACCAGCGCAATGATGCCGCCGGTGGCGCAAAAGACCAGCGCCAGCCACAGGGTGCCCATTTCGCCAATGTGGGGAATGGTGAAACTCGGAATATAGCTGCCGAACACGCCGATGCCCACGGAGTAGACCGCCCAGAACCAGCCCAGCGCAGAGCTGGAACTGTCGCTGCGAACGTTGTGGATAATGGCGACGATAAATGAGTAGAGGAACAGCGGGTAGGCCAGGCCGCGGATGCCATAAAACAGCAGGATCAGCGCATAGTTGGCGCGACCGAGGCCGAAGACGAGGAACAGTACATGGAATACGCACCACAGCACGAAGCCGATCATCATGGCCTTGCGTGGGGTGATGATCTCCGCCACCACGCCGGAGACCCACGCCGACAGGGCGGCGGCCAGACCGTATAGCGTAAAGGCAAAGGAAGCCTGCGCCGGGGTGAATCCGAGTGCTTTGATGTAGTGCGACAGAAAAGCCAGCTCAAAGCCGTCGCCGGTCATAAACACGGCGATGGCGACATATCCCCAGATGAGGTTGAGCGGTAGACCGTACCACTGTTTGTTATTAACGGACATGTTGACCTCGATTTCAGAGTGCAGATGAGTGTCTCCGCTGCACAGCAGCGGAGCATTATTGTTATTAAAAAAGAGGGTTGTTATTCGCGAATCAGCCTGCCGGCCTGTTGTAGCGCCTTATAGGCCTCATACCTGCGCTGATGTAGCGAGCTAAACGCAGTCTCGCTGTGATAGGTGGCATCCACCTGAGTAAATTGCTTCATGGCCTCCGGCAGCGAAGCCGTGATTCCGCCCGCGACGGCGCCGAGGATGGCGGAGCCTAACAGCACCGGCTCGCTGCAGGCGGTGCTCACGACGCTAACGCCGCAGGCGTCGGCCAGCAGCTGCCGCACCAGCGGATGCTGTCCGGCCCCGCCGCTGATGACGATATTTTCACTCTCAATTCCGCAGGCGCGCTGGGCGTCGAGGATCTGTCGCAGGCCATAGCCAATCCCGCATAACCCGGCAACGTACAGCGCGGTCAGGTTATCCAGGTCCCGCTCCATCCCCAGCCCGGCAATCAGCGCTTTCGCGTGGGGGTCGGCAAGCGGCGCGCGGTTACCGAGAAACTCGGGCACCACGTGTAGACCGGCGGCCAGCTTGACCGCCTCAGAAGGCGAGGCAGCCTGCGCCAGTACGCGATCTGCCAGCCAGACCGGCAGAGGGACGCCCGCGGCTTGCGCCTGCTCGCAAGCCGCCGCCGCCGCCGGATGGAAGCTCAGAAGCTGGTCGATTGCTGCGCCGGCGGCGCTTTGTCCGCCTTCAATCAGCCAGTAGCCCGGGACCATCGCCGAATAGTAGGGGCCCCAGACGCCGGGGACGAACACCGCTTCCTCAGTGGTGGTCATGGTGCAGGAAGAAGTGCCGAAGACGTAGGCCATATTGTTGACCGCGCCGTTAAGCACCCCAACGGTGCCGATGCCGCCCGCGTGGGCGTCAATCATCCCCACCGCCACCGGCGTGCCGATCGGCAGGCCCATCTCTTCTGCCGCCGTGGCGCAAAGACCGTCGCCGCAAGGGGTTCCAGGGGCGACAATCCGCTGGCCGATGCGGACAAAATCTTCATCCGCCAGCTCGTCGAGGCCAATCTGGCGGAAGTAGCCGGCATCCCAGCGTTGTTCATGCGCCAGGTAGGTCCATTTACAGGTCACAGTGCAGACCGAGCGGGCGTCATCGCCGGTTGAGCGCCAGGTAAGGTAATCGGCGAGGTCGAAGAAGTGGCGCGCCTGCTGATAGATGTGCGGGCGATTCTCCTTCAGCCACAGAATTTTCGGCGTTTCCATCTCCGGCGAGATTTTGCCGCCAACGTAATGCAGTACCGGGTGGCCCGTCGCGTTGATCTTTTCCGCCTGCGCGGTGGCGCGATGATCCATCCAGACAATAATATTGCGGTCCGGATCGTCCGAAGGCCCGACCGCCAGCGGCGCGTCGTTATCGCCAATCACCACCAGCGAGCAGGTGGCATCGAAGCCGAGCCCGGCGATCGACGACGGCGGGACGCCGGCGCTGGCCACCGCGGTTTTAATGCAGTAGCACACCGCCAGCCAGATTTCACGGCTCGACTGCTCAACCCTATTCCCGGCGCTGCGAAACAGGGTAATTTCCCGGGTCGCGTGGGCGAGAAGCTCGCCCCGCAGATTGAAGACTCCGGCGCGCACGCTGCCCGAACCGACATCCACACCAATCATGTTTTGCGTATCGTTTTGCATCACATCCTCTCACAGGCTGGTTACGGGTCAGAGATCCACGCTGTTCGGCAGGATCACAATGTCGCGTACGGTGACGTTTTTCGAACGCGTCACCATAAACAGCACTGACTCCGCCACTTCAATCGGCTGCATCAGACTGCCGTTGGCCAGCGCTTCATCCATTTTGGCTTTTGGCCAGTCGTCCAGCAGCGCGGTCACCACCGGGCCCGGCAGTACGGCGCCGACGCGCACGCCATACTGCGCCACCTGACGACGAGTGGTGTGGACAAACGCCTGCACAGCGAATTTCGACGCGGTATAGACAGGCTCCCAGATCACCGGCACCACGCCCGCGATGGAGCTGGTGAAAATAATATCCCCGGATTGTTGCGCGATCAGATGCGGCAGGACGCTGCGCACGCAGCGGAAGGCGGCGTTGATGTTGAGGTGCAGCACGCGATCCCAGACGTCCGGGTCGCCCTCGGCCACCGGCCCGCCGATATAGGCGCCGGCGTTGGCGTGGAAGATATCGAGACGCCCGGTAAGCTGCAAAATGCCCTGCAGAAGATTATCGACCTGCTCCGCCTGCATCAGATCCACCTGCAGAGCGAAGGCGTTTTCGCCAAGTTCAGCGACCAGTTTGTTGAGCTTTTCGCCTTCGCGGTCGATTAGCACTACTTTTGCGCCAGCCCCCAGCAGGGTCTTCGCGCACTCGAGGCCGATACCGGACGCCGCGCCAGTGATCGCGGCGACTTTACCGCTGAGGGAAGTATTCATAGAGGAGACAGAGTGGTTCATTTTATAATCCTTTGCCGTGTCTGGTTAAAACTATCGAACCCGAGGGCATCGCGTTCGAGGTTATGGACAAAAACCTGGTAACATATTGAATATCAGCATCATTATTCAGGCTTGCTGGCATGTTAAGGCAGTATGCGCGCGTACTTCCTGGCGTGAAATGGATGCTCAATCGATGAAGCTATGTTGCGCTCGCTTCATCGATTGAGCAAGTGGGGAAATTAACAGCGACATGATTTTGTGACGCAAGTTGGAAAAATGAAGAAGATAACGATTTACGACCTGGCGGAGCTTTCCGGCGTTTCGGCGAGCGCGGTGAGCGCTATCCTCAACGGTAACTGGAAAAAACGCCGCATCAGCGCAAAGCTTGCCGAAAAGGTGACCCGGATTGCTGAGGAGCAGGGCTATGCGATTAACCGCCAGGCCAGCATGCTGCGCAGTAAAAAATCACACGTCATTGGCATGATTATCCCCAAATACGATAACCGCTACTTCGGTTCCGTCGCCGAACGCTTTGAGGAGATGGCCCGCGAGCGTGGCCTGCTGCCGATTATCACCTGTACGCGCCGAAGCCCGGAGCTGGAGCTCGAAGCGGTAAAAGCGATGCTCTCCTGGCAGGTTGACTGGGTGATCGCGACCGGGGCGACCAATCCGGATAAAATTTCCGCGCTCTGCCAGCAGGCGGGCGTGCCTACGGTCAATCTCGACCTGCCGGGGTCTCTCTCTCCGTCGGTGATTTCGGATAACTACGGCGGTGCGAAAGCGCTGACCCACAAGATCCTCGCTAACAGCGCCCGCCGTCGGGGATCGCTGGCGCCGCTGACCTTCATCGGCGGGCGCAGCAGCGACCATAACACCAGCGAGCGTTTACGCGGTTTCCACGATGCGCATCACGAGCAGGGGCTGAGCGTGCCGCAGGCGAATATTCTGGCTCCCGGCTATTCGAAAGGTCACGTCGAGGACTGCCTGCAGGAGCGGTTTGGCAGCGCGAAGACGCTATTGCAGGGGATATTTGTTAACTCGACGATATCCCTTGAAGGGGTTGTGCGCTGGCTGTCGCAGGTGGGGCTGACCGGCAGCGAGCAGCCGCCGATGGGCTGCTTCGACTGGGATCCGTTTGTCTATCTGCTGGGGCACGATATCGACATGGTGCAGCAGGACGTGCCGGCGATGCTGGACGCTGTTTTTTCGATTATTGACGCCGGCGAAGCCAGCCAGCAGCGGATTGAAATTCCGCCGCGACTGATGAGCAGCAGTTGAGTCGCTGTCTGCTGTTTGCCGTTAGCGCGTCAGCAGCCAGCGAGCGGTATGTTCATCGGTCACCAGGCCGTTGATCCAGCCGCCTTTAAGGGCGGCCAGGATCGCCGGTCGTTTGTATTCTCCACAGGCCGCGGCAATCCGCGGGCAGTGGTTCTGGCGGATATCATAGCTGGTGATCATGCGGTTGATCTCGCTGTCGACCACCTCGCCTTCTGCATCAATAAACCGCCCGAGGATCTCCCCGATGCCGCCGCGGGCGGTCAGCTCATCCATCTGCGCCTGATTGATAAATCCGTCTTTAAAGATCGGGCTTTGCGTGCCCAGCGGACCAATACCGACAAAAATCACGTCCGCCTCCCGGGCGACGCCAGAGACGCTGCGGAATAAGCGATTGGTGCACCACATCTCATACTCATCCGCGGTCTGGGCGTAGCGCGGCGCCGGCCACTGATAGTACTTGGCTTTTATTTTGCTCGTCAGCAGCAGGGGCACGTCATCGTAATAGTTGCACTGCCCGTCGGCGTCCATGGCGCTGATCAGCGCCACGCAGCGGGTATTCAGGCTGTCGAAATCGATGCGCTGCAGCGCTTTTTTCAGGGTCAGGCCCGAGCCCAGACCGATGATTTTCTCTTTATCATCCTGCAGGTAGCGAGCCATCAGCTGATAGCAGCCAAACGATACGCTATCGAGGGTGCTTTCTTCGCTAAAGGCGGGGACCACATTGCACTCAAGAAGCTGATACTTTTCCTGCAACAACTGCGCATAATCGAGGCAGTTCGCCACTGGATGGTGCAGATTAATCGACACAATCCCTTCTTCTTTCGCGGCGGCGATCAGCCGTTGCACCACCGGTCTGGAGGTGCCCAGCTGGCTGGCAATCTCGCTCTGATTCTGGCCGGCGATGTAGTACATCCATGCGGCACGCACCTTCTGATCCAACCGGATATCGTCTTCTTTACTCATGGTCTCCCGCCCTAAGTTGCTGGCCTGGGCACGCAATTGGCCCGGCGAATACCCGCATTCTCGCCGTGGTTGGCATAACTGGCAAGCTTTTGCTCTTGAATGGTCATTTGTAATTTAATTGAGTAATTGTTCTTTTGTGATCTGTGGCTCTTATTTTGGTCAAATGATCAATTACAGTGGCGCCATCAACTCAAGGAGAGCAGAACATGAACAATCAATTCACATGGCTTCACATTGGTCTGGGTTCTTTTCATCGCGCGCATCAGGCGTGGTATCTGCATCGTCTGATCGCTTCCGGGGATAAGCGCTGGCGCATCGCGGCGGGCAATATCCGCAACGACGCCGAGCAGGTGGTGCAGGCGCTGGCGGCGCAGGGAGGACGTTACGTGCTGGAGACCGTCAGCCCGGAAGGGGAGCGCGAATATGAAGAAATCACCTCTATTCAGAAACTGCTGCCGTGGCAGGCAGGGCTGCAGCCGCTGATTAACGAAGGGGCCAATCCGCAAACAAAAGTTATCGCCTTTACCGTGACGGAAGGGGGGTACTACCTGAACACCCGCCATCAGCTGGAAACCAGCAACCCCGATCTGCAGGCCGACCTGAAAGGCGAATGCAAAACCATTTACGGCACCCTCGCACGAATTCTGGAAAAGCGCATGGCGGACAACGCCGGGCCGCTGACCCTGCTCAACTGCGACAACGTGCGGCATAACGGTGAGCGCTTCCACGACGGGATGGTGGAGTTCCTGCAGCTTACCGGCAAACAGGCGGTGATTGACTGGATGGCCGCGAATACCACCTGTCCGAATACCATGGTGGACCGCATCACCCCGCGTCCGGCGGCCGATCTGCCGACCCGTATCAAAGCGCAAACCGGCATTGACGATAAGGCGCCGGTAATGGGCGAGACTTTTATCCAGTGGGTGGTGGAGAACAACTTCCGCGATGCCCGCCCAAATCTGGAAGCGGTCGGCGTGGAGATGGTCGAGTCTGTTATCCCCTATGAAGAGGCGAAAATCCGCATCCTGAACGCGTCCCACAGCTGCATTGCCTGGGCGGGGACCTTAATCGGCCAGCAGTATATTCACGAAAGCACGCTCACCGATGCTATCTACGCCATTGCCGACCGCTACGTCACGGAGGATGTCATTCCTTGCCTCGGCGATAACGGCATTGATCTGCCGACCTACCGCGATGTGGTGCTCAAGCGCTTTACCAACCCGCATATCCAGGACACCAACCAGCGCGTTGCCGCCGATGGTTTCTCAAAGATTCCGGCGATGATCGCGCCAACCTTGCAGGAGTGCTATCAGCGCGGCGTCCGTCCGGAAGCGACCGCCATGCTGCCAGCGCTGTTCTTCGTCTTTATGGAGCAGTGGCATAAGGGAACCCTGCCGTATCAGTACCAGGACGGCATCCTGGATGAGCAGGCGGTGCATGAGATGTATGAGGCTCAGGATCCGGTGGCTGTCTTCGCCCGTGATAAAGCCCTGTTTGGCGACCTGGCCGACAACGCGGATTTCCTGGCGCTAATGCGCGAGAAAGTCGCCGCTGTTTACACGCTGATTAAATAAGAGGTGGCTATGTATCTGGGTATCGATCTTGGCACATCGGAAGTCAAAGCGCTGATCATTGATGAGAACAATCAGGTTATCGCCAGCCATAGCGCGCCGCTGAGCATTCAGCGGCCTCATCCGCACTGGTCAGAACAATCGCCGGAGTTATGGTGGGAGGCGACGGAGTACCTGATGGCCACCCTACGGGAAAAATGCGCTCAGCACTGGTCGGCCGTCAAGGCGATTGGCCTCTCCGGACAGATGCACGGCGCGGTGCTGCTGGATGAAAAGGGGGAGACGATCCGTCCGGCCATTCTGTGGAACGACACCCGCTGCGCCGCAGAGTGCGCAGAGCTGGAGGAGATGGCGCCGGAGCTGCATCAGGTGGCGGGCAACCTGGCGATGCCGGGCTTTACCGCGCCGAAGCTGCTGTGGGTGCGTCGTCACGAGCCGCAAAACTTTCAGCGCACCGCCACGGTGCTGCTGCCGAAAGATTATCTGCGCTACCGGATGACCGGGAAGAAAGTCTCCGATATGTCGGACGCCGCCGGAACGCTGTGGCTGGACGTGGCGAAGCGCGACTGGTCCGACTCGCTGCTGGATAAATGCGGCCTGTCGCGCAGCCAGATGCCGATGCTGGTGGAAGGCTGTGAGGTTTCCGCCACCCTTGACCCGCAGGTGGCTGCACGCTGGGGGCTGAACGCCTCGGTGGTGGTGGCCGGGGGCGGCGGCGATAACGCAGTCAGCGCCATTGGCGTCGGCGCGGTCTCGCCGGGGGACGCGTTTATTTCGCTCGGTACCTCCGGGGTGCTGTTTGTGGTGACCGACGCCTATCGTCCGGCGCCGCAGTCGGCGGTCCATGCATTTTGTCACGTTCTGCCGAACCTGTGGCATCAGATGAGCGTGATGCTTAGCGCCGCCAGCTGTTTGCAGTGGTTCTGCCGCCTCACCGGTACCACGGAAGTGGCGCTGCTGGCGGAGATTGCCGAGCTAAGCGAGGAGGATAAAGCCAACGCGCCGTTCTTCCTGCCTTATCTCTCCGGGGAAAGAACCCCGCATAACGATCCTGACGCCCGCGGCATCTTCTGGGGCATGACCCACTCCAGCCTGCGTGCCCAGCTCGGCTACGCGGTGCTGGAAGGGGTGAGCTTTGGCATCAATGACGGTCTGCAGGCATTGAAAGAGAGCGGGACACCGATCGCGCAGTGCTCGCTGGTGGGCGGGGGCGCCCGCAGTCCGTTCTGGGCCCAGCTGCTGGCCGATATTCTCGCTATGCCGGTGGTGACCCACAAAGGCGGAGAGACCGGCGGCGCACTGGGCGCGGCGCGGCTGGCCTGCCTGGCGACGGGCAAACCCATTGACGCGGTGTGTGAAAAACCGGAAGTCTGGCAGACCTGGCGTGCGGATCCTGTTCGCCACCACACCCTGATGCAACGCTACGCGCAGTTTAAGGCCCTGTATTTAAACGATCTGCACTATCGGCAGCACTGATTTTACCACCACAGCCGCTTCGTTGAACGTCGCGGAGCGGCCACCCTGTACCCTGAAAACGAGGTCATTATGTCTATCAATAATAAACAGTGGCTCGGTTTACCCCTGAACCTGCTCTGGGGATACATCGCCATTGCCGTATTTATGACCGGCGACGGTTTCGAATTAGCTTTTCTCTCGCACTATATCAAAGCGCTCGGCTTCTCTCCGGCGGAGGCCTCCTTTGCCTTTACCCTCTACGGCCTGGCCGCCGCGCTGTCGGCGTGGATTTCCGGCGTGGTGGCGGAAATTATCACCCCGCTGAAAACGATGATGATTGGCTTCGTACTGTGGTGCGTGTTCCACGTGCTGTTCCTCGTTTTCGGCCTCGGTCACGCCAACTATGCGCTGATCCTGCTTTTCTACGGCATCCGCGGCTTCGCCTATCCGCTGTTCCTCTACTCGTTTATCGTGGCGATTGTCCATAACGTCAAAAGCGACAACGCCAGCTCGGCCATCGGTTGGTTCTGGGCGGTCTATTCCATCGGCATCGGGGTCTTCGGCAGCTATATTCCGAGTTTCACCATTCCGCATATTGGCGAAATGGGCACCCTGTGGCTGGCGCTGGCCTTCTGCCTTACCGGGGGGGTGATTGCTCTGGCTTCCCTGCGCCATATTCAAACGCCGCAGCATATGCAGAATCTCACCACCCGTGAGAAGTTTGCCGAGCTGGGACGCGCCGCGACGCTGCTCTATACCAACCGCAATATTCTGCTGTCGAGCATGGTCAGGATCATCAATACCCTCTCGCTGTTCGGGTTTGCGGTGATTATGCCGATGATGTTCGTTGATGAGCTGGGCTTTACCACTTCAGAATGGCTTCAGGTGTGGGCGGTCTTCTTCTTCACCACCATTTTCTCTAACGTGCTGTGGGGCATTTTGGGTGAAAAACTGGGCTGGATGAAGGTGGTGCGCTGGTTCGGCTGCATCGGGATGGCGCTTTCCAGCCTGGCGTTTTACTACATCCCTCAGCACTTTGGCCACAGCTTTGCGATGGCGCTGATCCCGGCCATCGCCCTGGGGATCTTTGTCGCCGCCTTTGTGCCGCTGGCCGCCGTGTTCCCTGCGCTGGAGCCGAAGCACAAAGGCGCGGCGATTTCGGTGTATAACCTGTCGGCGGGGATGTCTAACTTTCTCGCTCCGGCGATTGCCGTGGTGCTGCTGCCGTTCTTCAGCACCATTGGGGTAGTCATCGCCTATACCGCATTGTACGTGGTGGCCTTTTTCCTCTGTGCGTTTATCCGCGTGGAGCAGCCGGGATTTTCCCACAAGGAAGCGACTGCCCGTGAGCAGGTTGAATTCTCTTAAGGTGATGTGGCTGGCATGGGCTCCATGCCAGCCTTAATGAGGTGAACGAATGAGTATGCAGGCGGTTATTTTTGACATGGATGGCGTGATTATTGATTCCGAGGCGCTGTGGCGCCAGGCGCAGATTGACGCCCTTGCGCAGTGGGGAACAACGGCGAGCGTGGCTGAGTGTGAAACCCTGACCAAGGGCAAGCGTCTCGACGAAATCGCCGACACCTGGTGCCGCTATTTTCAGCTTAACCTTGCCCCATCGCTGCTGGAAGAGGCCATATTGCAGCGCATCACCGGCCTGATTGCCGCCGATGGCGAGCCGATGCGTGGGGTGCAGGAGGCGTTAGGCTATTTTCGCGCTGCCGGCTATAAAATTGCGCTCGCCACGTCATCATCCCGCCAGGTTATCGCCGCCGTGCTGAACAAGCTCTCGCTCTGGCACTTTTTTGACGCGATCTCCAGCGCAGATGATGAACCACGCGGCAAACCGCACCCGGCGGTGTACCTCACGACGCTGCGGAAGCTCAATCTCAACGCCAGCCAGTGTCTGGTGATTGAGGATAGCTTTACCGGCTTTTGCGCGGCCCAGTCGGCGGGGATTGCCACGATAGTGATTGCAGAAGATAGCCAGCACGCGCGTTTTCAGGCCGCCGCTGGCCGCTATCAAACCTTACCTGAACTGCTGGAAGCGCTTAGCGCGGAGCCAGCGGCGGCGGTTTAAGTCAGCCATTTGTGGGCGCAGACATTCCCGGGATGTAGCTGGTCGGTTAATCTCTTCTCTGCGCTCACGCCCTTTTTTCTCCTGGTCGATCTGCCTCACATTTCGCTCATCTTTTGTGAAAACAGTCACGTCTTGTTGTGCCAATGCCCAAATTTATGGCCTTGCTTAGCGGTGTTTGTCCGAGGCACTACTACGAAGTTGTGCTTAGATTATATATTGAAACGTATTTTCAATAATGTGAAACCGCTTTGCCGATTTGATTATGTCGATCGGATTTGGCCGTGATAAGGACCGAGCATGAAAATTGAATCTGTGAATGTCACCGTTTTCCAATATCCCACTCGTCGGGTTTCCGACAGCGCCGGGCACTCCCATCCGGGGGGTGAAAGCATGGCCAAAATGGCGATGCTGACCATCACCGCTGATGATGGGGCGCAGGGCTTTTCGTTTGCGCCTCCGGAAGTCGTGCGCCCGTTCGTGGTGAATACTTTTTTTCGCAAAGTGCTGGTGGGACAGGACCCGTTTAACCGTGAGCGTATCTGGCAGGATCTTAACCACTGGCAGCGCGGCAGCGCACATCAGCTAACGGAGCGCGCGCTGTCGTTTGTTGAACAGGCGCTGTGGGACCTGATCGGCCGCAGCCTTAAGATGCCGGTTTATAAGCTGCTCGGCGGCTATCGCGACACTGTCCCGGCTTACGGTAGCACCATGTGCGGCGACGATCTGCCGGGCGGCCTGTCGACCCCGGAAGAGTATGCCGCTTTTGCTGAGAAGCTGGTCGCCCGCGGCTACAAGGCCATCAAGCTGCACACCTGGATGCCGCCAATCTCTTTTGCGCCCAATCCCAAAATGGACATTAAAGCCTGCGCGGCGGTGCGCGAAGCCGTAGGGCCGGATATTGACCTGATGATTGATGGCTATCACTGGTACAGCCGCGCCGAGGCGCTGTGGATCGGCAAAGAGCTGGAAAAACTCAATTTCGCCTGGTTTGAAGAGCCGATGGAGGAGGATTCGATGTCCTCCTATGCGTGGCTGGCGGAAAACCTGTCGATTCCCATCGTCGGGCCGGAGAGCTTCGGCGGCAAGCACCACATGCGCGCCGAATGGGTGAAAGCCGGGGCCTGCGACATTCTGCGCGCCGGCGCTAACGGCGTGGGGGGGATTACACCGACCATGAAGGTGGCGGCGCTGGCGGAATCTTTCGGCATGGATTGCGAAGTCCACGGCAACGGAGCGGCAAGCCTGGCGGTGGTGGGCGCGATCCGCAACTGCCGCTGGTACGAGCGCGGCCTGCTGCATCCGTTCCTCGACTACGATGAACCGGCGGCCTATCTCAACAGCATTGTCGACCCGATGGATGACCAGGGATTTGTGCATTTGTCACAACGTCCGGGTCTCGGTGAAGACATTAATTTTGCGTATATCGAAGCCAATACCGTTAGCCACGACTGATTTAAAAAAATAAATACCCGATGGCGCTGCGCTTATCGAGCCTGCGGCCCGGTAGACCGGATAAGCCGAAAATGCCGCCATCCGGCAACATGTACCCTACAGTACAGGCAAACAGAGATATGAAAAAAAACTCCTTACTGGGAGCGTGTATTCTCGCGCTCGCCATGTCGATGGGGAGCGGGGAGGCGGTGGCGAAAACGCCGCCCGACCAGCTGATCATCGGCATGAATATGAATAACCTGCTCACCCTTGACCCGGCGGCGATGACCGGTAACGAAGTGGTGGGGATCGTGGTCAACCTCTACGACTCGCTGGTGGAGCTTGACCCTGAGCAGCTCACCACCGTCAGGCCCGCGCTGGCGAAATCCTGGGATATCAGCCCCGACGGCAAAACCCTGACCTTTCATCTGCGCGATGACGTTAAGTTTCACTCCGGCAACCCGCTGACCGCCGCCGACGTCGTGTGGTCAATGCGGCGCATCCTGCACCTCAACCTGGCCCAGGCCTCAGTATGGAAATCCTATGGCTTCAGTAAGAAAAATATCGACAGCCAGGTCAGCGCGCCGGACCGCTTCACGGTGCAAATCGTATTACCCAAAGATAACGATCCGCAGCTGGTGATTTACTCGCTGGCGGCGCTGGGCAACCTCGGAGTGCTGGACAGTAAAACGGTGCAAAGCCACCAGCAGGGTAACGACTGGGGTAACCGCTGGCTAACCACCCATGAAGCCGGTTCCGGGCCGTTTATCCTCGAAACCTGGCAGGCGAAAGATGTGCTGCGCATGAAGCGCAACCCTGACTACTGGCGCGGCGAGGCGAAAATGAGCCGCGTGGTACTGCGTCATTTCCAGGAGTCGCAAACTCTGCGCCTGATGATCGAAAAAGGCGACCTTGATATTGCCAACAATATGGCGGTTTCCGATATCAACGCCCTGCGCAGCGATCCGCAGCTGACCGTCGATGCGGTGCAGCGCGGCACCATGTACTACGTGGCGATGAGCATGAAAGAGGCGCACTTCGCCAATCCGAAAGTGCGCGAGGCGGTGCGCTATCTGATTGATTACCAGGGTATCAATAAAGCGCTGATGCCGGGCTACGGCGTGCTGCACCAGCGGCCTATCAAAGCGGGAATGCCGTCCACGCTACCCGATCCCGGCTACAGGCTGGATGTGGCGCGGGCGAAAAAGCTGCTGGCGGAAGCGGGATATCCCAACGGCTTTGATACCACGCTGCGGGTACTCTCCGATCAGCCATTTCTTAACATCGCTATCGCCGTGCAGTCGACGCTGATGCAGGCGGGGATTAACGCCAAAATCATCACCGGCACTGGTAACCAGATCTACGGCGCAATGCGCGAGCGTAAATTTGACCTGCTGGTGGGACGCGGCGGCAGCGGGATGGAGCCGCATCCGCACTCCAGCCTGCGCGCGCTGGTCTATAACCCGGATAACAGCGATAAGGCGCGCCTGACCAACTTCCAGGGCTGGCGTACCGGTTTTTACGACCCGCAACTGAATACGATGATTGACCAGGCCCTG
This sequence comes from Klebsiella sp. K5-45, assembly GCF_030128605.1. Lineage (NCBI taxonomy): Bacteria > Pseudomonadati > Pseudomonadota > Gammaproteobacteria > Enterobacterales > Enterobacteriaceae > Klebsiella > Klebsiella sp. K5-45. Next base: position 55,122 of record NZ_JAKUZW010000016.1, on the reverse strand, counting down.
CTGGAACGCGATCCGCAAAAACAGGTGGCTGACTACCAGGCCATCCAGACACGCTACGACCAGCTGGTTCCGGCTTTAATTCCGCTTTCGCAGATGGTTGATTCGGTCGTCGTGCGCAACGAGGTACGGGAGTATCAGCCGCACCCCTCCGCCACCACTTTTCTGCGTGACGTCTATAAAGTCCGCGAAGGAGAGAAAGGATGAGTACCGCAATCCTTGCGCCCGGCTCACGCGGCCGGCGCTTATCAAAACGGCTACTGCAGGTGGTGATTACACTGTTCGGCCTGCTGCTGCTGACCTTTACCATTGGCCGCGTCATGCCCATCGACCCGGTGCTGGCGATTGTCGGCCCGGATGCTGACCAGAGTACCTATCAGCAGGTTTACCAGCAGCTGGGGTTTGATAAATCGCTGACCACCCAGTTTGGCATCTATTTCGTCAACCTGTTGCACGGCGATCTGGGCAACGCGCTGCTGACCGGGAAACCGGTGGTGGACGATATTATCCGCGTCTTCCCGGCCACCATGGAGCTGGCAACGATGGCGATTATTGTCGGCGCGGGTCTTGGTATTCCGCTGGGCGTGTTGGCGGCGGCGCGGCGCAATAGCGTCTCCGATTATGTGGTACGCATTATCAGCCTGGCGGGCTACTCGATGCCGATCTTTTGGGTCGGGATGATGGGGCTGCTGGTGTTCTATGCCTGGCTTGGCTGGGTAGGCGGCGCCGGGAGGGTAGAGCTCGGGCTGGATGGTGTGGTGCCGCGCTGCACCGGGCTGATGACCGTTGATGCGCTGCTGGCCGGCAACGGCCAGGTGTTCTGGAACGCCATTAATCATCTGATTCTTCCCGCCTCGCTGCTGGGTTTTCACTCGCTGGCTTATATCAGCCGTATGACCCGCAGCTTTATGCTGGCCCAGCTGTCGCAGGAGTTCATTATTACCGCCCGGGTGAAAGGGCTGATCGAGCGCCAGGTTATCTGGAACCATGCGTTTCGTAACATCCTCGTGCAACTGCTGACGGTGGTGGCGCTGGCCTACGGCGCGCTGCTGGAAGGCGCGGTGCTGATTGAAACCGTCTTCTCATGGCCGGGGTTTGGCTCCTACCTTACCGGAAGCTTGCTGCTGGGCGATATGAATGCGGTGATGGGCTGCGTGCTGCTGGTGGGGGTGATCTTCGTGATGCTCAACCTGCTCTCCGACATGCTGTATCAATTCTTTGACCCGAGGACAAAATCATGACCGTTTCTCTGGATTCGCCGCTTTCGGGTGGTGCGGGCGAAGGCCGTCAGCGGCTGCAACGCGCGGCGGCGCGGGCCGTCGGGTTTATCGGCAAAATGGCGCGCAATCCGCTCACGGCCATCGGCGGAGGAATTATCTTTATGCTGCTGGTGGTGGCGATTTTCGCGCCGCTGATTGCGCCTTATAACCCGCTGGTACAGGACCTGAATAGTGCGCTGGTCGCGCCGAATGCGCAGCACTGGTTCGGCACCGATGAGTTTGGCCGAGATATCTTTAGTCGCCTGGTGTACGGCTCCCGCATCACGCTCTATATCGTGCTGCTGGTCTCAGTGACCGTCGGTCCGCTCGGACTGCTGCTGGGCGCCAGTGCCGGCTATTTCGGCGGTAAAGTCGATATGGTGCTGATGCGCGTCACCGATATTTTCATCTCCTTCCCGAGTCTGGTCCTGGCGCTGGCGTTTGTCGCCGCTTTAGGACCGGGGCTGGAGCACGTGGTTATCGCCATCACGCTGACCGCCTGGCCGCCGATTGCCCGTCTGGCGCGCGCCGAAACGCTCTCTCTGCGCCAGGCTGATTTTATCTCCGCCGTGCGTCTGCAGGGCGCTTCATCGGCCCGCGTCCTCTGGCGCCATATCGTGCCGCTGTGTCTGCCCTCGGTCATTATCCGTATCACCATGAATATGGCCGGGATCATTCTGACCGCGGCCGGCCTAGGCTTTCTCGGCCTCGGCGCGCAGCCGCCAGAGCCGGAGTGGGGAGCGATGATCTCCAGCGGGCGCACTTATATGATGGAGTGCTGGTGGGTCGTAACCATTCCGGGGCTGGCGATTTTGATCAATAGCTTAGCGTTCAACTTCTTAGGAGATGGCCTACGTGACATCCTCGATCCCCGTAGTGAATAATGCACCGCTACTCGACGTGCGCGATTTGTGCGTCGACTTTGTTAACGGTAGCGCGGTGACCCACGCCGTGCGCGGCGTCTCCTTCCAGCTTGGGCATGAGAAGCTGGCTATTGTCGGCGAGTCCGGTTCGGGTAAGTCCACCGTTGGGCGCGCGCTGCTGCAGCTGCATCCGAAAAAGGCCCGCGTCAGCGCCAGCCGGATGCAGTTTGCCGACCTCGATCTGCAGCATCTTAGCGAAGCGCAGATGCGCGGCGTACGCGGCAAACGTATCTCTATGATTATGCAGGACCCGAAATATTCGCTTAATCCGGTGGTCTGCGTGGGTAAGCAAATCGCCGAGGCCTGGCTTACTCATCATCCCGGGCGCAAAGATGAGGCGAAAGCCAGGGCGCTGGAGATGCTGGAGGTGGTGCGTATTCGCCAGCCGGAGCGCGTTTATCAGCTTTATCCGCATGAAATATCCGGCGGACAGGGGCAGCGCATCATGATCGCCATGATGCTGATTACCGACCCGGAGCTGATCATTGCCGATGAGCCCACCTCCGCGCTGGACGTGTCGGTGCGCCTGCAGGTGCTGGGCCTGCTGGATGACCTGGTTCAGTCGCGCGGGCTGGGGCTGATTTTTATCAGCCACGATATCAACCTGGTGCGCAGCTTCTGCGACCGGGTGCTGGTGATGTACGCCGGACGGGTAGTGGAGTCCATCGCCGCTAAAGATCTCGATCACGCCCGTCACCCCTACACTCAGGGATTGATTAACTCGCTGCCGGATATGCAGCATCGTCGCCCGATACTGCCGGTGCTGCAGCGTCAGGCCAGCTGGTTAACGGATTAAGGAGCGGATAATGATTGAAGTTCAACATCTCAACCTCGCGTTTGGCGAGGGGGAGAAGCGTAACCAGGTGCTGTATGACGTCAGTTTCCACGTTAAGCCCGGCGAGATCTACGGTCTGGTAGGAGAGTCCGGTTCCGGTAAAACGACGGTGCTCAAGTGCCTGGCGGGGCTGTTTACCCACTGGCAGGGGGAACTGACCATCGATGCTCAGCCCTTAGGGCATGAAATTAGCCGCGAGCGCTGCCGTCAGGTGCAGATGGTATTTCAGGACCCTTACGGATCACTGCATCCCCGTCACACCATTGGCGATATCCTCGAAGAGCCGCTGCAGATCCATCGTATCAACGACCGCGACCGGCGGATCAATGTGCTGCTGGATAAAGTTGGCCTCAACCGCGCCTTTCGCGAGCGCTATCCGCATCAGCTCTCCGGCGGGCAGCGGCAGCGCGTGGCGATAGCCAGAGCGCTGATTCTTGAGCCTCAGGTGCTGCTGCTGGATGAGCCGACGTCGGCGCTGGATGTGTCGGTGCAGGCTGAGATCCTTAACCTGCTGGCAGAATTGCAGCGGGAGGCTAAGCTCACTTACCTGATGGTCACCCACGATCTTGGGGTTATTGCCCACTTATGCCAGAAAGTGGCGGTGATGCAGTACGGGAAGATCCTCGAAACCCTGACGGTCGATGCGCTGGTCAGCGGCCAGGCGCAGACGGCCTATACGCAGATGCTGGTTAACGCCAGTCGGCAATATACGCGCGAAATGGCGCGTGAGGTGGCGGAATACTAAGCTTTATGGCGCATTGTCTCACGGAAGATGCGCCCATTTTAATAGGTAACTATTTGATGTTATAGGTTTTTTGTGGTTGTAGGTATCGTCTATTAATGTAAGCGCGTTGTTTGGATCGATATCCTGCCCAGGTTTTTCCTGCAGCCGCAGGTGCCGTTTTACCTTAACATTCAGAGGCTCAATCAACGAACCCGGCTGCTGTATACCAGCCGGGCACCGTCTTTGCTTTGCGAAGCCTGATCAGCGTAGCAGCGGGCAGTCGGGCGGCAGCCGGCAGCGCAGGGCCGCCGGTAACAGCTCCATACGGAAGGTTTTTCCGCTGAGCGGCTCGCCGTCGAGGTTAAACGTCATCTCATGGGGGGCGGTGATCTCAAACCAGGAGGAGACGCCGTCGACAATATTCGGCGAGTTTTCCGGATTCGCCAGGGTGCTGAAGAGGGCAGGGATCAGCTCTTCGCCGGTGAAAATGCGCAGATGCAGCAGACCATCGTTAATCAACGCCTCCGGACATAGCTGCTGGCCGCCGCCCGCCTGGCGGCCGTTGCCGATGCCGATGACCAGCGCATCGCCCTGCCAGTGAAAGTTCTCCCCGCGGATCTCGCAGCGGTCCGGCTTCAGGGTATCCATGCGCATCAGGCCATGGATTAAATAAGAGACACCGCCGAGCGCGGCTTTGAGCTTTTCCGGTGTTTCGGTGGTGATCCGGGTGCCGAACCCGCCGGTCGCCATATTAATAAAGCCGGTCTTATCATTAACCCGGGCGATATCTATCGGCACATCGCGACCGACGATCGCCAGCTTGAGGGCGCTGGCCAGATCCTGTGGAATACCGACGCTGGTGGCGAAGTCGTTGGCCGTGCCCAGCGGTAAAATCCCCAGCGCCATGTTGCTGCCGCGCTCCACCAGCGCGGTCGCCACTTCATTAATCGTGCCGTCGCCGCCGCCGGCGATCACCGTTTCAACGTTCAGCTGCAGGGCTTCATCGATAAACCGCGCGGCATCGCCCTTTTCCCAGGTCACGCGGACGTGAATATCAATCCCTTCATCGCGTAACAGGTTAACCGCTTCGCGTAGCTGCGGTTCATTGGCACCTTTGCCGTTAAGGATCAGTAAGCTGGCAGGAAACGTAGACATCATCAAGGGAACCTTTATTGCTCAATGTTGCATAAAGTGTACCGCATGACGCAAGTGAAGGCCGGAAGAGAGGCAAAAAAATAAGCCCGCGTAAGGGAGATTACGCAGGCTAAGGAGGTGGTTCCTGGTACAACTAGCATTTATGGGTTATGTTTTTCAGCGAAATGGATGATACCTGTTTCGATCGAAACGGTATGTGATCCGATTCTAATATCCTTACATCGTGAAAAAATAACGCAAATTAACTAGTTACCGTGCGGGTTTCTGGTTGTCTGACCAGTAAAGTTGCGCATCAGCAGCGCATACTGCAGGGGCAGGTCGTCCGGCACAGGCAACCATACGGTATAGCCGTCGCCCGGGGCCACCGGCATGGCTTCGCCTTTGCCATTTTCCATGTGCTCGAGGGTGAAGTTGACGTTACCCTGCGGAGTCATCAGTTCAAGGCTGTCGCCAACGCTGAACTTATTTTTGACCGCCACTGCCGCCAGCGGGCCGTTCCGCTCCCCGGTGAATTCGCCGACAAACTGCTGGCGTTCGGAGAGGGAGTAGCCATATTCGTAGTTCTGGTAATCGTCATGGGTATGGCGGCGCAGGAAGCCTTCGGTGTACCCGCGATGGGCCAGCCCCTCAAGGGTTTCCAGCAGGCTGGTATCGAACGGTTTGCCGGCGGCGGCATCATCGATCGCCTTGCGGTAAACCTGGGCGGTGCGCGCGCAGTAGTAGAAGGATTTGGTGCGGCCTTCGATCTTCAGCGAGTGAACGCCCATCTGGGTCAGACGCTCAACGTGGGCGATAGCCCGCAGATCTTTCGAGTTCATGATGTAGGTGCCGTGCTCATCTTCGAAGGCGGTCATGTACTCGCCCGGACGTTTGGCTTCCTCGATCATAAAGACTTTATCGGTCGGCGCGCCAATGCCGAGGGTTGGCTCCACGGTCTGCACCGGAATCGGCTCATATTTGTGAACGATATTGCCGACGTCGTCCTCTTTACCTTCCGCCACGTTGTATTCCCAGCGGCAGGCGTTGGTGCAGGTTCCCTGATTCGGGTCGCGCTTGTTGATATACCCGGAGAGCAGGCAGCGGCCGGAGTAGGCCATGCACAGCGCGCCGTGGACGAAAATCTCAATTTCCATCTCCGGCACCTGGCGGCGGATCTCTTCGATTTCATCCAGCGACAGTTCACGCGACAGGATCACGCGGCTGAGGCCCATCTGCTGCCAGAATTTGACCGTCGCCCAGTTGACGGCGTTGGCCTGCACCGAAAGATGGATCGGCATATCCGGAAAGTTTTCCCGCACCAGCATGATTAAACCCGGATCGGACATGATCAGCGCGTCCGGACCCATCTCCACCACCGGCTTCAGATCGCGAATAAACGTTTTCAGCTTGGCGTTATGCGGGGCGATGTTGACCACCACATAGAATTTTTTACCCAACGCGTGGGCTTCATTGATGCCGAGCTGCAGATTTTCGTGATTGAATTCGTTGTTACGCACGCGCAGCGAGTAGCGCGGCTGGCCGGCATAAACGGCATCAGCGCCATAGGCGAAAGCGTAACGCATATTCTTCAGCGTTCCCGCCGGGGAAAGGAGTTCTGGTTTAAACATGGTGTTCTCGTTCTGATGACAGGTCAGATTCGCCGCACCGGGTGCGGCGAGTTGGGGAGTGTCCCCACATTAAGGGCGGGCATTGTAGCGCCGCGGCGAAGGGGAGTAAATATCAGATGGGTATCTTTCAGTATGGCTAATTTGTTTGCCATTTTGAACCTGGGCAGTGCTCACACTGACAGCGCTCATAACGCTTGGTGTCATAGTCGCTACGGAGTTTCCCGGGTTGCGGCGTAAACGCCTTACCCGGGCTACGGATTGCAGACGGCGGTGGACTTGTAGCCCGGCTAAGCGCAGCGCGAGCCGGGAAAGGCTCACTACGCCAGCCGGCAGGCGTCGGCTTCCCAGCGGTAGCCAACCCCGTACACGGCGCGGATAAACGACTGTTCGGCGTCCAGCGCCTCCAGCTTGCGCCGCAGGTTCTTGATGTGGCTGTCGATGGTGCGGTCGGTCACTACCCGATAGTCGTCATACAGATGGTTGAGTAGCTGTTCGCGGGAGAACACTTTGCCCGGCTCCTGGGAGAGGGTTTTCAGCAGCCGAAACTCGGCGGGGGTGAGGTCCAGCAGCTTGTCGCGCCACGAGGCCTGAAAACGGCCCTCGTCGACAATCAGCGGACTCTGCGCGTCCAGCGCCTGCAGGTCGCGCTGCGGCTTGCAGCGGCGGAGAATGGTTTTCACCCGGGCGACCACTTCCCGCGGGCTGTAAGGCTTGCAGATATAGTCGTCGGCGCCAATCTCCAGCCCCAGCAGGCGGTCGATCTCTTCGATTTTCGCCGTCACCATCACCACCGGAACGTCGGAGAAGCGGCGAATTTCGCGGCACAGCGTCAGGCCGTCGGTACCGGGCAGCATCAGATCCAGCAGGATCAGGTGCGGCGGAGTCTGGCGAACGTAGGGCAGGACCTTGTCGCCATGGTTAATCAGCGTAGGCGCATAGCCGGCGGCCTGCAGATAATCAATCAGCAGCTGGCCGAGCTTGGGTTCATCTTCCACGATAAGAATGCGCGGGGTGTTTTCATCTACAGGCAATTCAGTCATACGTCTCTCGGTAAATCATGTTCCAGAGGTAACTCAACTTTAATGCTAACCCCGCCAAAAGGCGAATGGTCGGCACGCAGGGTGCCGCCGTGGGCCGCTACGATATTGAGGCAAATCGCCAGCCCAAGGCCGGAGCCGCCGCTGGCGCGGTTGCGCGATCCTTCTGCCCGGTAAAAGCGCTCGCACAGGCGGGCCAGCTGCTCATCGCTGACCCCGGGGGCGCTGTCGGCGAAGTCGATCACCAGCATCCGTCCGCTGCGGCGGGCGGTGATGTGCAGGCTGCCGCCGCTGTCGGTATAGCGCAGGCTGTTTTCCAGCAGATTGTTGAAGAGCTGCATCAGGCGGTCGCGGTCGCCGAAGATCATCGCCTGCTCCGGGAGCGACACCTGGATGCTCAGCTGCCGGCCGGCGAAGCGCTCGCGAAAAGCGCCTGCGGCTACCTCCAGCAGGGTGATGATATCCAGCGAGGTTTTCTGGTAGGCCAGCGCTCCCTCATCGGACATCGACAGCTGATGGAGATCGTCTACCAGCTTGGTGAGGGTGGCCACTTCAGCCTGCAGAGAGGGAATGGATTCAGGGGTAAAACGCCGGACCCCGTCCTGAATCGCCTCCAGCTCGCCGCGCAGCACCGCCAGCGGGGTACGCAGTTCATGGGAGATATCGGCCATCAGGTCGCGACGCATCTGCTGGTTGCGCTCCAGGGTGCTGGCAAGCTGGTTAAAATCCTGCGCCAGGCGGCCGAGCTCATCGCCGCCGGTCACCGTCACGCGGGTGGAAAAGTCGCCCGCCGCCAGCTTATGGGTGCCTTCCACCAGCCGTTTCACCGGCGCCAGCAGGCCGCGGGCCAGCGGGAAGGTGGCCAGCGCGGCAAGCAGGGTGGCGAGGGCGACAATCAGCCAGCTGGTGCGCTTCTGCTGCCGGTCGAAGTTAATGTCGGTATTGCGGGTTAGCCGCTCCACCGGCGAGGCGATCACTCTGCCTACCTCCACGCCGTTGACCATAATGCTGCGCTGGCTGCCGTCCTCCGGCACACGCTCGCGGGGGCCCACCAGCACCCGGCCAGACTGATCGACCACCCAGAACATGGTGCGCCAGCCGTGGGGCGGCATTTCCGGCCTCGGGCGCGGGCCGTCAGGGGGACCATCCGGCGGCGGCCCATCGGGACCGGCGTCCGGCGCGTCCATCGCCCCCGGCTTCATGGCGTGCCCCGGCGGCGAGCGGTCGTCATTATCCCGTTCGAAGGTGCGCAGCAGCTGGAAGATAAAGCGGTCATTGTTGCGCAGAAACGCCCAGCTGCCGTGCTGGGCATACTGCTCGCTCAGCGCGTCGCTAAGCATGGTTAACCGCTGCTCATTGCCGCGCTTGATGTAATCGATAAACCCGCGTTCGAAACTGATGCGCACCGCCCAGTGCATGCTGATCAGCAGCACGATGCAGGTGGCGAAAATAGCGAGGAACAGCTTGCCGGTAATGCCCGGGCGCCAAAATTTCACGATCCACTCCTGTTGCGTCGACGGATGACGGTATTGCTGCCGACGTCATCCGGTACCCGGGAAAAGATGAGCGCCGGCAGGGCGATGATCGCCGCCATGCTCAGATAGGTATAGAGAAAGACCTGATGGGTGCCGGCGGCGTCGAGGTTCAGATGCTGCTGGCCGTACAGCCCCAGCAGCAGCCCGGCGATGGTCACGCCAATACTCATCGACAGCTGCATCACCATCGACAGCAGGCTGTTGCCGCTGCTGGCCAGATCGTCCGGGAGATCTTTCAGGGTCAGGGTATTCATCGACGAGAAGCGGCTGGCGTTGATCATCCCCTGCAGAAACAGGATCAGCGGCAGCGCGTAATACCAGCCCGCCAGGGCGCAAAACATAAACAGCAGGCTGACCGCCGCCAGCCCCAGAGTGCTGGCGACCAGCACCCGACGGTAGCCGAAGCGGTTGACCACCTGGACCACGATCCGCTTCATCCCCATGCTGCCGAGCACCATCGGGATCATCATCAGCCCGGCGTGGAAGGGGCTAAAACCGAGGCCGATCTGCAGGAACACCGGGGTCATAAACGGCAGCATGCCGCTGCCGATGCGCCCGGCGAAGCTGCCGCCGAGGCCAAGGGAGAAGGTGCGGTTGCGAAACAGGTTAAGGCTGAACAGCGCCCGGGCGTTACCGCGGGCGTGCCACAGGTAGAGCAGCAGGGCGGCGAGGCCGACGGCCACCAGTCCCGCCAGCCAGGCGGGGGAAATGCCGAGCCCTTTCTGGCCATCCAGCGCCAGGGTCAGGGTCGCCATCCCGGCCGCCAGCAGCACAAAGCCGGCGAGATCGAAGCGTCGGGTCTGCATGGTGTAGTTGGGCATCAGGCAGAGGGTGGCGATGGCGCCGACGATCCCCACCGGGATGTTAATGAGGAAGATCCAGTGCCAGGAGGCGTACTCCACCAGTACCCCGCCCAGCGCCGGGCCGAGCAGCGGGCCGACCTGGCCCGGCAGGGTAACGAAGGTCATCGCCGCCATGTACTGATCGCGCGGGACGATCTTCATCACCGTCAGGCGGCCGACCGGCACCATCATCGCGCCGCCGATACCCTGCAGCACCCGCGCCATCACCAGCTGGTCAAGGGTGCTGGCCTGGGCGCAAAACAGCGATCCAGCGGTAAACAGCACGATGGCGGTAAAGAAAATATTGCGCACCCCGACCCGGTCGGCCAGCCAGCCGCTGGCCGGCAGCATCACCGCCACCGTCAGGACATAGGAGACGATGATCATATGCATATGCAGCGGACTCTCCCCGAGGCTTTTGGCCATCGAGGGGAGGGCGGTGTTGACGATGGTGGTGTCCAGCGACTGCATAAAGAAGCCGAACGCCACTATCCATAGCTGCCAGCGCACGCTGGCCGGGAGGTCTGTCATCTTATTCGCTTACCGGTTGAGTGGAATGACGCGAAAAACGCAGCCGCAAACGGTCAAAGAAAAGATAGACCACCGGCGTGGTGTAGAGCGTTAACAGCTGGCTCATCACCAGACCGCCGACGATAGTGATCCCCAGCGGCTGGCGCAGTTCGGAGCCGTCGCCGCCGGAGAGCACCAGCGGCAGGGCGCCGAACAGCGCGGCGAGGGTGGTCATCATAATCGGCCGGAAACGCAGCAGGCAGGCCTGGAAAATCGCCTCTTCCGGCGTCAGGTTGCCGGTGCGCTGCGCCTCAAGGGCAAAATCAACCATCATGATGGCGTTTTTCTTCACGATGCCAATTAATAACATGATCCCGATAAGGGCGATTAGGCTGAACGGGGCATCGAATATCTCCAGCGCCAGCAGCGCGCCCACCCCGGCGGAGGGTAGCGTCGAAAGGATGGTCAACGGATGTACATAGCTCTCGTAGAGCATCCCCAGCACGATATAGACCGTGGCAATGGCCGCGAGGATCAGGATCACCTGCGCGTTCATGGTCTGCTGGAACACCTGAGCGGTACCGGCAAATGAGCCACGTACGGTGGACGGCACCCCGAGCTGGGTCATCGCGCGGTTAATCGCCTCGCTGGCTTCCGACAGCGAGCGGCCGGTGGGCAGGTTAAAGGAGATTGTGGACGCCGCCGACAGCCCCTGGTGGTTCACCGACAGCGGGGCGTTGGCCGGCTGCCATTTGGCGAAGTAGGCCAGCGGGATCGGCTTGCCCTCGCTGTTGATGACAAACATCTTATCCAGGGCGCTGACGTCCTGGGTGTAGGCCGGATCCACCTCCATCACCACCTTGTACTGGTTAAGCGGCTGGTAGATGGTGGAGATCTGCCGCTGGCCGAAGGCGTTGTTCAGCAGGTTGTTGGCGTCCTAAACGCTGATGCCGAGGCGCGACATGGTATCCCGGTCATAGACCAGGTCCATTTCGGCGCCATTGTCCTGCTGATCCGAGTTGACGTCCGCCAGCTCAGGCAGCGCCGCCAGCGCTTTGCGGATCTTCGGCTCCCACTCGCGCAGCGCCGACAGGTCATCGGATAGCAGGGTGTACTGATAGCTGGCGTTCGACTGCCGGCCACCGACGCGGATATCCTGCACCGCCATCAGGAACAGGTTAGCCCCGGGCTCGTTGGCCAGCTTTTTGCGCAGTCGGTCAATCACCTGCTGCGCCGTCTCGTGGCGCTGGTCGCGCGGCTTGAGGGTGATAAACATCATCCCGCTGTTGACCCGCGAGCCGCCGGTAAATCCGGTGACGTTATCCACCGCCGGATCTTCGCGAATGATTTTCATAAAGTCCTGCAGCTTGCCGCGCATCGCCTGGAAGGAGATGCTCTGGTCGGCCTGAATGCCGCCCATCAGCACCCCGGTGTCCTGCTCCGGGAAGAAGGTTTTCGGGATCGAAATGTAGAGCCAGACGCTGAGGGCGATGGTGCCGAGCACCACCAGGCCGGTCAGGCGGCTGTGCTTCAGCACCCATTTTAACGATTTACCATAGCCGCCCTGTACGGCCACCAGCAGGCGGCCAAAGCCGCGGTTGCGCGTCGGCTGGTGGGGTTTGCCGCTTTTCAGCAGCCAGCCGCACATCATCGGCGTCAGGGTGAGGGAGACCGCCAGCGAGATGCCGATCGCCACCGACAGGGTGACGGCGAACTCGCGCAGCAGGCGGCCGGGCAGGCCGCCCATCAGCAGCAGCGGCAGAAACACCGCCACCAGCGACAAGCTCATCGACAGCACGGTAAAGCCGACCTCGCGGCTTCCCTGCAGCGCCGCCTGCAGCGGTTTCATCCCCGCCTCCAGATGGCGGGAGATATTCTCCAGCACCACGATGGCGTCATCCACCACGAAGCCGGTAGCGATAGTCAGGGCCATCAGCGACAGGTTATTGAGGCTGAAACCGCATAAGTACATCGCGGCGAAGGTGCCGATTAAGGAAACCGGAACGGCGACGGCGGGGATCAGCGTGGCGCGTCCGGAGCGCAGGAACAGGAACACCACCAGGATCACCAGCGCCACCGAGATCACCAGCGTCTGCTCCACCTCCTCCAGCGAGGCGCGGATGGTCGGCGAGCGATCCTGGGCGATCTGCAGGTCGATGGCCGCCGGGATGGTCTGCTGTAGCTCCGGCAGGCGGGCGCGGATGCTGTCCACCGTCTGAATGATATTGGCTTCCGGCAGTTTGCGGATCATCAGCAGGATCGCCGGCTTGGCGTTGGTCATCCCGGCGTTGCGCACGTCCTGCACCGAATCTGAGACGGTGGCAACATCCCCCAGCCGCACCGCGGCGCCATTCTGGTAGTGGACGATCAGCGGCTGATAGTCGGCGGCGGTCTTCAGCTCATCGTTGGTATGCACCTGCCAGCGGTGGGCGCTGTCCTCCAGCGCCCCCTGCGGCTTGCGCACGTTGGCGTCGCTGATGGCGGTGCGCACCGCGTCCAGCGACACGCCCTGGTTGAACAGCGCCTGCGGGTTGAGGTCGACGCGCACCGCCGGCAGGGAGCTGCCGCCGACGTCGACATCGCCGACGCCGTCAATCTGCGCGATGGTCTGCGCCAGCTGGGTGGAGGCGAAATCATACAGCTCACCCTGGGAGTAGGTGTCGGAGGTCAGCGTCAGGATCATGATCGGCGCATCCGACGGGTTGGCTTTGCGGTAGGTCGGCCGGCTGGGCATCCCGCTCGGCAGCAGGCTTTGCGCGGCGTTGATCGCTGCCTGGACATCGCGCGCCGCGCCGTTGATATCGCGGTCGAAGTTAAACTCGAGAATGATGCGGGTGCTGCCGAGTGAACTGGAGGAGGTCATCTCATTGACCCCGGCAATCCGCCCCAGGGAGCGCTCCAGCGGGGTGGCCACCGACGAGGCCATGGTCTCCGGCGAGGCCCCCGGCAGCGAGGCGCTGACCATAATCACCGGGAAATCGACCTGCGGCAGCGGGGCCACCGGCAGCAGCCGGAAGCCGAGAATGCCGCACAGGGTGATGGCCAGCGAGATGAGGATCGTCGCCACCGGGCGGTAAATGAAGAGGGCGAATAACTTCACTTACGCCTCCTCTTCCTGACGCGGGAAGCGGCGCTTCAGGTGCAGCGACAGGCGGTCGAACAGCAGATAGATCACCGGGGTGGTGAACAGGGTCAGCACCTGGCTGAGCATCAGGCCGCCAACCATGCCGATCCCCAACGGACGCCGCAGCTCCGCGCCGACGCCGGTGCTCAGCATCAGCGGCAGGGCGCCGAGCAGGGCGGCGAGGGTGGTCATCAGGATCGGTCGGAAGCGGAGCAGACAGGCCTGGTAGATCGCCTCCCGCGGCGGCATGCCCTGCTCGCGCTCGGCGGCCAGCGCGAAGTCGATCATCATGATGGCGTTCTTCTTCACGATGCCGATCAGCAGAATGATGCCGATGATGGCGATCACGTCCAGCTCGCTGCCCGCCAGCCACAGCGCCAGCAGCGCCCCGACCCCGGCGGTGGGCAGGGTGGAGAGAATGGTGATCGGATGGATAAAGCTCTCATACAGCACCCCCAGTACGATATACATCGCCACCACCGCGGCCACGACCAGCCAGACGGTGCTGCCCAGCGCCGACTGGAAGGCCAGCGAGCTGCCCTGGAACTGAGTTCGAATATCGCTCGGGAAATCCAGCGACTGTTCGGCGGTGAGGATTGCCTCTACCGCTTCGCCCAGTGAGTAGTTGTCCGGAACGTTAAACGAGATGGTGGTCACCGGGAACTGATCGAGGTGGTTCACCGACAGCGGGGTAAAGCGCTGCTCCACCGTGGCGATGGCGGTCAGCGGCACGATGCCGCCGTCGCTGCTGGTCAGGCGGATATTATCCAGCGCCGCCAGGCCCGGCGTCGCTTCGGTATCCTGCTCTAGCACCACGCGATACTGATTCGCCTGGGTGTAAATGGTGGAGATCAGCCGCTGGCCGAAGGCGTTGTACAGCGCGTTATCGACATCGGCCATCGAGATGCCGAGGCGGCTGGCGCTGTCGCGATCCACCTTGATATAGGCGGCCAGGCCTTTGTCCTGCCAGTCGCTGCTGACGTCGGCCAGCTGCGGCTGAGCCTGCAGGCGACTGAGCAGCGGCGGCACCCACGTGCTCAACGCCTCGAGGGAGTTCGCCTGTAGAGTGAACTGGTACTGGGTGCGGCTCACCGTGGTGTCGATGGTCAGATCCTGGGTCGGCTGCAGATAGAGCGCCACGCCCGGGACACCGGCCACCGCCTGCTGCAGACGGCTAATCACCGTCTGGACGCGGTCGTCGCGTTCATCCAGCGGCTTGAGGTTGATCTGCAGGCGGGCGCTGTTCAGCGCCGGGTTGGTGCCGTCGACGCCGACGAACGAGGTCAGGCTCTCCACCGCCGGATCCTTGAGAATAATGTCGGAAACCTGCTGCTGGCGCTGGGCCATGCTGGCGAAGGAGACCGACTGCGGCGCCTGGAGGGTGCCCTGGATAATGCCGTTATCCTGGATCGGGAAAAAGCCTTTCGGGATAAAGACCCACAGCAGAATCGACAGCGCCAGGGTGCTCAGGGCGACGCCGAGCGTCAGCCACGGGTGGTTCAGCACCCGACTCAGCCAGCGGCCATAGACGGCGATCACCCGGTCAAAGAAGCGCTCGCTGGCCCGCGAGAAGCGGTTCTGCTTACGCAGCGATTCGTGGCTTAACATGCGGGCGCACATCATCGGCGTCAGGGTCAGGGAGACCACCGCCGAGATCAGGATGGCGACGGCAAGGGTAACGGCGAATTCGCGGAACAGGCGGCCAACGATATCGCCCATAAACAGCAGCGGGATCAGCACCGCGATCAGCGAGAAGGTGAGGGAGATAATGGTGAAGCCGATTTCTCCCGCGCCTTTCAGCGCAGCGGCCAGCGGCTTCTCGCCTTTCTCGATATAGCGCGAGATGTTCTCGATCACCACGATGGCGTCATCCACCACAAAGCCGGTGGCGATGGTCAGGGCCATCAGCGTCAGGTTGTTGATCGAGAAGTCGAGGAACACCATCACCGCGAAGGTACCCACCAGCGACAGCGGCACCGCGACGCCGGGAATAATGGTCGCCGGCACGTTGCGCAGGAACAGGTAGATGATCATCACCACCAGGGCGATGGCCAGCATCAGCTCAAACTGGGTGTCGCGCACCGAGGCGCGGATGTTGGTGGTCCGGTCGGAGAGAACCTGCACCTTCACCGATTTCGGCAGGCTCTCGGTAAGCTGCGGCAGCATCTGGCGAATGCTGTCGGCGGTGTCGATAATGTTGGCCCCCGGCTGGCGCTGGACGTTCATCACGATCGCCCGCTGCTGGTTGGCCCACGCCCCGAGCCAGCTGTTTTCGGCCCCTTGTTCGACGCTGGCGACATCGCCGAGCCGGATCGGCGCCCCGTTCTGATAAGCGATAATCAGGCGGCGGTAATCCTCAGCGGACTGCATCTGATCGTTAGCGGAAAGCGTTACCGCGCGGGCCGGGCCGTCGAGGCTGCCTTTCGCCGAGTTAACGTTGGCGCTGGTGATGGCGGTGCGCACGGTTTCGCTGGTCAGGCCGAGGGCGGCGATGGCCTGGGCGTTAAGCTTCACCCGCACCGCCGGGCGCTGGCCGCCGGCGAGGGTCACCAGACCGACGCCGGAAACCTGAGAGATCTTCTGCGCCACCCGCGTCTCCACCATATCCTCTACCTGGGTCATCGGGATCGCGGAGGAGGTAACGGCGAGGGTCATGATCGGCGGATCCGCCGGGTTCACCTTGCTGTAGACCGGCGGGTTGGGCAGATCGTTCGGCAGCAGGTTGGTGGCGGCGTTGATGGCCGCCTGCACTTCCTGCTCGGCAACGTCCAGCGGCAGGGTCAGCTGGAACTGGAGCGTGACGACCGAGGCGCCGCCGGAACTTTGCGATGACATCTGCTTAAGCCCGGACATCTGGCCGAACTGGCGTTCCAGCGGGGCGGTGATAGCGGAGGTCACCACGTCCGGGCTGGCGCCCGGATAGAGGGTGACTACCTGAATGGTCGGGTAATCCACCTCCGGTAACGCGGAGACCGGCAGAAAGCGGTAGCCGATGATCCCGGCTAACAGGATCGCCACCATCAGCAGAGTGGTGGCCACCGGACGCATAATAAACAGCCGGGACGGGCCGCCGGTGCGGCCTGGGGGTAACACCTGCATCAGGAACGCGCTCCGTGTTTACCGCTCTGCCGCGGGGCGGGCTGCGCCTGCTCGCTGCCGCTGGCGGTGACAACTTCCACTTTCGCCCCTTCGGTCAGGCGGTCAATCCCGTCGGTGACCACGCGATCCCCGGCGGAAAGCCCGGCGCTGATGACCACTTTCTGGCTGTCCTGGATCCCCGGGGTGACGCTGTGTTTGCTGACCTTATTCTCATCGTTCAGCACCCATACAAAATGCCCTTCGTTGCCCATCTGCAGAGCGGCGGCAGGGATGACTACCGCGTTCTGCTGGGTGTCCACCAGCAGGCGGGCGTTAACGAACTGGTTGGGGAACAGGGCGTCGTCCAGATTGCTGAAGCGCGCCTTCAGCTTGATGGTCCCGGTGGTCGCATCGATCTGGTTGTCGAGGCTCAGCAGCTCCCCGACGCTGATTTTCTGCTTATTGGTACGGTCCCAGGCTTCGACGCTGAGCGCTTTACCCGCTTTCTGCGCCTGCACCACCGTGGCGATGCTGTTTTCCGGCAGGGTAAAGACCACGTCGATCGGATGCGTCTGGGTGAGAACCACAATCCCGGTGGTATCCCCGCTGGAAATCTGGTTGCCGATATCGACCTGCTTTAAGCCGACGCGGCCGTCGATCGGCGCGGTAATGCGCGTCCAGTCGAGCTGCAGCTGGGCGCTGGCGACGGCTGCTTCATCGGCTTTTACGGTGCCAGCGGATTCCACCACCAGCGACTGCTGGGTGTCGAGCTCCTGGCGGGAGACGAGATTGGTTTTCACCAGCTGCTGGTAACGGGCGAGATCGCGGCGGGCATTCGCCAGAGTGGCGTTATCTTTCGCCAGCTGACCCTGCGCCTGGGCGAGGGCGACTTTAAACTGGCTGGGATCGATCTGCGCCAGCAGATCGCCGGCTTTGACCTGCTGACCCTCCTGGAAGTGAAGGCTAAGCAGCTGGCCGTCGACCCGGCTGCGGACGGTGACGGTATTGGCCGCCGTCACGGTACCCAGCCCGGTGAGATAGCGCGGGACCGCTTGTTCGGTTGCGGTGGCGGCCTGCACCGGCGCCAGCGCGCCGCCAAAGCGGCCATGGCGCGCGCCGCCCGGACCCTGCGGACCCTGCCCGGTGGCGGGCGTCCCGCTGCCGCTCGTTCCACGATCGTGCCAGAACCAGTAGGCGGCCCCGGCGATAATCACTACCGCCAGCGCGGCGCCCCAACGACGTATGTTACTGCCTTTCATTAGTTTACGGTCTCATCCTGAAGCGTTTCGCTGAATGATACTAGTTTAGTGAGGGAAGGGGCCGTAAAAATGGAGGAATTATGAAAAGAAGGTTGAGAAATGTCTGGATAACGGCCGCGACGCCGGGCGTTCTCGCCGCTGATTTCCGGGGTGATATCAACTTTTAGTTTAAAAAAGCAAAAAATAGTTGTATCCGCGGGGGCTTTAATTAGATTTATGCGGTGAATAAATCAGTGCATTCTCATAATAATAAAATATGCACTTAAAAATCAACGTGTTAAATAATCAGGGGTCATTGCTGTGGCAAACGCAAACAAACTCACGCTCTTCATCGTCGTTTTTATGCTGATGGGGATCCTCTCCGGCGCGGCTATCCATGCCTACGCGACGCCGACTACCATCTCCGCCTGGGCAGACAACATCACGCTGCTGACCGATCTGTTTCTGCGCTTAATCAAAATGGTTATCGCGCCCTTGGTGTTCAGCACCCTGACGGTCGGGATCATGCGTCTCGGCGAGACGGCGACCATCGGCCGGGTGGGTGGTAAGGCGATGGTGTGGTTTATCACTTCATCGGTATTATCCATTCTCGTCGGGCTGGTGATCGTCACCTTCCAGCACCCGGGCGCCGGGCTGAACCTGACGGTACCGAAAGAGGCGGTGGATACCGGCCTGGCGGTCAGCGGCATGACCCTGAAAGGCTTCCTGTCGCATACCATCCCTACCAGCATCACTGAGGCGATGGCCAACAACGAGATCCTGCAGATCGTGGTGTTCTCGATGTTCTTTGGCATCGCCGGCGCGTCGCTGGGCGAGAAGTTTAATGCTCCGCTGGTGGCGGCCCTTAACGTGGTGTCGCACATTATGCTGAAGGTGACCGGCTATGTGATGTACGTTGCGCCGCTGGCCATCTTCGCCGCCATCTCGTCGGTGATTGCCTCGCAGGGGTTGGGGATTTTGCTCAACTACGCTTCGTTCATCGGCGGTTATTACCTGGCGGTGCTGTTGACCAGCGCGGTGCTGATTGCCGTCGGCTATATGGTGCTGAAGAAAGAGGTCTTCCGTCTGCTGAACATGCTGAAAGATCCGGTGCTGGTAGCCTTTACCACCAGCAGCTCGGAAGCTGCCTATCCGAAGACCCTCGAACGGCTGGTGAAGTTTGGTTGTTCGCGCAATATCGTCTCGTTCGTTCTGCCGATTGGCTACTCGTTTAACCTCGTCGGCTCGATGGTCTACTGCTCCTTCGCCGCGATGTTTATCGCCCAGGCCTATAACGTCCCGCTGAGCTTCAGCGAGATTACGGTCATGATGTTGACCCTGATGCTGGCCTCGAAAGGCATCGCCGGGGTACCGCGCTCGGCGCTGGTGGTGCTGGCGGCCACTATCCCCAGCTTCCATATCCCGGTTGCCGGGATCCTGCTGCTGATGGGCATCGATCATTTCCTCGATATGGGGCGCTCCGCCATCAACGTACTGGGTAACGGCATCGCCACCGCTATGCTGTCGAAAAACGAAGGTCTGCTGACCGACGAGGAAGCGCAGCCGGACTGGCAAGTGGAGAAAGTGGAAGCCTGATCCTGCCGCGCCCTCGTGCAGAGGGCGCCATTCCACACCGAAAAAAAGCCCCCTGACAGGCACGTCAGGGGCAATGTGACGAAGTATCAGTTTTCCTCGTAAATAGTCTTTTTTCTTATATAAAGGCGCGCGGTAACGTCTTTATACCGAGGAAGCGTCAGAGTTTAACGTTATGTCTGGCAGCGCTGGCGCTTTTTTAGCATCCTGTGGCTATTTTCGGATTTACGACAATATCGCCAGGCGAATATCTTATTCTCTTCTGCTCGCTATTTACCTACCAGCGCTCTCGTAACAGATTCATAAACTGGAAAAAGTCATGGTTATTATTCAGACTGTATTTTTCCATAATCTTATTTTTATGATAGGCGGCGGTACGGGGACTGACGCGCTGCAGGGCGGCGATTTTACTCATATCCATCCCTTCGAGAATACCGTGCACCACGGCGGTCTGCGAGCGCGACAGCACGCGGTGCGGGCAGCTGGCGCAGCTGAGTTCCCGACCCGCGGCGTCGGTGGCTGACGGGCTCATACAATGCTGGAGCTCGCTTTTAATGATCGTCAGCAGTTGCGGAATACTGGCGGTTTTTAGCGAAACAAAAATAACCCCTTTCAGGCAGTTAATCATGAAATCATCTTCCGGCAACTGGTCGTAGCTGTGGAGGATAATCAGCGAACTGCCTTTTTTCCTGTTTTTAATCAGCGTATTGCACAGGTAGATTTCGCCGGGGATCACTTCGCAAATGATGATGTCTTCCCCTGACAGGTCATTATTACGCCAGGAAAAACGCGCCCGTATTTCGCCCTGCGTGAGGTCATTGACCATAGCCATCAGCGATTCACGGACAAAGGTATTGCGGGTGTTGATGGTGACATTAATGTTTCTCATGGCGTTATTTCCTTACGCAAAAACATAACGCCATGCTGTGACACATCCTCCGGGCGTATGCGGTGTGTTGACTGTATTAAAGTACCTACAATATGTTTTTATTATTCTACAGTGAATTATTTACGACGCATTGAACGCTTATCGTTAAAGGTAAATTTCTGCCGTCTCCTGTCTTTCAGATAGGAAATAAAACTGTATACAGAGATGCTGAAGAAAAAAATGCATAGCAATAAAACTAACCACGTTTGCATGGCCATTGTTTATACCTTGTTTGTGTTGCATGGTGTCAGAATTTGCCGCGAACGGCTAATACGTTTTGTTATATGCTTTTCTGTCCGATGAAAATCATACGACATCATCCTGATGTAGTAGCACTATAAGAAAGTTCTGGTAATGCTGTCAACCTGTTGATGACTATTTTAATCTGTAGTCATTCAATCCTTGTAACATCAGGATGATCCTGGTGTCAGTGAAAATACGAAATCAACACGTTGGTATCATTACCGAAAGTTCTTAAGGTCATCGTCAGTCTCATTCCTCTCATTTCTCTCAGAAAATGAGAAAAATTAACACTTGCGAGTCATTCATATCCCGCGCGGCCGCCGACATGCCCCGTCGTTCAGGAGATAAAAGCCAGCCCCTTACCAAAGATTGCGCGTACGGGCAGGTGGATCCCCTGCTGGCGAGCCTTGTGGCGCAGGCGGCTAACCACCACGTCGATACGGTGCAGGTCAGGCTCGCTTTCATGGGCAAACAGGCAAGCATGAAGATCCAGTTTGCTACACACTTCGTTGCGATTGCGCATTAAGAGTTCCACCAGGCGATATTCCTGCTGGGTTAATTCCAGCGTCCGGGCGTCTGGGGAGATCAGTTTATCCTCATGCAGACGCCAAAGCCCGGTAGCGGGAGCGGGAGCGGGAGCGGGGGCGGCGCTGGCCATCTCTGGCTGCTGAGGGGCCGGCCGATCCTGCTGCAGGCGGGCGCCGAGGGCGGTCAGGGTCTCCGCGAGATGGGCGAAGTTAACCGGCTTGATCAGATAGGCATCGGCCCCGAGGCTCAGCGCCTGCAGTTTATCCTGCTGTTGGCCGCGGGCGCTGACCACCACCAGACCGTAGTGCCCCAGCTCGTGCAGGTAGCTCAGCACGCTGAAGCCATCCTCGCCGGGCAGACCGATATCAATCAGCACGATGTCCACCGGATGGCTGTGCAGTTGCCGCCAGAAGGCCTCAGCGCTCCGCGTCCCCCATACCTCGAAGCCGCGATAGCCCAACCAGGCCAGCAGTTCATCCAGCAGATCGGGGTTATCTTCAATTATCGCCAGCCGTAAAGCCATGCGTCGTTCTCCTCTTAAGCAACCGTGGGGAGGGTGAGAATAAAGGTGCAGCCGTCCGGGCCATGCTCGGCCAGCCACAGTTTGCCATCATGAGCCTGCACGATCTGACGCGCAACATACAGTCCGAGACCGGTGCCGCCCGGCACCGGCGACGTATGTTCCCCGCGGCGATAGCGCTCAAAGATCAGTTCCGCCTGTCCGGCGGGGAGCCCAGGGCCGTAGTCGCGAATGCGCAGCTCTGTTTGCCCGGCATCAGCGTGAATATCGATGGTGATTTCGCCCGGCGGCGAATACTTGACCGCGTTATCCAGCAGGTTAGCGATGGCGATGCACAGCAGACCGGCATCGGCCTGCAGCTGGGGGCTTTCCACCGCGCCGTGATGGCGGATGTTCAGGTAGTGATCATGGGAGATGGCTACCACCGAGGCGGCCATGTTGATCACCGCCAGCAGGGCGGTCTGCTGGCGGTCAACGTGTAGATCGTGGGAGGCGAGGCGCGCGTCGGCGAGGCAGTTATCGGTGAGCTGTACCAGACGGGTGGCGGCGCGGCCGATGCGATCGAAGCGCGCCTCCTGGCTGGCGGAGGCCGCCGAGAGGCGGAGATTCTCCAGCGCTGCCTGGATCACCGCCAGCGGGGTGCGGAATTCGTGCGCCACCATGCCCATAAACTGCCGCTGGTGGAAGCTGGCCTCGCGCTCAATCTGCAGCTCGCGCGCCAGGCGCTGCTTCTGCTCCAGCTGGCGGTTTTCAGCCCGCACCCGCAGGATGGCAATGATCAGCACCGTAATGATGTGGACGATCAGCGCATACTGCCAGAGGGAATAGATCGCCATATGAAACGGGATAATACCGTGGATCGACAGCTGCACCAGCACCGCGGCGGCGACATAGAACGGCGGCAGGAGCCCCAGCAGGAGAGTGTTGCGGTCGATAGCTTTTTTGCGCCACAGCCACCAGGAGGTGAACAGCAGCACCGGAGTGATAATGATAAAGATCACTCCTTCAATCTGCATCGCGAGGCCGTAAAAACCCAGCGGAATACTGACCTGCAGCAGCAGGTTGAGCACCACGGCGGCGATCAGCAGCCGGTAAAGCCGCGGCATATTTTTCTTTAAATCGAATATCTCACTGTGCAGCCAGAGGGCGGTGGCATAGCTGAACAGCGAGAGGCTGCTGATCATAAAATCCTGGAAGGGCAGCGCGGCGTGGCCGAAGAACCACTCCGGGAAGCCGTGCAGGGCAGCCACCAGCGGATAATTGAGCGAGAAGAAGCAGATGCCCCATAGCAGACGCCGGCGCAGGGCCAGGGCCAGCCACAGCGCCACGCCGCTGGCGACCGCCGCGAGACCAAAATAGAAGCTCCAGAAGGCGGTGTCGGCGGCGGCCCGTTGCACATAGGCCTGCGGCGAAGAGAGCGAGGCCAGCAGGATCAGAGTGCTGGTGCTCTGCAGACGAAAGACTATCTCATAGCCGGCGGCGGTCGGCGGCGGAGGGAGGATCAGCACGCTTTCCCGATAGTGAAGATCGCTCTCGCGGGCCGGGTCGCGGTCGCCAAAGGTACGCGCTGTCCACGGCGCGTCGCTGCCCAGTGGCCGGTAATAGAGAGTCAGGTGGTCGACGAAAGAGGGACCAATCTGCAGCCAGCGCGACTCGTCGGCAAACCAGCTGCCAGGCAGCTCGCTGCGCAGCCACAGGGTTTTGCGCGAATAGCCAAAAGAGGGGATCTGCCGGGTGGTGGCGAGCCGGTCCGCGGGCAGGTCGGCAAAGCGATCGATGGTCATCCGACCGCTGTCGTCCGCGTACCATTCGACGGGGATATCCGTCCCCAGTTGTCGGGGCGCCGACTGCGCCTGCGGAGCGATCAGCAGCAAGAGCAATCCGCAGCTGACCAGCCAGCCTGCCAGGAACTGCGGCCGGCAACGCCGGACCGCCGCGAAAATCGCAGACACCCTTTTCAATCACGCCCCCTTGCGGCATGGAAAGATTACTGACCGCAGACGACTGGCTACGGTATGGATAATACGCCCCCGGAAGCGGAGGAAAGTGGACAGGCCTGTCCGGAAGAACAGGCCATTTTGCGTGGGAGACCAGGAATATTCCAGCGTAATCTGCAGCGCCACGATCAGGACAGACCTGCTGCGCGGCAGCGCCGGGGGGGACTAGCGGAAAACCACCTGCGCCCAGCGGGCCAGCCCGGCGGTTACCGAGCCAAAATCATCGCCACCGGCCAGCGGAATACCGGGCAGCCGGGCCGCCAGCGCCTTTTTGATCAGCGGCGAGCGGGCGCTACCGCCTGTAAGATAGATCACATCCGGGGTGGTCTGGCTGCTGTCGAGGGCGAGCTGCACCTGCTCCATAATGCGGGCCAGAGGCTGATCCAGCGCCGCTTCCAGACCCTGCTGAGCGATATCGGTAGCCAGCTCGTCCTGAATAAACGGCAGCGCGGTCTCAACGCGGGCGGCGCTGGAGAGGGCGATTTTGCTCTCTTCGGCGCTGCGCACCAGGCGATAGCTCAGACGCTGACGCCAGACCTTCAGCAGCAGGGCCACCTTATCGGCATCCCGGGCGCTGCGCAGCAGATCGTTCAGCAGTCGGCCATTGGCGGTACTGTAGAAATCGCTCTGCGCCGGGACGTCGTTGATCGCCACCGCATTCCACCACGGGAGGATCGGCAGCGCGGTGCCTTTCTCCGTTTCGCCGCCCATGCCGAGAAGGGGCATCAGGCATTTAAAGGCCAGGGCAATGTCGAGGTCGTTACCGCCGATGCGGCAGCCGCTGTGACCGAGCAGGCTCTGCTGGCGGTCGGCGCGCTCCCGCCACTGCGGACCCATCAGCAGCAGGGAACAGTCGGTGGTGCCGCCGCCGATATCGACGACCAGCACCCGCTTCTCTTCATTGAGGGTAGCTTCGAAATCCAGGCCGGCGGCCACCGGTTCAAACTGGAAGACCACGTCGCGAAAACCGGCGCGGAGGGCTGCCCGCTCAAGGATCCCCTGCGCCTGGGCGTTGGCGTCGTCGCCGCCGAGGCCCTGGAAGTTAATCGGTCGGCCAATCACCGCCTGGTCAATCTGCTCGGGCAGCTGGCTTTCCGCCTGCAGTTTGATGTGCAGCATCATGGCGCAGACCAGGTCTTCAAACAGGGCCACCTGCTGCGGCTTGAGGCCGCTGGCGCCGAGGAAGGACTTTGGCGATTTAACGAAGTAGACCTCTTGCGGATCTTCAACATATTGATGCAGTGAGGCGAGGCCGAACTGCACGCTGTTGCGCAGCACCTCGATGTCTTCGTCGCGGTTGGCGGCAATCGCCCGGCGCAGCAGCGCCTGGTTTTCGTCGCTGTGGGTGGGCACATCGTGATGGCGATAGAGCCACTCGCTGACCGCTTCGCGCGTCGGCGCGCAGAGCATGGAGGGCAGCAGGGCGCTGCCGTTTTCCAGCGTCAACAGCTGGGGATTGTTTTCCCGCATCACGGCCACCGAACAGTTGGCGGTGCCGTAGTCAAAACCAATAAACATCGTCTGCAAAATCCCCATGCCGGTGAAGAAGGGGGGCGACTTTAGCGGATCGCCGTCATGCCGACAACCGGAATTTAAAAGCAAGGCGCTGACGCTGAAGGGCGACTATCATTGAAACGCTATATAAAGGAGAGCTTATGGTGTTGTTACCCTGGACCCCGCCTTACGACTGGGCGTGGATGGTTGGTTTTCTGCAGGCGCGTGCGGTCGCTGGCGTCGAGCGTTTTCATGACGGCGGCTACAGCCGCAGCTTTCGCGTAGCAGGCCACGGCGGGCTGATTCATCTGGCGCCGGACGAGGAGGCGCAAGGCCTGCGGGTGACGCTCTCCCCGGGGCTGCAGCCGGTGGCAGAGATCTGCTACGCGCGAATTGGCCAGCTGTTCGATTTGGCCTGCGACCCGCAGCAGGTCGCTCGCACGCTGGGCGACCTGGCACAGGCGCGACCGGGGCTGCGCCTGCCCGGGGCGCTGGACGCTTTCGAACAGGCGGTGCGCGCGGTGCTCGGCCAGCTGGTGAGCGTGGCGATGGCCGCCCGGCTCACCGCCAAAGTGGCGGCCGGCTGGGGCGAACCGCTGGCGGACGCCCCCGGCTATGTCTTATTTCCGACGCCGGAGGCGCTCTCCCGGGCCGATCCGCAGGGGCTGAAGGCGCTGGGGATGCCGCTTCGCCGCGCGGAGGCGCTGATCCACCTCGTCCGGGCGGCGCTCAGCGGCGAGCTGCCCCTGACGGCGCCGGCCGAAATCGACGCCGGGCTGCGTCAGCTGCAGGCGCTACCCGGGATTGGCCGCTGGACGGCAAACTACTTTGCCCTGCGCGGCTGGCAGGCGAAGGATATCTTTTTGCCGGACGACTACCTGATTAAACAGCGCTTTCCGGGAATGACGCCAGCCGCCATCGCCCGCTATGCCCGCCGCTGGCAGCCGATGCGATCTTATGCGCTGTTGCATATCTGGTATACCGATGACTGGGCGCCGGCGGCGGAATAGCCGTCCGGGGCGCATACCACTGGTATCGGGACGCTGAAATCCCTATAATTGCCGCGTTTGGCGGTCCGCCGCCACCCTCCATCTCTATCCAGGTTAATCAGGTCGCAAAAATTTATGACTGATATGTCCCATCAGTGCGTCATTGTAGGTATCGCCGGCGCATCGGCTTCTGGCAAAAGTCTTATTGCCAGTACTCTCTATCGCGAATTGCGTGAACAAGTTGGCGACGAACATATTGGCGTCATTCCGGAAGACAGCTATTACAAAGATCAAAGTCATCTGTCGATGGAAGAGCGCGTCAAAACCAACTATGACCACCCGAGCTCAATGGACCACAGTCTGTTGTTCCAGCATTTGCAGATGCTGAAAAGCGGCCAGCCGATTGAACTGCCGGTCTATAGCTACGTCGAGCATACCCGCACGCCGAACACCATTCACGTCGAGCCGAAGAAGGTGATTATTCTTGAAGGGATCCTGCTGCTGACCGACGCGCGTCTGCGTAACGAGCTCAACTTCTCTATTTTCGTCGACACCCCGCTCGATATTTGCCTTATGCGCCGCATTAAGCGCGACGTAAACGAGCGCGGCCGCTCCATGGACTCGGTGATGGCCCAGTATCAGAAAACCGTGCGCCCGATGTTCCTGCAGTTTATTGAGCCGTCGAAGCAGTATGCCGACATCATCGTGCCGCGCGGCGGCAAAAACCGCATCGCGATTGATATTCTGAAGGCCAAAATCAGTCAGTTCTTTGAATAACCTGGCCGAATTGTGTAACGTGCAAAGAGTAGCCCTGTTGCCCTCTCCGCCGCGAAGCGTGCGGGAAGCAGCCTTATAAGGAGAAAGCCCATGCGTCTGTGTGACCGAGATATTGAAGCCTGGTTGGATGAAGGGCGACTGGCCATCAATCCGCGCCCGCCCGTTGAGCGTATTAATGGCGCGACGGTTGATGTACGGCTGGGTAATAAATTCCGCACCTTCCGCGGCCACACGGCGCCGTTTATCGATTTAAGCGGCCCGAAGGCCGAGGTCAGCGCCGCGCTGGACCGCGTGATGAGCGAAGAGATCGTTCTGCCGGAAGGGGAGGCCTTTTTCCTGCATCCGGGCGAACTGGCGCTGGCGGTGACCTACGAGTCGGTCACCCTGCCTGCCGACCTGGTGGGCTGGCTTGACGGACGCTCCTCGCTGGCGCGCCTGGGGCTGATGGTGCACGTGACTGCGCACCGCATCGACCCGGGCTGGTCCGGCTGCATCGTGCTTGAGTTCTACAACTCCGGCAAACTGCCGCTGGCGCTGCGCCCGGGGATGCCCATCGGCGCGCTGAGCTTTGAACCCTTATCGGGCCCGGCGGCGCGGCCATATAATCGCCGTGAAGACGCCAAATATCGCGACCAACAGGGCGCGGTGGCGAGCCGAATCGACAAGGATTGATAACGTCAACGGGGTGTTGCTGAGGGTGCCATGAGACGAATACTGACAACGCTGATGATCCTGCTGGCGGTCATTGTCGCCGGGCTTACCTCGTTGGTATTGCTGGTCAATCCCAACGATTTTCGCGCCTATATGGTGCATCAGGTGGCAGAGCGCAGCGGTTATCAGCTTGAACTCGATGGCCCGTTGCGCTGGCACGTCTGGCCGCAGCTCAGCATTCTCAGCGGACGCATGACGCTGACCGCCCGAGGCGCCGAAGAGCCGGTGATCCGCGCCGACAACATGCGCCTCGACGTGGCGCTGCTGCCGTTGCTGTCGCACCAGCTGCAGGTGAAGCAGGTGATGCTCAAGGGGGCGGTGATCCAGCTGACCCCGAAAACCGAAGCGGTTCGCGATAGCGCTGCGCCGGTGGTGCCGCATGACAACACCCTGCCGCAGGCCCCGGAGGACCGTGGGTGGTCCTACGACGTGCGCCAGCTGCAGGTGGCCGACAGCGTGCTCTTCTTCCAGCATGAGAACGGCGAGCAGGTGACCGTGCGCGACATCCGCCTGCAGATGGAGCAGGATGAGAACCACCGGGCCACCGTTGATTTCTCCGGCCGCGTCAACCGCGACCAGCGCGACCTGGCGCTGAGCTTCTCCGCCACCGTGCAGGGTGGCGACTATCCGCACTCGTTAAAAGCCGACTTTAGCCAGCTCAGCTGGCAGCTGCGCGGCGCCGAGCTGCCCCCCGACGGCATCAATGGTCAGGGGAGCCTGCAGGCCAGCTGGCAGGAAGATAGCAAGACTCTGCGCTTTGATAATCTGAACCTGATGGCCAGCGGCAGCACCCTCACCGGCAACGGCAGTGTGGTGCTGGGAGACCGCCCGGACTGGTCATTGGATCTGCATGCCACCACCCTGAATCTCGACAGTCTGCTGGCATCCTCTTCGCCGGCGACCGACAGCAGCGCCAGCCAGCAGGGCCAGAGCCAGACGCGACCGCTGCGTCCGGTGATCGCCGACAGCGATGAGCGCGAAGATTATCAGAGCCTGCGCGGCTTTAACGGCCGGATGGCCCTGAGCGCCGACCAGCTGCAGTGGCGCGGCCTGAACTTCACCCAGGTGCAGAGCGAAATCAGCAATCAGCAGGGGCTGCTGACGGTCAGCAAAATGCAGGGCAACCTCGACGGCGGCCAGCTCTCCCTCCCCGGGACCCTTGATGCCCGCGGCGACACGCCGCAGGCGACGTTCCAGCCGGCGCTGCAGAACGTGGAGATCGGTTCGCTGATCAAAGCCTTCAACTATTCATTAAGCCTGACCGGCAAGCTGTCACTGACCGGCGAGTTTTCCGGAACGCGCATTGACGCGGATGATTTCCGCCGTCACTGGCAGGGCCAGGCGCAGCTCCAGATGACCGATACCCGAACCGAAGGACTTAACTTCCAGCAGCTGGTGCAACAGGCCGTGGAGCGCAGCATCAACGTGCGGGCGCAGGAAAACTATGACAATGCCACCCGCCTGGATGCCGTGAGCAGCCAGCTGACGCTGGATAACGGGCTGGTGACGCTGAACCGCCTGCAGGGGCAGTCCGATGTGATGGCGATGACCGGCGAAGGTCAGCTCGATCTGCAGAAAGAGAACTGCGATATGCGCTTTAACGTGCGCGTGCTCGTCGGCTGGAAAGGCGAGGGCAAACTTATCGACCGCCTGAAACAGACCGCTATCCCGCTGCGCATCTATGGCGACTGGCAGTCGCTGAGCTACAGCCTGCAGGTCGACCAGATCCTGCGCAAACAGCTGCAGGATGAAGCGAAGCAGCGCCTCAACGACTGGGTCGAACGTAATAAAGGCAGCAAAGAGAGCAAAGACGCCAAAAAGCTGCTCGATAAGCTGTAATCGTCCAGACCAGCAGCTCGGGACTTCCGGGCTGTGTCATTGCCGTCAAAGGGTGATGTCATGTTGATGCCGGGCGGCGGCTACGCCTGATCCGGCCAGGATTGTGCGGCAGGGGGTAATTCCCCGGTTTGTGTCGCCCTCCCGTAGGCCTGATAAGCGAAGCGCCATCAGGCAGTGTGGCGGCTGTAGAGCATCAATTCCTGTGATGTGAGCATGTCGTCAAAGTGTGATGTCACGTTAATGCCGGGCGGCGGATACGCCTGACTAGGCCTGGGTTGTGCGGCAGGGGGTAATTCCCCGGTTTGTGTCGCCATTCCGTAGGCCTGATAAGCGAAGCGCCATCAGGCAATAAACAGGGTACCTGGCTATCAATTTTACGGCCCGGGATACCCCGGGCCGTTATTTATCCCTTAGGATTACACCTCATAATCCAGCTCATCCTGCTTTACCGGCGGGACGATCTGCACCTTTTGCACCCGATGGCTGTCGACCTGCAGCGTGCGCAGGGTATAACCGTCAATCTCAATGGTTTCTCCCACCTGCGGCACATGCTGCAGATACTCCATCAGCAGACCGGCAACGGTGTGGTACTCACGCTTATCATCCAGCGGCAGCGGAACGTACTGCACCAGGTCCTCCAGCGGCATATGGCCGTTGACCGTCCATGAACCGTCCTGATGATGCTGAATATCATGTCGGGCGTCGATCTCCTCCACCTCGTTGGGCAGATTGCCGGCGATAGTCTCCATCACGTCGCTCAGGGTCACAATCCCCTCGACGGAGCCAAACTCGTCCACCACAAAGGCAAAGTGGGTGCGGGCCTGACGGAACTGCTCGAGCGCGGAGAGGAGCGGCAGCCCCTCCGGAAAGACCAGCGGCTGCCGCACCAGCGCCTGCAGATCCAGCGGCTCCTGGCGCAGGGACTGCTGGAGCAGATCGATAACATGCACCACTCCCAGCAGGTCTTCATTATCTTTCCCGCCGGTCACCACCAGGCGGGTATGCTGATTCTTTTCCACCAGGCTGCGGATCTCTTCCTCCGGCGCACTGAGGTTGATGCGCTCGATATCATGGCGGGAGGTCATAATACTGCTGACGCTGCGCTGATTCAGGTTCAGCACCCGCTCAATCATCAAGCGTTCCTGCGGATTAAACAGTGGATGATGATCCTGATCGGCGACCAGCGACGCCGTGTCAGCATCCAGTTCAGCTTTTTCTTTCTGACCGCTCAGCAGGCTCATCACCGCCTCGGTGGTGCGCTGACGCAGCGTCATATTGGCGGAAAGAAAGCGACGGCGGTTAAACAGCGCCAGCTGGTTAAGGGCTTCAATCATCACCGAGAAGCCAATTGCCGCATATAAATAGCCTTTCGGAATAATAAAGCTGAAGCCTTCAGCAATCAGGCTGAAGCCGATCATCAGCAGGAAGCTCAGACAGAGGATTACGATGGTCGGATGGCTGTTAACAAAGCGCGTCAGCGCCTTGCTGGCCATCAGCATCAGGCTGATGGCGATAACCACGGCGGCCATCATCACCGCCAGGTGATCGACCATGCCGACGGCGGTGATCACCGAGTCGAGCGAAAAGATGGCGTCGAGCACCACGATCTGCGCCACCACGGCCCAGAATTTCGCCCCTTTGCGCTGGGTGGGGTTATCGCTGTCTTTCCCCTCCAGTCGCTCATTAAGCTCAACGGTCGCTTTGAACAGCAGGAATAAGCCGCCAAACAGCATGATTAAATCGCGGGCGCTAAAGCTGAAGTCGCGAAAAGCAATTAACGGTTTGGTCAGGGTGACCAGCCAGGAGATAGAGGCCAGCAGCAGGAGACGCATGACCATCGCCAGCATCAGACCAGTGATCCGCGCGCGGTCGCGCTGGGCGGGCGGGAGCTTCTCGGCGAGGATAGCGATAAAGACCAGGTTATCGATGCCCAACACCAGTTCGATAACCACCAGCGTGACGAGACCTGCCCAGATTGACGGATCGGCAATCCATTCCATATGTATTAAAACCTGTACGACTGCGGTATGTGTTACCACGATCATGGATAAGATGAGTCTAAAATGCAATAACGACGCGGATATCGCCCTGCCATGGATGGATATATTTCCAGCACATAAAGCGAACCGATAAGAATTATGTTCCGGTAAAGAACAGTGAAAAAATAACACCATGGCGACTGCTCTGGAATAAGCGAGCCGGTATCAGAACTTTTTCGGCTGCGTATCAGCGTAGGCGGTAAAAGGGCTTCATCCCACGGTTCGTCACGACGAGCATTGATGCGCACAGGAGAAGCGAAGCGCGAAGCCCGCTCACAAAACCGGCAAAATTCATATTATGAAGTGAGCGCAGAATAGGGCAGATCGCAGTTCATAGACGCGGAATTGCGGTAATATGTCACCATATCTGGCTGTTTATGCTGAAATATATTGTCTGGCGAAATTTATTATCTATATCTATTCTTTGCGGGCACAGGCGCGGCGTGGCGGGCACGGCGCCCCGGAAAGCCCGCCTGGCGTGCCTCTCCGCCACATGGCGCGGTGCAGGAAACGAGCCGCTGAATAACCTGAACTAAAATAAGATTATTCTCAGCTCTAACTGTTGGTAAATGGAAGTTGTGTGTATTCTTTTACGTGACAGTGAATTTAAGAATTTGGCGGGCAGATGCCCGGGCAGTATCCGTGTATTATCAGTTTCAATGGATTTGTGACATGTACAATTTTGCATAACTGCGTGTTTTGCAACCAAACAGGTGAAGATGAATATGGCGAATTTGAAAGCGGTTATTCCGGTCGCAGGACTAGGCATGCATATGCTGCCGGCCACAAAGGCAATTCCAAAGGAGATGCTGCCGATCGTTGATAAGCCAATGATTCAGTACATCGTTGATGAAATCGTCGCCGCCGGGATCAAAGAGATTGTCCTGGTGACGCACTCCTCGAAGAACGCGGTGGAAAACCACTTCGACACCTCCTACGAGCTGGAAGCCCTGCTTGAGCAGCGCGTGAAGCGCCAGCTGCTTGCGGAAGTCCAGGCCATTTGCCCGCCGGGCGTGACCATCATGAACGTGCGCCAGGCACAGCCGCTGGGTCTGGGCCACTCCATCCTCTGCGCCCGCCCGGTCGTCGGGGATAATCCGTTTGTCGTGGTGCTGCCGGATATCATCCTCGACGGCGGCACTGCGGACCCGCTGCGCTATAACCTCGCCGCCATGGTCGCCCGCTTTAACGAGACCGGCCGCAGCCAGGTGCTGGCGAAACGCATGCCAGGGGATCTGTCCGAATACTCCGTTATCCAGACCAAAGAGCCGATGGTGGCGGAAGGGCAGGTGGCGCGTATCGTCGAGTTTATTGAAAAACCGGACGAGCCGCAGACCCTGGACTCCGACCTGATGGCGGTGGGGCGCTACGTGCTGTCGGCAGATATCTGGGCCGAACTGGAACGTACCGAGCCGGGCGCATGGGGCCGTATCCAGCTGACCGACGCCATTGCCGAACTGGCGAAGAAGCAGTCCGTTGACGCGATGCTGATGACTGGCGAAAGCTATGACTGCGGTAAGAAAATGGGCTATATGCAGGCCTTCGTCACCTACGGAATGCGTAACCTGAAAGAAGGTGCCAAATTCCGCGAAAGCATTAAAAAACTGCTGGCCTGACAGCTGGCGTGACGATGAGCGGCAGGGCAGAACCTTTCGCCACGCCGCTCATAACGTTATGCAGAAATTATTCATAACGTGAATGTTATAACGATTGTAAAGAAACGTATGGCTTCGGAGACTTCTGGTAGTTTGTCTCTGGCCTCTGTGGTGCAATGGTCGGAGTAGCGGCAATAATGCTTTATGAATAGTCACTTAGTGCGACAATTCCTAAAGGGCAGGGAAAGCGGTCAACGTCAGCAGAAAATAAAACTTGACTGCGATCATGTTTCCGCTTTAAACATCTCACTTGCATGCATAAAAATGTGAAATGAATTGGCATGCGAGCTGGTACAGACATTACGGATAATCCCTGAGCACGGCAGTGGACATCATCGAAGGATCACAGGTATATGAACTGGCAACTCATCTCATTTTTTGGCGATAGCACCGTTTTGCTGCCCAGCGCAGCGGCGCTGTTTATTGTCCTGATACTGCGTAAAACGTCGCGGTTGCTGGCGTGGCAGTGGAGTTTGCTGTTCGGCATCACCGGCGCCATTGTCTGCGCCTCCAAACTGGCCTTTATGGGCTGGGGACTGGGTATTCGCGAGCTGGATTACACCGGCTTCAGCGGCCACTCAGCGCTCTCCGCGGCCTTCTGGCCTATCTTCTTATGGCTGCTCAGCGCTCGTTTTTCGGCGGGTGTGCAAAAAGCAGCTGTCGCCGCCGGCTATGCTTTAGCCGCAGTGGTGGGGTATTCACGGCTGGCCATCCATGTGCATTCTGTCTCGGAAGTGATCGCTGGCCTGCTGCTCGGTGCTGCTGGCAGCGCTTTGTTCCTGATGCTGCAAAAACGTACCATCCATTCGGAAAGCGTGAGTATTTCCTGGGGCGGCGTCGTGTGCCTTGTGATGGTCCCGCTTATCCTGTTGCATAGTGGCAATAAAGCGCCGACTCAGTCCCTGCTGGGGCAAATCGCCACTGCAATTGGACCGCTGGATAAACCCTTTACTCGAACTGATCTACATAAGCAGGTCTGGTAATCGCCATTTGTTTTACAGGGGAAATTAAGTTTTCGCCGGTTAATTAGACAAATAAGAAAATAATCTACTATATGCCAGGCAATTGATAATTCATATTTATGAAATAATGAAGTGCTACTACATTGCTATTGCATATTTGCCTGGATATAGCAGGTATGAGACGTTTCTTAAATGCACTGAGAAAGGACCTGGAGCACGTCTGCTGAATATTCTGATACCAGGAAACTATTAGAAATTGTAGTTGACTTAGACGCCATCATCTGATTTTTGAATGTCGCGACCTTTCCGTAAAATGTGTTGTTTTACAGATGGTTAGCTTCATGCTTGATAGTGTGGCAACAACGTGACACTGTTTGGCCGTTTAACGTAGTGAATAATCTTAAGCGTTGATCCGCTTATTTTCGCCAATAAAAGGGCAAGCAGCATTAATTGGCAGATATTCGGCAGCAAGACTCCCAATTGTGACCGAAATCCCGTAGACTTAACGCCGCAAAAAATAAAGGCCTGACCAATTTATCACCCACAGGCCGATTAAATACGCCGTTCAGGTAGTCAGTGCGCTGGTAGCTGTTAAGCCAGGGGCGGTAGCGTCGCTGAAACCGCCTGCTGCAACACAAAACACTTTCTTTGAACGGCTATAAAAATCGACATACTCTGGGTGATCAGCGCCAAAGATATCAATCATGCTCATCAGATATCCTCATAAAGAGGTCAGGAGCGGCTGCTGATATCGCCTGTTCACCAATTTTCCCGTCTCATTGATAGCCTGTACGGTAAAATTCGCCTACATTGTGAGCTGGGTGGATGTTATAAGGGTGACAAGCAGCTTAGGGTAACTGTACTTGCCTCGCCGGTGTTGCACAGTGAAGTCAGCTGGTGCCGCGAGCGCTTTCTATCTTGGTATTCCCCTCATTCTCATTGAGATACGACAGCGGGGCTGAAAATGGATCTTGTACAATGATAAAAATTGCGCGCATTGCCGTGACGTTGGGCTTGCTTTCCTCACTGGGAGGCCAGGCTTACGCGGCCGGGTTAGTAGTAAATGATAACGATCTGCGAAACGACCTTGCCTGGCTTTCCGATCGCGGGGTTATCCATCTGAGCCTGTCGACCTGGCCGCTAAGCCAGGAAGAGATCACCCGGTCGTTAAAAAAAGCTAAACCGTCCTATTCTTCTGAGCAAGTGGTGCTGGCCCGTATCAATCAGCGACTGTCAGCGTTAAAAGCCGATTTTCGGGTCACCGGCTACACCTCAACCGACCAGCCGGGCACTCCGCAGGGGTTTGGTCAGACGCAGCCGGCAGATAACTCCTTAGGCCTGGCGTTCAACAACAGTGGCGAGTGGTGGGATGTCCACCTCCAGGGCAACGTTGAGGGGGGAGAGCGGATCAGCAACGGTTCGCGCTTCAATGCCAACGGCGCCTACGGCGCGGTGAAGTTCTGGAACCAGTGGCTCTCTTTTGGTCAGGTTCCGCAGTGGTGGGGGCCTGGATATGAAGGGAGCCTGATCCGCGGAGATGCGATGCGGCCGATGACCGGCTTTCTGTTGCAGCGAGCCGAGCAGGCGGCGCCGGAAACCTGGTGGCTGCGCTGGGTGGGACCATGGCAGTACCAGATCTCTGCCAGCCAGATGAATCAGTACACCGCTGTGCCGCATGCCAAAATTATTGGTGGCCGCTTTACCTTCTCTCCTTTCCAGTCACTTGAACTAGGCGCATCGCGCATTATGCAGTGGGGCGGGGAAGGGCGTCCTGAATCACTCAGCAACTTCTGGGATGGTTTAACAGGCAAAGATAACACCGCCGCGAATGATCCCAATGAACCGGGCAACCAACTGGCCGGTTTTGACTTTAAGTTCAAACTGGAACCGACCCTTGGCTGGCCGGTGAGCTTCTACGGACAAATGATTGGCGAGGATGAGTCCGGCTATCTACCCTCGGCCAACATGTTCCTAGGTGGGGTGGAAGGGCACCACGGCTGGGGTAAGGACGCGGTGAACTGGTATATTGAAGCGCACGACACGCGGACCAATATGAATAGCGTTGGTTACAGTTACACTCACCATATTTATACGGATGGTTACTATCAGCAGGGCTACCCTCTTGGTGATGCAATGGGTGGGGATGGTCAGTTATTTGCCGGTAAGGTGGAGGTGATTACAGAGGATAATCAGCGCTGGAGCACGCGTCTGGTGTACGCCAAGGTGAACCCAAAAGATCAATCAATTAATAAAGCATTCCCTCATTCAGACACACTTAAAGGTGTACAGCTGGGCTGGAGCGGGGATGTTTACCAGTCAGTTCGTCTGAATACCTCGTTGTGGTACACCAACGCTAACAACAGCGATAGCGATGACGTTGGGGCCAGCGCAGGGATAGAAATACCGTTTAGTTTATAAGGCTGAATGCTGAAAACAGGGGAGAGAGGGTGGTAGCGCTGCAGGACGCAGTCAGCTTTATCTCTCCATAAGCCAGCAGGGAAGCAACGGCTATGACAGCTGCTCAGGAATTGGCAAATTTTGATTTACTGATGATGTGACATTATGAAGAAAAAAATTGTTAGATTTTCGGCATTAGCACTGGCAATTGGGTTTTTATCTGGTTGTACGATCATCCCTGGTCAGGGATTAAACAGTCTGCGTAAGAACGTGGTTGAGCTTCCGGACAGTGATTACGATTTGGATAAATTGGTCAATGTTTACCCGATGACGCCGGGCCTTATTGATCAGCTTCGGCCGGAAACCGTTCTTGCTCGCCCAAATCCGCAGCTGGATAACTTACTTCGTAGTTATGAGTATCGCATTGGCGTTGGTGACGTACTTATGGTTACTGTATGGGACCACCCGGAGTTGACTACTCCTGCAGGCCAGTATCGTAGCGCCAGCGACACCGGCAACTGGGTCAACGCTGATGGTACTATTTTCTATCCCTATATAGGTAAGGTACAGGTAGCGGGTAAAACGCTTAGTCAGGTACGCCAGGATATTGCCAGTCGTCTAACCACATATATCGAAAGCCCACAGGTAGACGTTAGTATTGCTGCATTTCGTTCGCAAAAAGCATATGTTACTGGAGAAGTAACAAAATCAGGGCAGCAACCTATTACGAATATCCCGCTGACAGTGATGGATGCGATTAATAATGCTGGCGGTCTTGCACCTGATGCTGACTGGCGAAATGTTGTATTAACACATAACGGAAAAGATATAAAAGTCTCATTGTATGCATTAATGCAAAAAGGAGACTTAACACAAAACCACTTGCTCTATCCAGGCGATATCCTTTTTGTACCTAGAAATGATGATTTGAAAGTATTTGTCATGGGTGAGGTGGGTAAACAAAGTACTTTGAAAATGGATCGAAGCGGTATGACTGTAGCAGAGGCACTAGGCAATGCTGAAGGAATGTCGCAAGCATTCAGTGACGCTACTGGAGTATTTGTGATCCGTCAGTTAAAAGATGACAAGCAGGGTAAAATTGCTAACATTTATCAATTAAATGCTCAAGATGCTTCAGCAATGGTATTGGGCACAGAATTCCAGTTACAGCCCTATGATATTGTTTATGTCACAACTGCTCCGCTGGTACGTTGGAATCGTGTTATTTCCCAATTAGTACCGACTATTACCGGGGTGCATGATATGACCGAAACTGGTAAATTTATTAGGACTTGGTGACAGTAATGTTTGACTCTATTCTAGTCGTATGTACTGGGAATATCTGTCGCTCACCTATAGGTGAGCGCTATTTGCAAGCAGTTATGCCTGGTAAAATAATCAAATCTGCAGGAACTAATGCTTTAGTTGGCCATGCTGCGGATGCTTCCGCTGTGAGAATTGCTTTAGAGCACGGATTATCCCTAGAGGGGCATGAAGGTACTCAATTTACTTCAACTCTTGGCCGTCAGTTCGATTTGATATTAGTAATGGAAAAATCCCATCAAGAACTTTTGAGTAAAATAGCTCCTGAGGTGCGTGGCAAAACAATGCTTTTTGGTCATTGGTTAAACCAAAAAGAAATCCCCGATCCTTATAGGAAAAGTGATGAGGCATTTGCATCAGTTTATAAATTAATCGAGCAATCAGCACAGCGCTGGATAGAAAAGCTGGGTGCATAATTAGGAATTTACTCATGGCTTCAATGAAAAATAAAACATCATCGGAAAACACAGAACAAGTTGATCTCGGACGTCTAATTGGCGAATTCATTGATCATCGAAAATTAATCATATCTGTTACATCATTGTTTACTCTTTTGGCTCTAGTTTATGCGATTTTCGCTACACCTGTTTATCAGGCAAACGCTTTGATACAAGTAGAGCAAAAGCAGGCAAATGCCATTCTCAGCAATTTAAGTCAAATGTTGCCTGACAGTCAGCCACAATCAGCACCAGAAATAGCCCTTCTGCAATCACGGATGGTGATCGGTAAAACTGTAGATGATTTAAACTTACAAACAAGGATTAGAGAAAATTACTTTCCTGTGGTGGGTAAAGGGTTATCTCGATTAATGGGGAAAGTACCGGGCGAAATTGATGTATCACGGTTTTATTTGAAGGCTGGGGAAAATGAGCAGCCTAAAATTAACTTAACAGTAATTGATGATAATCATTTCAAGATCGATTTTGATGGTGATAATATCAATGGAGTAGTGGGAGAGTTAATTAATAAAAATGACATAGCGATAAAGGTTGATAAAATAAACGCTATGCCAGGCACAGAGTTTACTATTTCATATGTTAGTAGGCTCCAGGCTATTACCGATCTTTTAGATGTGTTTAGTGTAGCAGATATTGGCAAAGATACTGGTATGCTTTCGCTATCATTGACTGGTGATAATCCATTACAAATAGAAAAAATAATTAATAGCATCAGTAATAATTATTTGGCTCAAAATATTTCTCGACAAGCAGCGCAAGACGCTAAAAGTCTCGATTTTTTAAATCAACAATTACCACAAGTACGCCATGATCTTGATATTGCAGAAGATAAATTAAACCAGTATCGTCGCCAGAGTGATTCTGTTGATTTGTCTCTTGAAGCCAAATCGGTGCTTGATCAAATAGTTAATGTTGATAACCAACTTAATGAATTGACATTTAGAGAGTCAGAAATATCACAGCTTTACACCAAAGAACACCCAACTTACAAAGCGCTGATGGAAAAACGCAAAACCTTGCAAGATGAAAAGGTTAAGTTAAATCAGCGAGTTTCTTCGATGCCGAAGACTCAACAAGAAATATTAAGGTTAAGCCGTGATGTCGAGTCAGGGCAAGCCGTTTATATGCAGCTCTTGAATCGTCAACAAGAATTGAACATTGCGAAATCTAGCGCGATAGGTAATGTTAGGATTATTGACAATGCAATTACGCAACCAAAACCGGTTAAGCCTAAAAAGGTTTTAATTGTATTATTAGGTATTATTTTTGGATTGCTAATTTCTACTGGGCTGGTTCTCATCAGGGTATTCTTGCGTCGCGGAATTGAAAGTCCTGAGCAACTTGAAGAGCTGGGTATCACGGTATACGCAAGTGTTCCAGTGGCAGAAACGTTCATGAAAAACAACGTTTCTAAACCGAATAAACTTAAGTCGAAAGATAATGATATAAATTCATTACTTGCAATAGACAATCCCGCAGATCTGGCTGTAGAAGCTATACGTGGACTTAGAACAAGTTTGCATTTTGCAATGATGGAGTCAAGAAATAATGTTCTCATGATTTCCGGAGCTAGTCCTAATGCGGGTAAGACTTTCATTAGCTCAAATTTAGCTAGTGTTATTGCACAGACAGGGAAAAAAGTTCTTTTCGTAGATACGGATATGCGTAAGGGTTATACGCATAAAATATTTAATGTGAATAACGAAAATGGATTATCGGCCTATCTTTCAGGTAGGGTTGAAATAGGGAAAGTCATTAAGAAAATCGATGGCGTGGAATTCGATTTCATCACTAGGGGTGCAGTTCCACCAAACCCTGCTGAACTACTAATGCATAAGCGTTTTGGAGAATTGATTGATTGGGCTAATAATCATTATGATATTGTAATATTAGATACCCCTCCAATTCTTGCAGTTACGGACTCGGCGATTATTGGTAACTATGCAGGCACAACGCTACTTATTGCCCGATTTGAACTTAATACACCTAAAGAAATTGAGGTAAGTATTAAACGGTTTGAACAGAGTGGTGTCTTGGTTAAAGGATGTATTCTTAACGGTGTCGTGAAAAAAGCTAGCAGTTATTATGGCTATGGTTATAACCACTATGGTTATTCATACACAGATAATAAATAAAATAAAATAAAATAAAACATAAAAAAGGCGTCTGATTTAAGTCAGTCGCCTTTCTGTATGTAACTCAAGTACATATTAATAATATTCAAGAAATATTATGGAGAGGAAATCATGACGCCATTAGGCCGAAATATTATAGTCAGCTTAACGCTGGCACTTTCTGATTTTCTGAGCTTTGCAATATCAGCATATCTCGCAATGGGGATTTGCTCACTTATTATTCATGATTATGCTCTTTTATTTCCTGGGGAACAACTTGAAGGATGGCTGCTTCTTCATTGTTCATTAGCTCTTTGCTGCGTTGGATGGTACTCTATTAGATTACGGCATTACTTTTATCGTAAAACTTTTTGGTTTGAATTGAAAGAAATATTAAGAACACTTGTTATTTTTTCAGTTATTGAAATTGCTGTTATGGCTTTTACGACGTGGTCATTCCCAAAGTATTTATGGGTGCTAACTTGGATGTTAGTGTTGTTATTAGTACCAATTACTCGAATGTTTAGTAAATGGATATTAGATATTTTTGGACTCTGGAGAAGAGATACATGGATTATTGGAAATGCTCTTAATGCACTAGAGGCATATAAAGCAATAAAAAGCGAAAGAAACTTAGGCTTGGAAATAGTTGGATTTATCTCGATAGATGGTTGCAGCAATAAAGAAAATTTTATTGATGGGTTACCAGTATTACCCAATGACATTGATTGGCTAACCAATCAAAGTAAGCAAACACAATTCATTGTTGCAGTAGAATCTAATCAAGGTGATATTCGTAATGCGTGGTTAAGAAATTTCATGATAAGGGGGTATCGCTACGTATCGGTCATACCAACATTACGTGGCATGCCTCTAGACAGCACGGACATGTCATTTATATTTAGTCATGAAGTCATGATATTTCGTGTGCAACATAGTTTGGCTAAATTGTCTTCAAGAATACTAAAAAGAGCGTTTGATATTATTGGGGCAGTAGCCATAATAATTTTATTATCACCAGCATTAATCTATATATGTAGAAAAGTTAAAAGAGATGGAGGACCAGCAATATATGGTCATGAGCGAATAGGAAAAGGTGGGCGACCATTCAAGTGTTTAAAATTCCGTTCTATGGTAATAAACTCTAAAGAAGTTCTAGATGAATTGTTAAAAAATGATGATGAAGCTAGAAAAGAATGGGAAGCTACATTTAAGTTAAAAGAAGATCCTCGCATTACCAAGATTGGAGCTTTTTTAAGAAGAACAAGTTTAGATGAATTACCACAGTTATTTAATGTTCTTAAAGGAGAAATGAGCTTGGTTGGCCCCAGACCAATTATTACAGCTGAATTAGAGCGTTACAATGACGAAGTAGATTACTATTTGCTTAGTAAACCTGGTATGACAGGTTTGTGGCAAGTAAGTGGTAGGAGCGATGTTGATTATGAGACCCGGGTCTATCTTGATGCTTGGTATGTAAAGAACTGGTCCATGTGGAATGATATTGCTATTTTATTTAAAACAGTGGGCGTAGTACTAAAGAGAGACGGTGCATATTAAATTATATATGCGTAATTAATAACAATTGTGCATTTTTTTACGGATATATAATGGAAAAAGATTATATCATTCTAATACCTTCCTTCAATTCATCACAAAATGAAATAGAGAAAACGCTTGCTAGTACACCATTAGAAGCAAATATTCTAATTGTTGATGATGGTAGTGCTATTCCTTTTCAGGATACATATATTAAATGTAGTATTAAAAGAGAGAACTTAAGTATTTTGCGGTTGGATAAAAATGTTGGGATCGAAACGGCCCTTAAGTTAGGAGTCGAATCTGCCGCAAAGGAATACAAATACATTGCACGGTTAGATATAGGTGACGATGGAAATGAAAATAGATTCCAAATATGTAAAGATTTCCTGAATAATAACAAGGATATTGTCTTAGTCGGCACTTGGGCTCGTTTCGTAAATACTGAGGGTAATCAACTGTTTAAACATCGTCCCGATATTGATGATAAAAATATTAGGAAAAAGATGTTTATTAACAATATTTTTGTACATCCGTCAGTTATGATGAGAACTGATAGTGTATTAAAAGCTGGTAATTATAGTAATAAATATCCTGCTTGTGAAGATTATGATTTATTTTTTAGATTAATGAAATTTGGTAAAGTTGCTAACATCGATATGCCACTGGTCAACTATACAGTTGATTACAATAGTATTTCATCGAAGAAAAGAAAAAAACAAATCATTAATAGAATCAAAATTATAATTAATAATTTTACATTATTTAGAAATGGTGTGTATCCATATTATGGGCTTTTAAGAAATATTGCTATGTTACTTGTTAGCAGGAAATTATCAACATTGCTAAGAAAGGTTAGGAGAGGTTAATGATAATTTGCCTAGTTTGTGAGTCAACGGCTACAGGGACTCTTGCTATGGTTCATATAATTGCAAAAGGAATGCTACAAAAAGGCCATCAAGTACATTTGATATATTCTGTTCGTAGTGATACCCCAAAAAATATCGTTGAACTTTTTGATGGTGTTCAAATGCATTACATTCCTATGAATCCCAAAAAAAGTTTTAACGCTTTAGTTTTATTGAGGAAGACAATAGTAAAAATTAATCCTGATGTCGTTCATTTACATTCCTCGATAGCAGGTTTTCTTGGGCGCATTAGCTTGTTCTTTGACCCTAAATTTAAAGTGTATTATAGCCCACATTGTATTTCATTTATGAGGAAGGATGTTGGGATAATCAAAAAAAGATTTTTTACTTTCCTGGAAAAAATCTCATGCGTTCGGAGAAGTGTATATATTGCATGTTCAAAAAGTGAATTATTGGCTATCAGAAACAAATTACATGAAGATGCAATATTAATTGAAAATGGAATTGATATAGATAAAATAATTGACATAAATAGAAACCAAAAAAAGACTGAGAGTAATATTACCATACTCAATGTTGGTGGCTTGAGACCTCAAAAAGACCCTGTGCTATTTTCAAAACTTTCTGCTAAGTTGTCTAGTGAAAAAATAAAGTTTGTTTGGATAGGTGATGGCGATGAAGATATAAAGCGTCAATTAACAGACTCAGGAACTTTAGTCACTGGTTGGTTACAACAAGATCAGGTTTTGGCATATTATAAAAATGCTGATATTTTCCTATCAACATCGCAGTGGGAAGGTCTTCCAGTAGCAATGATTGAAGCAATGGCTAGCATGAATTGCGTAGTCGCGAACGCATGTGATGGAAATGTTGATCTCATCGAAGATGGTTTAAATGGTTTGCTATTTGATGGAAGTGAAAAGGATGCATATGATAAAATTCATAAAGTATTATCTGATACTCATCTTAGAGATAAATTAGCCTCGCAAGCTCACTATGATTCGGTTAATAAATTTAATAAAAATATTTTTTTAGATAAAATCGAAAAAGCATATGAACTTCATTAAGTGAGAGTGAATAGTAGATGTTAAATAAAAATTTTGAACATTCAAAAATTAAAGTAGCTACAAACCCACCTGATTTAATGATAGTTGAAGATGGTTTCATACTTCCACATAGAAAAGATCATACTGTTTGGGGTATAGGCGGAGTATTAGATGGTAATCAAAACTATATACCTGTATCAGGTTATGATGGTTGGTTTCCATTTGGAGGAAAATATGAATTTGATTCAGACTCTGTAATTTATCAAGATGAGGAAGTAATATGGTTTGGTATATTCACATATCATTGGGGACATTTTCTGG
Source organism: Klebsiella sp. K5-45 (assembly GCF_030128605.1). Classification (NCBI taxonomy): domain Bacteria; kingdom Pseudomonadati; phylum Pseudomonadota; class Gammaproteobacteria; order Enterobacterales; family Enterobacteriaceae; genus Klebsiella; species Klebsiella sp. K5-45. The sequence goes on along the minus strand of NZ_JAKUZW010000016.1, from coordinate 10,916 downwards.
TCGATAATGTTAGTCGGATGTGGTATGTACTGAAAAATACAAATCATAAAATTGCGTATGTGCCTAAGAGTAAGGATATGGACTCCAATTTTATTGAGTTCTTCAAAGCTTTAGGTATAAATGAGGACCGGTTAATTCCTATTAGAATCCCTACAAAATTTAAAACTATATTTATTCCAGAATATTCAAAAAGTGATTATTCATATTCTGATGATTTTACACATATTTTTGATAAAATAGTAAAAACTATTCTATCAAATGATAAAATTGTCAATGATGCTGTTCCCAAAAAAATCTATCTTTCGAGATTGTCATTCAAGGATGCAAAAAGTAAAGAATATGGGGAGGAAAGGATTGAGAAGTTTTTTTTAAACAATGGCTATTCAATATACTATCCAGAGAAAATGTCTTTATTAGAACAGGTACGAATGTGGAATACATGCGAAACTATTGCTTGTATCAACGGAACTATTCCGTTGAACATTTGTTTCTGTAGAAATAAAAACATTGAACTCATTGTATTAAATAAATCATCGATACCACATACTAATCTTTTTGATTTTCAAAAGATATTTGACTTGCCTAACATAGTTTATTTCGATTGCTTTTCGAATAAATATGACAGATACGTCAAATCTCTTGGCAATGGCCCTTTTATTTTGAAGTTAACAAAGGAAGTGCAGTTATATGTCCTGAATAATAAAAAAAATGTCTTCGAGAATGAAACAATAATATATAAAGCTAAAGAATTCTGTTTTTTTGTAAAGCGACTTTGTAGCCTTATGATGATTAAACTCATAAAGAGCTGTTTACGCGTTATATCAAATATTAGAAGATAATGAAATAGAAATATGAGGTTTTTATGGGAAATGTTTTAATCTCATTTGTAATTCCAATGTATAATAAAGAGGATTACATAAGGGAAACAATAAATTCAATCATGAATTCATGTTTGATTAACCAATTCGAAAGTTATGAGATTATAGTTGTTGATGATGAATCAACTGATAATAGTTATGAGAGTATTAAAGACTATATTGCTAGTAATGATATAAAATATTATAAGCAAGTAAACCAAGGGCCATCGGCTGCTAGAAATAATGGGCTTAACAAGGCCTCTGGAGTATATGTTATTTTTGTTGACGCTGATGATATTATTTTACCAAAATATATCTCATTTATAAAATATGCAGCTGAACAAGAGATAAAAAAACCTGTAATAGCTGTTAATTATAGTGAAGAAAATAACCCATCATATGATCATTTTTTGAAAAATAGTGATTCGTCAGAAATTGCATTTGATCATATTTACTATATAAAAGACTTGTTTAATGCATGGAGCGTACATCAGTTTTTTTATACCACATCAGTATGTATATCTAGAAATTTCCTAATTAATAACAAGATACAATTTCCTGAAGGATATAATTCTGGAGAAGACCAATTTGTTTGGTTTGAGTTGGGAAAACTCACTGGAGTGTTGTTCCTTGATCAAGTAGGAGTTATATATAGAAAAGGTGTTGTGAACCAGTTATCTTCAAAATTACCACTAGATGTCGAGATACATGTCAAAAAATTATTGCAGATTGAGCGTTGCACATTCTTTACGAATAATTCAGTTACCCAATTGATTGATAAAAATTATACTTATATTATCGTCAATAATTTCTTATCCAGGAATCGAATCCAAGGTTTAAGATTGCTTTGTGAAAGGAAAAGAATATTATTACGAAAGAAGAGTCTCATAAAATTAGTTTTAGCTTTTGTAGTTCCCTCTATCTATCGTTCATTTAAAGGCAAAAAAAATGTTTAGCACTATAATATAATAAGGAGTGAAGAGTGAAAAAAATTTCTGCTCTATTATTATTTTTCTGGATGTCTTACGCGACTAGTGCAACAATGGGAATCTGCGTGCATCCTGATAGTATGAAAACAAATCCTAGTAATATTATATCTTTGGTTACTAAGTTCAATTTCAAGTCTATCAGAATGGATTATAGATGGTCAGATGTAGAAACTCACTATGGCAATTATCGTTTTGAAGGTGTTACTGAGGATATTTTACAGTTAGCTCTTCGAAATAATATTACACCGTTAATCATTTTGGGTGGATCTAACCATCTTTATGGTAAAGGAAGGCCTTGGGATGATAAAACACAATTAGCTTTTGCAAAATATGCAGAAAACATAGCTCAGCATTATTCCAATAAAAAAGTAATATTTGAGATCTGGAATGAGTGGTCATTAAAGCACAATTATGATCCTAAGTTATCTGACTTTAAAAATTTAGATTCTGCAACAGCATATTATAATCTTGTTAGAATTGTTTCGCCAAAAATAAGAAAATATGGCGGTAAAAATTTCATTATAGTTGCCGGAGGATTTAACCCTACAGATAAAAATGATCAAAATTGGGGAAGTCAGTTAATAAAAATGGGTATTATGAAATATATAGACGGAATTTCAGTACATCCGTATACTGATCTTAATCCTGAGGATAGTTTCATAATTATGGATAGAATGCAAGCTTCGTTCACCGCTAACAATAACGGTAATGTTGTACCTTTGTTTATTACTGAATATGGGATTCCTAATAGGATTGGAACTAAATATACTCAACGATATACTTATACTCTTGCTAAAAGGTTCATTAATGAAGCTTCTAAACGTAGTTATATCCAAGGCATATGGTGGTACGATCTCGTTGATGATGGAAATCAAATTAGTAATTCAGAACATAATTATGGTATATTGACGCAAGACATGAAACAGAAAGAGATATCTCAATTGTTTTTAAAATAGATTAAAATATGGACTTCAGCTATGTCAATGTACATACTTAGTATGTTATTTAATAGTTTTATTTCTTTTTTGAGCGTTATTACACGAGATAAAAAAGCTCATATGCTTTTTAAATTTATTCTTGTGTTAGGGCTTTCTATTCTCCCCGCAATAAAAAGTAAGTATGTCGGTACTGATTCACAGATGTATGTTGGTTTTTTCTCATTACATCAGACATATTCGGAATGGTTGAGTAATGGAACTGAACCAGCCTTTGTTTCTTCTATAAAACTATTGCAGTTTCTGGGTGCCGATAATTATTTCTATTTCTTTCTTTTTTTCTCTTTGATTTTTAATTATTTGATAGTGAATTCTATTTTTAAACTATCAAAAAACATTCCTTTGTCACTTTTAATATTTCTTTCGTATAGTGCTTTATATATATTCCATTTCAATGTATTAAGACAAAGTATGGCAGTTGCTTTTGTTATATTTTCTCTGCGGTACTTATTTACAGCTAATTATTTAAAATTTTATATGGTAGTTGCGATTGCATCTCTTTTTCATTACAGTGCAATATGCACAGTTACATTTCCTATATTATTAAAAATATTAAATTCGCGTCCATTGGTATTATATGCATTTACATTTATTATATTAATTTGTTTTTCTTATACTAGTAATCAAATCTACGTCTTATTAAGTTCTGCAACAGGAGCTAGTCGTTATAGTAATTATGCTGATCTTTCAGCTGGTGATTCGGCTGGGAAATTATTTTTCCTCAATGTAATGTTGTTATTTATATTTATTGCATTGTATTGCAAATTTAAAATAAAAGACTTACAAGATTCCTTCTTCTTATATTTATTTTTTACAAGCGTGGTAATAAACTTTTGCATATCATTTTTGGGTCTTCGCTATGAAGGCGCAGGTAGAATAATTAATTATTTTTCATATTCAAGTATTTTTGTTTTCCCAATTGCACTGTCAAGATTAAAAACATCATTCAGGGTTCTATCTTATTACTTTGTGATTTTATTTTGCGTTTCATTTATAATATTTATGTTATATGTGGCAAATGCTCATGGATTGCTGCCATACACTGTAAATCCCTATCTAAACGACTTGTTATAAGTAATTTAAGGCAAGATTTTATGGATGTTAAAAATAAAGCAATAGCAAAAAATACATTTTTTTTGGTTGTTCGAACTATTATATCCTTACTTATCACTCTATATACAACGCGTATAGTTTTGAAGGAGCTTGGTGTTGAAGATTATGGGGTATTTTCGCTAGTATATGGCGTGGTAATGTTATTTACATTTATAAATACGTCAATGAACGAATCCGTTCAACGTTATTTTGCAGTTCATTATGGCAGGGGAGAATATAAAGATTTAGGAGCTTTTTTTAAAAGTAGTATTTATTTATATTTTTTCATCGCATTATTCTTTTTTATATTTATGCTTTCATTGAGGCATTATGTTATTTTTGATTTTCTGAACATTGCGAACGAAAAGAAAGACGTTGCAAGTAATATTTATATTGTTGCCGTAATAGGTATTTTATTTTCTGTTATGCAAACGCCTTCTAATTCTTTGGTTCTTGCAGCTGAGAGAATGTCATTCTACGCCTACGTTTCAATTTTCGAATCCATATTGAAACTTTTCGCTAGTATCGGTATTACGCTAATAGCACATGAGAAGTTATTTTATTACTCAATACTATTGTTAATAAGTAGTATAATTATCTTCCTCACGTATTCTATCTTTGTTTTTGTTAAATTTAAAAATATTATCTTCCTTGGTGATGCTGATCGTAATAAAGCCAAAGAATTATTCTATTTTTCATTCTGGAATGTTTTGGGTAATTTCTCAACTGTTTTGAGAATTCAAGGGGTTAATATTATTATTAACTTGTTTTTTTCTACTACTGCGAACGCTGCCTATGCTGTCTCTAATTCCATTAATGGTGCTCTTAATTCATTGAGTACTTCATTGAACATTGCAATTAAACCACAGATTTATAAAGCATATGCAACAGGGGATATGGATAGATATTTTCAACTTATTATTCATGGATCGAAATTGACTTTTTTATTCCTCTTTTTGTTGTGTATGCCAATTTTTATTAATCTGCATGGAATATTGACCTTTTGGTTGATTAACCCACCAGTTTATACGTATTTACTTACTTTTATTGTGTTGCTGGTTTCGTTAATAGACAGTCTTTCATTTCCTTTAATGGCGGCATTACAAGCAACAGGAAGAATAAAAACTTATCAACTTATTGTAAGTTCAATAACAATTCTATCAATTCCTGTTATATATTTGCTGTTTAATTTTGGTTTTTCTCTTTATATTCTGGGTGTTGTTTTAATTGCATCTTCAATACTAACTCTATGCATTCGTGTACATTTGCTTGACTTACTGACATCAGTAAAGAAAAAAACGCTCTATTTAAAAGCTATCATCCCATGCTTTCTTGGCGCTGCAATTTCCTCTTTATTAATCCTCTCTTGTCATCGCTTTTTTCTTGATGATGGTATATTTCATATTATAATATCTTCTATATGTGTTGATATAATTACGATCTCTATTTTTTACATTCTTATTTTTAATAGGAAGGAAAAAATGATGATTAATAACTTTGTTTCGAAAATTTTCAGAAAGCTACTTAGGAATAATTAAAATGCAAATTTATTATTATAAAGATTCTGTCGGCAACTTTGGCGATGATCTTAATGGTTGGCTCTGGGATCGATTACTGCCTAATTTTTTTGATAGTGATACCAGTGTTCGCGTCTCTGTAATTGGGACAATTATTAACGAGGTAATGCCTAAGGCTGATAAATGGTTTGTTTTAACTAGTGGGGTGGGATATGGACATTTACCTGAGGGATTTGGTAATGATAACTGGAAAATACTGAGCGTGCGAGGGCCTTTATCAGCTAAAGTATTAGGTCTAGGAAGTGATAAATATATTACTGATGGCGCAGCATTATTAAATACTTTAGCTGAATTTAAGCCGTTACCAGAAAATGAGCGAAGTGGTGTGATATTTATCCCTCATCATCATGCCATCTCAGTTGGTAACTGGGAGGAAGTTTGTCGTTTGGCAGGGGTAGAGTATGTAAGCCCGCAGTGGAATGCCGTTGATGTTATCAATAAGATAAGAAATGCTAAATTAGTAATTGCAGATGCTATGCATGCTGCAATCATAGCTGATGCTATGAGGGTTCCATGGGTTCCTGTTATAACCTCACCTCAGATAAATACATTTAAATGGTTGGATTGGGCTCTCACAATTAATACACCATACAGCCCTATAGATCTTGGGCCATCACATTTTCATGAAAGTTTGAGAAGTAATACCTTAAAGTACTATGGTGAGAAATATAAGTTATCTGATATCTCACCTGAATCAGCAATAAAAGATTTTTATTTTAAAAGAAAATATAAAAGCAGTAAGCTATGGCCGACTTATAGCCGCATTGCAAGAAGGTTGACTTATAATTTGCCATATAAGATCTTGTCTTCTCTTAAGGATTCTGAAATAAAAAATAAAAATTTGGTTTATACTGAATCTGCAGCAGAACGTCTGATTAAAGTTAAAAATAGCTCTGGTTTTTTAAGCGATGATGTTGTTTTTTTCAATAATGTCGATGGCTTACTATCCAAGTTAGATATCCTTAAGCAACATAAATGATTTTTAAAAGATCACCTGTTTTGAGTTTGTATAGTTTGAGGGTTGTATGAATGTCTTAAACATATCGCATTCTCTTGACTTTTGCTTTAGTACTAGGCACTTTTTTAGCTTTGGGTTAAAATAATACTAGTAATTAGGCTACGAACGTATCGTAGTTATAACACCAGACAGGAGTATGTAATGTCCAAGCAACAGATCGGGGTTGTCGGTATGGCCGTGATGGGGCGTAACCTCGCGCTGAACATCGAGAGCCGTGGTTATACCGTCTCCGTTTTCAACCGCTCCCGTGAAAAGACCGAAGAAGTGATTGCCGAAAATCCAGGCAAGAAACTGGTCCCTTACTACACAGTACAGGAGTTTGTTGAATCCCTCGAAACACCACGTCGTATTCTGTTGATGGTGAAGGCCGGGGCTGGCACCGACAGCGCCATCGATTCCCTGAAGCCTTACCTTGACAAAGGCGACGTCATCATTGATGGCGGCAACACCTTCTTCCAGGACACCATCCGTCGTAACCGTGAACTGTCTGCCGAAGGTTTCAACTTTATCGGTACCGGTGTTTCCGGTGGTGAAGAGGGGGCTTTGAAAGGACCTTCCATCATGCCTGGTGGCCAAAAAGAAGCCTATGAACTTGTTGCTCCGATTCTGAAACAGATCGCGGCGGTTGCTGAAGACGGTGAGCCTTGTGTCACCTATATCGGTGCTGATGGCGCTGGTCATTATGTGAAGATGGTTCATAACGGCATCGAGTATGGTGATATGCAGCTGATTGCCGAAGCCTATGCGCTGTTGAAAGGCGGTCTGGCGCTCTCCAATGAAGAGCTGGCACAAACCTTCACTGAATGGAACGAAGGCGAGCTGAGCAGCTACCTGATTGATATTACCAAAGATATCTTCACCAAGAAGGATGAAGAGGGTAAATACCTCGTTGATGTTATTCTTGATGAAGCAGCAAACAAAGGTACCGGCAAGTGGACCAGCCAGAGCTCACTGGATCTTGGCGAACCTCTGTCTCTGATCACCGAGTCCGTGTTTGCTCGCTATATTTCTTCGCTTAAAGACCAGCGTGTAGCCGCGTCGAAAGTGCTGAGTGGTCCGCAGGCTCAACCGGCCGGTGATAAAGCGGAATTTATCGAAAAAGTGCGTCGCGCGTTGTACCTCGGTAAAATCGTTTCCTATGCTCAGGGCTTCTCCCAGCTGCGTGCAGCTTCTGATGAATACAACTGGGATCTTAACTACGGCGAGATCGCTAAGATTTTCCGCGCTGGTTGTATCATTCGTGCGCAGTTCCTGCAGAAGATCACCGATGCTTATGCGCAAAACGCTGGCATTGCTAACCTCTTGCTGGCGCCGTACTTCAAACAGATCGCTGATGACTATCAGCAAGCGCTGCGTGATGTCGTGGCTTATGCTGTGCAGAATGGTATTCCGGTACCGACGTTCTCTGCCGCAATTGCCTACTACGACAGCTACCGTTCCGCTGTTCTGCCAGCTAACCTGATTCAGGCTCAGCGTGATTACTTTGGTGCGCATACCTATAAGCGTACAGATAAGGAAGGCGTTTTCCATACAGAGTGGTTAGATTAGTCATATGTTAATCAAACCCTCGGATATCTCCGAGGGTTTGATTCTTCAATAGTTATTTTTTTAATTAGCTCTAACGTAACCTTCCATTTTTTATTCTTCTTTCTTCGTTTATAAACTGTTAAATCTATTTAACGGTGTTAATGTCATACGCTTCTTATTATTTTATTAATTCGAGTAATTAAAGGTATAAAACTATGAAGATTCTTGTCACCGGGGGCGCAGGCTTCATCGGCTCAGCTGTGGTTCGTCATATCATTGAAAATACCCGGGATGAAGTCCGTGTGATGGACTGCCTGACTTACGCCGGTAATCTCGAATCCCTGGCGCCGGTGGCCGGGAGCGAACGCTACTCGTTTTCCCAGACTGATATCACCGATGCCTCAGCTGTGGCAGCCCAGTTCAGCGAGTTCCGCCCGGATATCGTGATGCACCTGGCGGCGGAAAGTCATGTGGACCGTTCCATTGATGGCCCGGCCGCATTTATCCAGACCAACGTGATCGGCACTTTTACTATGCTGGAGGCGGCCCGTCACTACTGGTCCGGGCATGGGGAAGCGCAGAAGCAGGCCTTCCGTTTCCACCACATCTCCACCGATGAGGTGTACGGCGACCTGCACGGCACCGATGACCTGTTCACCGAAGAGACTTCGTACGCTCCGAGCAGCCCGTACTCCGCCTCCAAAGCGGGCAGCGACCATCTGGTTCGCGCCTGGAACCGCACCTACGGCCTGCCGGTGGTGGTGACCAACTGCTCCAACAACTATGGTCCGTATCACTTCCCGGAAAAACTGATCCCGCTGACCATCCTTAATGCCCTGGCGGGTAAACCGCTGCCGGTATATGGCAACGGGGAGCAGATCCGTGACTGGCTGTATGTTGAGGACCATGCCCGTGCGCTGTACAAAGTGGCGACCGAAGGCAAGAGCGGCGAGACCTACAACATCGGCGGTCATAACGAGCGTAAAAATATCGATGTGGTGCGCACCATCTGCACCATTCTCGACAAGGTGGTGGCGCAGAAGCCGGGAAACATCACCCACTTTGCTGACCTGATCACTTTTGTCACCGACCGTCCGGGACATGACCTGCGCTACGCTATTGATGCCGCGAAAATTCAGCGCGATCTGGGCTGGGTGCCGCAGGAAACGTTCGAGAGCGGGATTGAAAAAACCGTGCACTGGTACCTGAACAACCAGACCTGGTGGCAGCGCGTGCTGGACGGCTCCTATGCCGGCGAGCGTCTTGGCCTGAAAAACTAATAAGGAAGTAAAGATGAAAGGTATTGTTCTGGCCGGCGGCTCCGGCACGCGTTTATACCCCATCACCCAGGGCGTCTCCAAGCAGCTGCTGCCTATCTACGACAAGCCGATGATTTTCTACCCGGTGTCTGTCCTGATGCTGGCGGGCATTCGCGATATCCTTATCATTTCCACGCCTGACGACATGCCTTCCTTCCAGCGCCTGCTGGGTGACGGGTCGCAGTTCGGGGTGAACTTCAGCTACGCCATTCAGCCGTCGCCGGACGGTCTGGCGCAGGCCTTTATCATTGGCGAGAAGTTTATCGGTAACGATGCCTGCGCTCTGGTGCTGGGGGATAATATCTACTTTGGCCAGAGCTTCGGTAAAAAGCTGGAAGCGGCAGCGGCGAAGACCTCCGGTGCCACGGTGTTTGGCTACCAGGTGCTGGATCCGGAGCGCTTTGGCGTGGTGGAGTTTGACGAGCACTTCAAAGCGCTGTCAATTGAAGAGAAACCATTAAAGCCGAAATCGGACTGGGCGGTGACCGGGCTCTACTTCTACGACAATAACGTGGTGGAGATGGCGAAGGACGTGAAGCCTTCGGAGCGCGGCGAGCTGGAGATCACCACCCTGAACCAGATGTATCTGGAGCGCGGCGATCTGCAGGTGGAACTGCTGGGGCGCGGTTTTGCCTGGCTGGACACGGGCACCCACGACAGCCTGATGGACGCATCACAGTTCATTCACACCATTGAGAAGCGCCAGGGGATGAAAGTGGCCTGCCTGGAAGAGATTGGTTACCGTAATAAATGGTTGTCGGCGGAAGGGGTGGCGGCTCAGGCGGAACGCCTGAAGAAAACCGAGTACGGTGCTTATCTGAAGCGCCTGCTGAACGAGCGTTAATGCCTTCTTCGTCAACGACAGGATACAGAGAATGAAGATTTTACTGATTGGCAAGAATGGCCAGGTGGGCTGGGAGCTGCAGCGTTCCCTGTCCACCCTCGGCGACGTGGTCGCGGTGGACTACTTTGACAAAGAGCTGTGCGGCGACCTGACGGATCTGGAAGGTATCGCGCAGACCGTGCGTACCGTCCGCCCGGATGTGGTGGTGAATGCCGCCGCGCACACGGCCGTGGACAAGGCCGAAAGCGAGCGGGAGCTCTCCGACCTGCTGAACGACAAAGGGGTGGCGGTGCTGGCGGCGGAGTCGGCGAAGCTGGGTGCCCTGATGGTGCATTATTCCACGGACTATGTGTTCGACGGCGCCGGCAGCCATTATCGCCGGGAAGATGAAGCGACTGGCCCGCTGAACGTCTACGGTGAAACCAAACGCGCCGGTGAACTGGCCCTGGAGCAGGGCAACCCGCGTCATCTGATTTTCCGTACCAGCTGGGTGTATGCCACCCGCGGCGCCAACTTTGCCAAAACCATGCTCCGCCTGGCGGGTGAGAAAGAGACGCTCTCCATCATTGACGACCAGCACGGGGCGCCCACCGGCGCTGAGCTGCTGGCAGACTGCACGGCGACGGCAATCCGTGAAACGCTGCGTAATCCGGCGCTGGCCGGCACCTATCATCTGGTGGCCAGCGGCGAGACCAGCT
>NZ_JAKUZW010000015.1:0-83793 GCF_030128605.1 Klebsiella sp. K5-45 | reverse complement strand
TTTCTCTGCGAGGTTCTCACCGGAACCCCGCTGACCCGGCGGCTTGCTTGCCGTTGTTCCGTGTCAGTGGAGGCGCATTATAGGGAGTAATTCCGAGGTGACAAGGGGAAATGCAAAAAAACTTTTCGTTCGCTCGCTTTTCCATCAAGACGCTGTTTAAACGCCCGGTTTGCTGATCATTTGCGCGATTTCTCGGGCAAATCGGGAGACCTGTTGCCAGTCGGTATAGACCACTTCTTTACGGGTATCCGTTTCGCCCCCGGTCATTTTCATAATCAGGCGGATCATAAACCGATCGTACCAGCGGTAACGCGGGTAACGTAGCGCCCCGGCAAACACCGCGCAGCTCTGCGGCTGCCAAGGCGAGTTGAGCAGAAACTTGCGCGTATAGCTATTGGTCTGCGGCGTGCGCTTCTCGGGTTTGCGCGCAACCAGGTTCACCGAAAAGAATGCCCCCGGCAGCGCCTGCAATGCTGCCAGGTGCTTTTTCACAAAGCGGTCCACCGCCGGATGAAAGTGTCCGTAGCGAATCGATGCGCCAATCACCACGCGATCATAATGATGCCATTCCACGTTATCGGTACGGTTCAGATTCAGGGTATCCGCATCGATACCCAGCTCTTTCAGCTCAGAGGCGAGAAACGAAGCGATTTCACGGGTCTGCCCGTCGCGGGTGGAAAAGAGAATTAAAGTTTTCACGAGCACTCCTGTTATTCGCGCCAGAAAGTGGGAGTAAAGAGCACCAGTAAGGTGAACACTTCCAGACGACCAAACAGCATATTAGCAATCAGGATCCATTTCGCGACCGGGTTCATGGTGGCAAAGTTGTCCGCGACGACGCCGAGCCCAGGCCCGAGGTTGTTCAATGTCGCCACCACGGAGGCGAAAGCAGAGAAGTCATCCACCCCGGTGGCGATAATAGCCAGCATACTTATGATAAAGACCAGCGCATAGGCGGAGAAGAATCCCCACACCGCTTCCAGAATACGTTCCGGCAGCGCGCGGTTACCTAATTTAATGCTATACACCGCATTCGGGTGAACCAGACGCTTAAGCTCACGGTTGCCCTGCTTGAACAGCAACAGGATACGGATCACCTTTAAGCCACCGCCCGTGGAGCCAGCGCAGCCGCCGATAAATGCGGAGCACAGCAGCAGCACCGGCAGGAACAGCGGCCAGCGCGCAATGCTATCGGTGGTGAATCCTGCGGTGGTCGCCATCGACACCACCTGGAAAAACGCCTGATTCAGCGTCGTCAGCACCGAGCCGTACACGTTATGAAGCCATAGCACCAGCGTACAGACGATGACCAGCGTCAACTGGACGCCAATGAACATTCGAAACTCAGGGTCGCGCCAGTACACCTTCAGGCTGCGTCCGCTCAACAACGAAAAATGCAGACCGTAGTTACAGCCGGAGATCAGCAGGAAGATGGCAATGATGGAGTTGATCATCGGGCTGTTGAAATAGCCGACGCTGGCATCGTGAGTCGAGAAACCGCCGATAGCGATGGTGGCGAAGCTGTGCCCTATCGCATCGAAGGCCGGCATACCGGCAAACCAGAGCGCCAATGCGCAGGCGACCGTTAGTAACACATAGATAAGCCACAATGTCTTTGCCGTCTCGGCGATGCGCGGGCGCATCTTGTTATCTTTCAGCGGGCCGGGCATTTCCGCGCGGTAGAGCTGCATTCCCCCGACGCCGAGGATAGGCAGAATGGCCACCGCCAGCACAATGATCCCCATGCCGCCGAACCACTGCAGCATCTGCCGGTAAAAAAGGATAGCGTGCGGAAGCGAGTCCAGCCCCACCAGGGTGGTCGCCCCGGTCGTCGTCAGGCCGGAAAATGATTCGAAGAAGGCATCCGTCACCGTCAGGTTCGGCTGTTCGGCGAATATAAAGGGCAAGGCCCCTACGCTACCCAGCACGGTCCAGAACAGCACCACGATCAGAAACCCTTCACGAGATTTCAGTTCGCCCTTTTGCTTACGGTTCGGCCACCACAGCATGGAGCCGATCGCCAGAGCGACAAAAAAAGTTTGAGTGAAGGCCCGTCCCGCGCCATCGCGATATATCAGGGCCACTAATCCCGGGACGATCATTGTCCCCGAGAATAAGATGACCAGCAGTCCAACGATTCGGGTTATGGCGCGAAAATGCATCTCTGGCGCTTCCTTTGATAGGCAAAAAAACAGAGGGGATTATTCGTTAATCTTCAGTAATTGCAATGAACCGCGACTAAAATCAGCCAGTTTTGCTGAAAAAGCCGCCACTTCGGCCTGGGGAAGCGCCACGCGCAGCCGAACCGACGCCAGATATTCGCTTTCAACGACATTCCCGGAAAATTGGGCGAGCAACGCTTCAACGCCGGCCAGTTGCCCATATTCACATTGCAAAGTATATGCCGTTAACGGCGTCTTGCGCAGCGTCGTCAACTGCGCCAGCGCCTGATGGACACCGCCGCCATAGGCTTTCACCAGGCCGCCGGTGCCCAGCAGGATACCACCGTAATAACGTACGACGACAGCGGTTATCTCACCGACGCCGCTACCCATCAACTGCGCCAGCATCGGTTTACCCGCCGTTCCCGCCGGTTCGCCATCGTCTGAGAACCCAAGCTGTTGCGAATCATCAGGCGGTCCGGCGACCCACGCCACGCAGTGGTGGCGGGCATCGGGGTGATCCGCTCTGACCGACTCGACAAAGGCTTTCGCCGCCGCCACGCCGTCGGTATGCGCCAACAGCGTGATAAAACGGCTCTTTTTGATCTCCTCAACGACGGAAACTGGCGCCGCCGGGATTAACCAGCTCTCCATTAGGCCAGCTTCAGGTCGCGCGTCATGTTTTCGATACTGTTTTCGTGAACCACCACGTTATCTTCGATACGGATCCCGCCGAATGGCTTCATGGCGTCAATTTTTTGCCAGTTGAAGTGCTTGCTGAACGGGCCTTCACGCCACGGCGCCAGTAACGACTCGATAAAGTAGATGCCGGGTTCAATGGTCAACACCATCCGCGGCTCGATAATACGGGTGCAGCGCAGATACGGGTATTTCGCTGGCGCCGCCAGATGCGTACCGGAGTCGTCTTGCATAAAGCCAGCAACATCATGCACCTGCAGACCCAGCGGATGACCAATCCCGTGCGGCATAAATGGCCCGGTCAGATCGTTCTCCACCATCGCCTCTTCGCTCATGTCAGTGACTAACTGGTGTTTACGCAGCAGCTTCGCAATACGCTGATGGAACTGGATATGGTAATCAACGTAGCGCGTCCCGGCTTTCATGGTGCTAATCAGCGCCAGCTGCTCGTCGTTAACGTCTTTAATCAGATGGGCGAAATCGTTATCGCCGTGTGCCGCCCAGGTCCGCGTCAGATCCGCGGCATAGCCGTTATATTCCGCGCCGGCGTCGAGCAGAAAGCTGCGCATCTCCGCCGGAGCGCGATGGTCCAGTTTGGTGTAGTGCAGGACGGAAGCATGCTCGTTCAGCGCCACGATGTTGCTGTAAGGCACGTCGGTATCGCGGTGACCGGTGGCGGTAAGATAGGCCTGGTTGATATCGAATTCGCTCATCCCGGACTGAAAAGCCTCATAGGCCGCACGATGACCATTCACCGCCGACTTCTGCGCTTCACGCATACAGGCCAGCTCGTAATCGGTTTTGTAAGCCCGGTAGTAATGCAGATAATCGATAACCCCTTTCGGGTTGATCTTATCCGCGGCGATTCCCAGGCCCAGCGCGCGCTCCGGCACCGGCCCGATATAGCCAATATTACCGCGAGCGGCAGGCAGTTGGCTGCCGATGCCATCGGCCTTCGGCAGCGCGACCACATCGACCTCTTCGGTCCAGAACGAGGTCGGCAGCGGCTCAACGTTATGCCAGTAATCAACCGGCAGATAGAACCACAGCTTCGGTTTATTCACACCGTCCACCAGCAACCAGCAGTTAGGCACCTGAGTCACCGGCACCCAGGCTTTGAACTGCGGATTGACCTTGAACGGGTATGGATGGTCATCAAGGAAGACGTTAACCAGCTCGCCGGAGTGAATCAGCAGAGCATCCATCTGAAAACGGGCCAGGACGTCGCGGGTACGTTCTTGTAGGGTAACAATATGATTTTTATAGAGCGCGGCCAGGGATTCCATCTTTTGTCCTTTGCTTTTATGGGATCGTGATACTCCGCATCTTAGCACATCGACCTGCGTGCGGGTGATTTCCGCCGGATGTGATCCGACCAGCAATTATTTAAAGAGTAATTTGCAATTCTTTAACATAAATTCCACACTCCGTTTCATCTGGTATGACCAGATCATATTGCTGGATTCAGGAGACTGACATGCTCTACAAAGGCGACACCCTGTACCTCGACTGGCTGGAAGATGGCATCGCCGAACTGGTGTTCGATGCCCCAGGTTCGGTCAACAAGCTTGATACCGCAACCGTAGCCAGCCTCGGTCACGCGCTGGATGTACTGGAAAAACAAAACGATCTCAAAGGCCTGCTGCTGCGCTCTGAAAAAGCGGCGTTTATCGTCGGCGCGGATATCACTGAATTCCTCTCTCTGTTCCTGGTCCCTGAGGAGCAGTTAAGCCAATGGCTGCATTTTGCTAACAGCGTCTTCAACCGTCTGGAAGATCTTCCCGTCCCCACTATCTCTGCCGTCAATGGTTACGCGCTGGGCGGCGGTTGTGAATGTGTCCTGGCGACCGATTACCGCCTGGCGACGCCGGATCTGCGCATTGGTCTGCCGGAAACCAAACTCGGCATTATGCCAGGCTTCGGCGGCTCAGTTCGTTTGCCGCGTCTGCTCGGCGCCGACAGCGCGCTGGAGATCATTGCTGCCGGGAAAGATGTCGGCGCCGAGCAAGCGCTGAAAATCGGCCTGGTGGATGGCGTGGTCGCTGCGGAAAAACTGCGCGACGGCGCGCTGGCGATCCTGCGCCAGGCGATTCAGGGCGACCTGGACTGGAAAGCGAAACGTCAACCGAAGCTGGAGCCGCTGAAACTCAGCAAAATTGAAGCGACGATGAGTTTCACCATCGCCAAAGGCATGGTCGCGCAAACCGCCGGGAAGCATTATCCGGCGCCTATCACCGCGGTGAAAACCATCGAAGCCGCTGCGCGTCTTGGTCGTGAAGAAGCTCTGGTGCTGGAAAATAAAAGCTTTGTCCCGCTGGCTCATACCAACGAGGCCCGCGCACTGGTCGGTATCTTCCTGAACGACCAGTACGTCAAAGCGAAAGCGAAAAAACTGACCAAAGATGTCGAAACACCGAAGCATGCTGCCGTACTGGGCGCTGGCATTATGGGCGGCGGTATCGCATACCAGTCGGCCTGGAAGGGCGTGCCGGTGGTGATGAAAGACATTAGCGACAAATCGCTGACCCTTGGGATGACCGAAGCGGCGAAGCTGCTGAATAAACAGCTGGAACGCGGCAAAATTGACGGTCTGAAGCTGGCCGGAGTCATAAGCACCATTCAGCCGACGCTGGAGTATAGCGGTTTTGATCGCGTGGACGTGGTCGTTGAAGCGGTGGTGGAAAACCCGAAAGTGAAGAAAGCGGTACTGGCGGAAACCGAGGCAAAAGTGCGCCCGGATACCGTACTGGCATCCAACACCTCAACGATCCCCATCAGCGAGCTGGCCAGCGTTCTGCAGCGCCCGGAGAACTTCTGCGGCATGCACTTCTTTAACCCGGTGCATCGCATGCCGCTGGTTGAAGTGATTCGCGGCGAAAAAACCTCGGATAAGACCATTGCCAAAGTGGTGGCCTGGGCCAGCAAAATGGGCAAGACGCCAATCGTGGTCAATGATTGTCCCGGTTTCTTCGTCAACCGCGTGCTGTTCCCCTACTTCGCCGGATTTAGCCAGCTGCTGCGCGACGGGGCGGATTTCCGCAAAGTCGACAAAGTGATGGAGAAACAGTTTGGCTGGCCGATGGGCCCAGCTTATCTGCTGGACGTGGTCGGCATCGATACCGCGCACCATGCTCAGGCGGTCATGGCGGCGGGCTTCCCGCAGCGGATGCAGAAAGATTATCGCGACGCTATCGACGCCCTGTTTGACGCCAACCGTTTCGGGCAGAAGAACGGCCTCGGCTTCTGGCGCTATAAAGAAGACAGCAAAGGTAAGCCGAAGAAAGAAGAAGATGCTGCCGTCGACAGCCTGCTGGCCGACGTCAGCCAGCCGAAGCGCGATTTCAGCGATGAAGAGATTATCGCCCGCATGATGATCCCGATGGTTAACGAAGTCGTCCGCTGCCTGGAAGAAGGCATTATCGCCAGCCCGGCGGAAGCGGATATGGCGCTGGTATACGGCCTCGGCTTCCCTCCGTTCCACGGCGGCGCCTTCCGCTGGTTGGATACCATCGGCAGCGCGAAGTATCTCGATATGGCGCAGCAGTACCAGCACCTTGGGCCGCTGTATGAAGTCCCTGCCGGTCTGCGAGACAAAGCGCGCCATAACGAAGCGTATTATCCCCAGGTAGAGCCAGCCCGTCCGGTTGGCGCTCTGAAAACGGCTTAAGGAGTCACAATGGAACAGGTTGTCATTGTCGATGCTATTCGCACCCCGATGGGCCGTTCAAAGGGCGGCGCATTTCGCCACGTGCGCGCGGAGGACCTCTCCGCGCACCTGATGCGCAGCCTGCTGTCGCGCAACCCGTCGCTTGAGGCAAGCGCGATAGACGATATCTACTGGGGCTGCGTACAGCAAACCCTCGAGCAGGGTTTTAACATCGCCCGTAACGCGGCGCTGCTGGCGGAGATCCCGCATTCGGTACCGGCAAACACGGTTAACCGTCTGTGCGGTTCTTCCATGCAGGCGCTGCACGATGCCGCACGCATGATCATGACCGGCGATGCCAGCGTCTGCCTGATTGGCGGCGTGGAGCACATGGGCCATGTGCCGATGAGCCACGGCGTCGATTTCCACCCGGGCCTGAGCCGTAACGTGGCAAAGGCGGCAGGGATGATGGGGCTGACCGCTGAAATGCTGGCGCGTCTGCACGGCATTAGCCGGGAAATGCAGGATCAGTTCGCCGCGCGCTCCCACGCCCGCGCCTGGGCTGCGACCCAGTCCGGCGCATTCAAAGCCGAGATTATCCCCACCGGCGGCCACGATGCCGATGGCGTACTGAAGTCCTTTAACTATGACGAAGTGATCCGCCCGGAAACCACCGTCGAGACGCTGTCTACCCTAAGGCCGGCGTTTGACCCGGTGACCGGTACGGTAACGGCGGGCACCTCTTCCGCCCTTTCCGATGGCGCGGCGGCGATGCTGCTGATGAGCGAAAGCCGCGCCCGCGAACTGGGTCTGAAGCCACGCGCCCGCGTCCGTTCGATGGCGGTGGTCGGCTGCGACCCGTCTATTATGGGCTATGGCCCGGTTCCCGCTTCGAAGCTGGCGCTGAAAAAAGCGGGCTTATCCACCAGCGATATCGACGTCTTTGAAATGAATGAGGCCTTTGCCGCGCAGATCCTGCCGTGCATTAAAGATCTGGGCCTGATGGAGCAGATCGATGAGAAGATCAACCTCAACGGCGGGGCGATCGCGCTCGGTCATCCGCTGGGTTGTTCCGGGGCGCGTATTAGCACCACGCTGATTAATCAGATGGAGCGTAAAGATGCCCAGTTCGGCCTCGCCACCATGTGCATCGGCCTGGGACAAGGGATCGCCACCGTGTTTGAGCGGGTGTAAATTTACAAAAGGATATCTCACAGCCAATGGCGTCAGAACAAGGCGGCAAGCGAGCGAATCCCGATGAGCTTACTGAAGTAAGTGATTCGGGTGAGCAAGCGCAGCCAACGCAGTGATGACGTCATTGGCGAAGAGAGACAGTTTAGTTGCCGTTCTTCCCGCCTGTCAGGGGCGGGTTTTTTATTTGCAGATATCAGATAAAGGCAAACGCGTCGCCAAACAGGCGATCTTCGCGCGCGCCGCGTTCGTTGCAGAACAGGTCGCGAGCAATCTTAGCCATCTCGAAACGCCCGGCAATATAGATATCGTGATCGGCCAGGGTACCGTAATCCTGCAGCACCGCGGTCAGCACGGTGCCGGAACGCCCACGCCAGCCCTCTTCCGGCTGCTCAACCACCGGCTCGATGCGCAGATTTGGATGCTTGACGCTCAAGGCTTCCAGCTCGGCCAGATCGTACAGATGTTTGGTCTCGCGACCGCCCCAGTAAATCGCGATATCGCGCTGAGGATTGCGTGACAGCGCGGTGAGCAGAATAGAACGCACATAAGAGAAGCCGGTACCGCCGGCAATCAAAATCAGCGGGCGGTCTTCATCTTCACGCAGCCAGGCTTCGCCATGCGGAATATCAACCTCAATTTCACGCTCTTTCAGGATGCGATCCATGACCGCCATCGCGTACAGATTGAGCTCCGAGGCGCCGATATGCAGTTCGATAAACTCCTGTTCCGCCGGCGTGGAGGCCATGGAGAATGGGCGTTTGTCGCGCTCATCCATTACCACCATCAGATACTGGCCAGCGCGGAAAGAGAATGCCGCTTCCGGTACTAATCGAACACGATACACGGTATCGGTAATCGCCTCCACCGAGGTCACTTTACAGCTTAAGGTTGTCATGCGTCCCCTCTGTCGGGTCTAAAGAGCAAAACAGCGGCGTTAGCCCCGCTTACTGTTGTTTAAAGATGGCCAGATCATCCCAGATGGCGTCAATGCGCGCCGTGACGGCAGGATCTTTTTTGATTGGGCGACCCCATTCACGCTGGGTTTCGCCAGGCCATTTATTGGTGGCATCCAGCCCCATTTTTGAACCCAGGCCGGAAACCGGCGAGGCAAAATCCAGATAATCAATTGGCGTATTCTCTACCAGTACCGTATCACGAGCCGGGTCCATACGGGTAGTGATCGCCCAAATCACATCGTTCCAGTCGCGGGCGTTAACATCGTCATCGCAGACAATCACGAATTTGGTGTACATAAACTGGCGCAGGAACGACCAGACGCCCATCATCACGCGCTTGGCATGGCCTGCGTACTGTTTTTTCATCGTCACCACCGCCAGGCGGTAGGAGCACCCTTCCGGCGGCAGATAGAAATCGACAATTTCCGGAAACTGTTTCTGCAGGATCGGGACGAAGACTTCATTCAGCGCCACGCCCAGCACCGCAGGCTCATCCGGCGGACGGCCGGTATAGGTCGAATGATAAATCGCGTCTTCACGCTGGGTAATATGGGTGACCGTAAACACCGGGAACTGGTCTACTTCATTGTAGTAGCCGGTATGGTCGCCATACGGACCTTCCGGCGCCATCTCCCCGGCCTCGATATAACCTTCCAGCACAATCTCTGCGCTGGCAGGCACCTCAAGATCGTTCGAGACGCATTTCACCACTTCGGTTTTGGTGCCGCGCAGCAGCCCGGCAAAGGCATATTCCGACAGCGTATCCGGCACCGGGGTCACTGCACCAAGAATGGTCGCCGGGTCGGCGCCGAGTGCCACAGAAACCGGGAAGCGTTCCCCCGGACGCGCCGCGCACCACTCCTGGAAATCCAGCGCGCCGCCGCGATGAGACAGCCAGCGCATAATCAGTTTGTTTTTGCCAATCAGCTGCTGGCGATAAATCCCCAGGTTTTGCCGCTCTTTGTGCGGCCCACGGGTCACCGTCAGCCCCCAGGTGATCAGCGGCGCGGCATCTTCCGGCCAGCAGGTCATAATCGGGATTTTCCTCAGGTCGACGTCATCGCCCTGGATGATTTTTTGCTGACAGGGGGCGCCGCGCAGACGTTTGGTGGGCATATTCAGCACTTGCTTAAACTGCGGCAGCTTATCAAACAGATCGCGGAAACCTTTGGGCGGCTCAGGCTCTTTCAGAAAGGCTAACAGCTTACCCACCTCGCGCAGCGAACTGACGTCCTCCTGACCCATCCCCAGCGCCACGCGCCGCGGCGTGCCGAACAGGTTGCACAGCACCGGCATGGTATAGCCTTTCGGATTCTCAAACAGCAGCGCAGGACCGCCAGCGCGCAGGGTGCGGTCGGCAATTTCGGTGATTTCCAGGTGAGGATCGACCGGCAGAGTGATACGTTTTAGTTCGCCCTGTTGTTCCAGGAGTGTCAGAAAGTCGCGAAGATCGTGATATTTCATGAAAGTGTTATTGACCTCTCTACAGGCGGCTAATTATACGGTGTTCAACGGCGAGATGCTGTAATTTTGTTAAATTAGCGTGAAAGAACGCTGAAATTTGGATTTCAATTATAATGGCTTTCGCGATTACACCAGCCATTTGTTATGCTTGCCGTTATTAGAAGTGGAATGAGTCATTATGCAAGCCTGGTACTTACTGTATTGCAAACGTGGGCAGCTACAACGAGCCCAGGAACATCTGGAACGTCAGTCAGTTAACTGCCTGATGCCGACGATTGCGCTGGAAAAAATCATTCGCGGTAAACGCACCATGGTCAGCGAACCGCTGTTCCCGAACTACCTGTTTATTGAGTTCGATCCAGAGGTGATTCATACCACCACCATCAGCGCCACCCGCGGGGTTAACAACTTCGTGCGCTTTGGCGCCCTACCCGCTATCGTCCCCTCGGCGGTCATCCACCAGCTCTCTATCTACAAACCGGAAGGCATTACCGACCCGGAAACGCCGCATGAGGGCGATAGCGTACTGATCACCGACGGCGCGTTCGAAGGCTTACAGGCTATCTTTACCGAGCCGGACGGTGAAGCACGCTCTATGTTGCTGTTAAACCTGCTGAATAAGCAAGTCCTGCAGAGCGTTAAAAACACCGATTTCCAGAAAATCTAAGTGCCGTTAACGTCGACGCCAAACAGCGCCCTGACGTTGGCGTCCGTTTGCATCTCAAGCCACTGCGCCTCCTCGCCCCGCCAGGCCGCGACGCTGGCCAGGATATGCGGCAAATACGCGGGCTCGTTACGACGCGAGGCGGGTTTCGGCTTGAGGTCGCGCGGCAGCAGATAGGGCGCGTCAGTTTCCAGCAGCAGACGTTCCGCCGGGATCGCCGGCAATAGCGCTCGCAGCTCGAGCCCTCGCCGCTCATCGCATACCCAACCGGTAATACCGATAAACAGCCCCAGATCCAGACATTCCTGCACCTCGCTGCGGCTGCCGGTAAAGCAGTGCAGCACCGCGCCCGGGATCTTCCCGAGCCAGGGTTTAAGCAGCGCCAGAAACCGGTCGTGGGCGTCGCGGCAGTGTAAAAACACCGGCATCGACAGCTCGGCGGCCAGCGCCAGCTGGGCACTAAACGCCTCCTCCTGCTCCTGGGGCGTGGAAAAATTACGATTAAAATCCAGACCGCACTCCCCTATCGCCACCACCTGCGGCTCGCGGGCGAGGGCATAAATCGCCTCGGCGACCGCTGGCGTCCAGCTGCTGCCGTCATGGGGATGAACCCCCGCCGTGGACCAGCAGCCGGCGTAATGACTCGCCATTCTCTGCGCCTGCTGGCTCTCCGGTAAATTTGTGCCGGTCAGCAGCATGCCGTGAACCCCTGCCGCCCGGGCGCGCGCCACCACCTCATCATGGTCGCGGGCAAACTGTGAACTGGTCAGATTAACGCCGATATCAAACATGATCGCTCCATATGACAACCGCCCTGACGGGCGGTTGGCGGTATTACTCTTCTCTGTGCTCAGCGGCTTCAGCTTCGGCCGCGGCATCGTCATCACGCGTCAGGCGCTTCCCGGTGTAGAAGCGGGCGAAGAACACCCCGACTTCAAACAGGCAGTACATCGGAATAGCCAGCAGCGTCTGCGAGAACACGTCCGGCGGCGTCAGCAGCATCCCCACCACGAAGGCGCCCACCAGCACATACGGCCGTTTTTTGCGCAGCTCTTCCGGCGTGGTGACGCCCATCCAGCAGAGCAGCACAATAGCGACCGGCACCTCAAAAGAGACCCCGAACGCCATAAACAGCGCCATCACGAAGTCGAGATAGCTGCGGATATCGGTCGAGACCAGCACCCCCTCCGGGGCAGCATGGGTCAGGAAGCCGAACGCCAGCGGAAACACGACAAAATACGCGAAAGCCATGCCGATATAGAACAGCAGCGTGCTGGAGACCAGTAAGGGCACCACCAGCCGGCGCTCATGCTTATACAGCGCCGGCGCGACGAAGGCCCATACCTGATACAGAATAATCGGCACCGACAGGATCACCGACACCATGAAGGTCAGCTTTATCGGCGTAAAGAAAGGTGAAGCGACATCGGTGGCGATCATCGTCGCGCCTACCGGCATCTTGCTGATAAGCGGGGCCGAGACCAGCTGATAGATATCATTGGCGAAATAGACCAGCGCCAGGAAGATCACCAGGATAGCAATGATGCTGTTGAGCAGACGCTTGCGCAGCTCAATCAGATGCGAAATTAGCGGTTGTGTATCGTCTACGCCCATGTTTACGGTTTATCACTCGATGCGGGGGAAGAATGGGGGGCAGCCGCCGTAGCGGTTGTTTTCTCTGCCGGTGAAGCGGGTTGCTCGTCGGCCACGGGATCCGGCGCATGAACCGGAGCGCTGGCGTGATGTTCTGCCGTCGCCGGCGTGATGTCCTGCCGCTGCGCTTCGCTGCCTTTCACCACCGGATTATGGATGGTATTCGCTTCGTCACTGGCCTTTTCCGGGTCGTGGGCGCTATAGGAGCGCTTCATCGACTCCGCGGCCTCGCGCAGCTCATCCATGGAGGCTTTCAGCTCCGGCGTCAGGTTATTCAGGCTGGCCTTTTCCACCTTCTTGAGGCTCTCCTGGAACTCCTGCAGTTTTAGCTCCTGAGCCAGCTCATTCTGTACCGTGGTCGCCAGCGACCGTAGCGTACGGATCCAGCCAACCACCGTTTTAACCGCGACGGGAAGCCGCTGTGGCCCCAGAACGATGAGGCCAATCACAAACACCAGCAGTAGTTCACTAAAACCAATATCGAACACGAGTTACACCTGCTCTTTGTCGTGGCGTTTTGTCTCGTCTTTTTTTGCATCATCCTGTTTATCGGCGATAGTTTTCGCCGTGAAATCTGCGTCTGGCGCCGACTTTTCAGGTTTATCATCATCACTCATGGCTTTTTTAAAGCCTTTGATGGATGCCCCTAAGTCTGACCCCAGTGAGCTCAGCTTCTTCGTCCCGAAAAGCAGAACTACGATGACGACAACAATTAATAACTGCCAAATACTGATACCACCCATACACGTTCCCCTATGACAGATGATGAATTATGTGGACGCATTATACACGCCATCCTGCCAGCCGCCTCGCCGTCAGGCCACCGGCATGATTTTGCGCAAATAAGCCTGCGTCATGAAGAGGCGAACCGATCAGCGGGTTTTTCGCCAGCCAATCAGCCAGGTCACGATACCGCCGGCCATCAGCCAGCCGGGCATCATTCCCCACTCAGGGCGATGGATAAAGAGCAGCGTACCACTGAGCAATAAAACCGCGCCTATACCAAACAGATAGCGGGATTGGCCCTGGCGCACATGACGCACATGCATATCCCGCACGATAGTATCGACGCTGGTCTGCAGCTGTTTGCTCTGCTGCAGGCTCTGATACACCAGCTCAGGTATTTCAGGCATTCTTTCGATCCAGAACGGCGCTTTGTCTTTAAACGCGCGCACCAGCGCCGGAATACCGACCTGATCTTTGATCCACGACTCAAGGAAAGGCTTCGCCGTTTTCCACAAGTCTAACTGAGGATAGAGCTGCCGGCCTACCCCTTCTACGTAAAGTAATGTCTTCTGTAGCAAAACAAGCTGCGGCTGGACTTCCATATTGAAGCGCCGCGCGGTGTTGAACAGATTTAGCAGCACGTGGCCGAAGGAGATTTCCGCCAGCGGCTTCTCAAAGATGGGCTCGCAGACCGTGCGGATCGCGAACTCAAACTCTTCAACATTGGTGTCCGGCGGAACCCAACCGGAGTCGACGTGCAGCTCGGCAACCTTACGATAATCACGGTTGAAAAAGGCGATAAAGTTTTCCGCCAGATAGCGCTTATCTTCTTTGTTCAGCGAGCCGACAATGCCGCAGTCGATGCCAATATACTGCGGATCTTCCGGGTGCTCGTAGCTGACGAAGATGTTGCCAGGGTGCATATCGGCATGGAAAAAGCTGTCGCGGAACACCTGGGTGAAGAAGACCTGCACACCCCGCTCCGCCAGCAGTTGCATATTGGTTCCCTGAGCCTCGAGCGCCTCCACGTCGGAAACCGGAATGCCGTAGATGCGCTCCATCACCATCATGCTTTCGCTGCAGTAATCGGGGTACACTTCCGGCACATACAGCATCGGGCTGTCTTCGAAATTACGCCGCAACTGAATGGCGTTGGCGGATTCCCGCAGCAGGTTCAGCTCGTCCAGCAGCGTTTTTTCATACTCACGAACCACCTCCTGCGGGCGCAGACGTCGGCCGTCAGGCAGCAGTCGCGGCACCCAGCGCGCCAGGCGGTAGATGAGCTTCATGTCCGCTTTAATGATCGGCAAGATATCCGGGCGGATAACCTTGATCACCACCTCTTTGCCGCTCTCTTTCAGACGCGCGGTATGCACCTGGGCGATAGACGCCGAGGCTAACGGCTCAACGGAGAAATCATCAAACCAGGCCTCCACCGGCAGGCCACCCATCGCTTTTTCTATCTGCTGCTGCGCAAGCTTCCCTTCAAAGGGCGCCACGCGGTCCTGCAACAGCGCCAGTTGATCGGCAATATGCGGAGGAAAGAGATCCCGCCGCGTGGAAAGCATCTGGCCGAATTTAATCCACACCGGCCCCAGCTCCTGGAGCGCCAGCCGCAGACGGGCGCCAAGAGGTTGATCCTGATGGCGGTTTGGCATCCAGAAGAGCATCCGCCGCCAGATACGCAGCGGCAGCGTGATCCGCATTTTGGGGATAAGCTCATCGAGCCCGTAGCTCAAAAAGGTGTGGATGATGAAATACAGGCGCCGTAATTCTCCTGGCGTCATTTGCCCTCCAGCGTTTCCAGCCGTTTTTCCAGTGCGGCCAGCGCGCGTTCAATAGCCGTCGTCTCTTCAGCAAACCAGGCCAGCTCCAGCGGCCCCGGTGCCAGGCGCCACTCTTCAGTGATCGCTTCAGCGACATAACGCTGCTGGCGCTGCGCGCCCTTCAGTAAAAACTGAGCGCCGCCGCGGAGGACTTTACCGACGCCTTCGGCCACGATGTCACCGGTATAAGGCGCCAGCAGCTCAGCGGGATCGAACTCTGCCAGATCGCACAGGGTGACCATGTTCTGCACCACCTGCAGATCGCCCTGCACTTCCAGCTCGCCGCTACGGATAAGCGCCGTCAGTTGTTGACGGTTGCGTAGTTTTGGCAGCACGCTGAGCCGGGTAATCACAGTGCAGTCAGCCTCTCCGTCCCAGGCGCTCAGAACATCAACCTGGCGTTCACTGAACACCAGCACCACGGGCGTAGCGAAATCCTGCAGCTGTACCCGCAATACCTTGCCCAGCAGGCGCTGGCGGGCGGGTTTTAGCGCTTTGTCGCGCCAGAGGAAAGTATTTAGCGCCGTTTCAATGCCAGCGGTCACCAGGGGTGTGAAAGGCATAGCGTCCCTCCTGTCAGAACTTGTAACCGCGATGCAAAGCAACGATACCCGCCGTCAGGTTGTAGTAGTCCACGCTTTCGAAGCCTGCATCCTGCATCATCCCTTTCAGGGTTTCCTGGTCCGGATGCATACGAATAGATTCCGCCAGGTAGCGATAGCTGTCGCCATCTTTTGCCACCAGCTCGCCCACTTTCGGCAGGATATGGAAGGAGTAAGCGTCGTAGGCTTTGCTCAGCGGTTCGATAATGGGTTTAGAAAACTCCAGCACCAGCAGACGTCCACCCGGCTTCAGCACGCGGTACATCGAGCGCAGCGCTTTCTCTTTGTCGGTCACGTTACGCAGACCGAAAGAGATGGTGATGCAGTCAAAGGTATTATCAGCAAACGGTAGGGCTTCCGCGTTGGCCTGAACATACTCAACGTTACCCACGATGCCGATATTGCGCAGCTTTTCGCGGCCCATTTTGAGCATTGAATCATTGATATCAGCAAGCATAACGCGGCCGGTTTCCCCTACCAGACGGGAAAACTTAGCCGTCAAATCACCGGTCCCCCCCGCCAGATCCAGCACGGTCTGCCCGCGACGTACGCCGCTGCAGTCGATGGTGAAACGCTTCCACAAACGATGGATACCAAACGACATCAAGTCATTCATCACATCATACTTTGCGGCGACAGAATGGAATACATGCGCCACCATGTCTGCTTTCTGCTCTTTAGCGACCGTCTGAAAGCCAAAGTGCGTCGTTTCTTGTGAATCCTCAACCATCTTTATGCCTGCTTGCTTTTCAAGAAAATGTTCACTGAGTGTATCAGACTCAGCGCATTTCCCATACGTTTCAGCGTGGCGGAGCCGCCTCCCGGCTACGCACCGGCTCGGCAGAGTCGGGTGAAAATGCCTCATTTTCCGGCAGGTTATCCTCCTCTTCGAGACGATATTGATCGTCCTGAGCAATGGCTTGTTCAACTAAATCAGGATTAATCCCGCGCTTGACCTCCACGCCCAACCCGCGAAAAGCCTCCGCCTGGGCCAGAAGATTACCGCGCCCGGAAGCGAGCTTTTTCATCGCCTGGCGATAGTTCTCTTGCGCTTTATCCAGACTCTGGCCGATAGCGGACATATCGTCCACAAACAGGCGCATTTTGTCGTAAAGGCGCCCCGCCCGCTCGGCGATCTTCTGCGCGTTGCGGCTTTGGTGCTCATAACGCCACAGATTGGCGATGGTGCGCAGGGCCACCAGCAGCGTCGTCGGGCTAACCAGCATAATATTATTTTGCAGCGCCTCGCTGATGAGCTCGGGCTGACGGTCGATGGCCAGCAGGAATGCCGGCTCGACGGGAATAAACATCAGCACATAGTCGAGGGAGCGCAGGCCTGGCAGTTGCTGATAATCCTTGCGCCCCAGCAGGCGAATATGATTTCGCACCGAAGCAAGGTGCTCCTGCAGCGCGACTTCGCGGGTGTAGTCGTCCTCGGCGTTGAAATAACGCTCATAGGCGACCAGGGTCATTTTGGCGTCGATAACCACGTCTTTACCCTGCGGGAGGCGCACGATGACGTCCGGCTGCATCCGCGAGCGGTTGTCGGTCTCGATGCTGACCTGGGTTTGGTACTCATAGCCTTCCCGCAGGCCGGAGGCCTCCAGCACGCGGGTGAGAACCACTTCCCCCCAATTGCCCTGGGTTTTGTTATCGCCCTTCAGCGCTTTGGTCAGGTTCAGCGCCTCCTGCGCCATCTGCGCGTTCAGCTGCTGCAGGTTACGGATCTCATGCGCCAGGGTGTGCCTTTCTCGCGCCTCCTGACCGAAGCTCTCCTGCACCTGCCGGCGGAACCCGTCCAGTTGTTCGCGCAGCGGTGTCAGCAGGCCATGCAGGCTCTGGCGATTTTGCTCATCGACGCGTCGGTTGCTGTGTTCGAAAATGCGGTTGGCGAGGTTTTCAAACTGCTCGCTCAGGCGCTGCTCGCTGTTCACCATCTGGCGGATCTTATCTTCCGCATGCAGCTGGGTGGATTCGAGCCGGGTGGTAACCTCACGCAGATCGGCCTCCAGCGAGGTATTGATATCCCGCAGGCTGCGCAGCTCGTTGTTCAGCAGCTCGCACTCTTCACGCCAGTGGGCTTCCTGTACCAGTTGCTGACGGGCAGCGCTCAGCTCAATATCCAGCTCTCGCCGCTCCTCGATAAGATCGGCCCGAATTTGATCGGCGCGCGCTTTGGTCGCCAGCCAGCCGACGATTAACCCGGCAGCCAGTGCGATAACCGCGCTGATAATAATGGAGAGATCCACGACGCCCCCTGCGATAACCTGATGACACAAAATAGAATTGTGCTGTACAAACGTCCAGTTTAAAAGGAATTTCCTGCGAGAGGCGACGCAAAAAAAAGGCCGGAGGATCCGGCCTGAAGGGAAAGCGGTTTAATTACAGCAGACGGCGCGCCGCTTCGACGACGATTTTCACCGCGTGGCTTTCGGTTTGCTTCATGGTTTCGGCGTTAGGGATCTCTTGCTGCGTACGGTTAACGATAACCCCAGCCACCATCCCGGCGCGCAGGCCCTGGCTGGCGCACATGGTCAGCAGCGTAGCGGATTCCATTTCATAGTTCATCACGCCCATCGCCTGCCACTCTTCCATAGAGCCTTTGAAGCGGCTCACCACGCGACCGGAGAACGTGTCGTAACGCTCCTGGCCCGGGTAGAAAGTATCCGAGGAGGCGGTCACGCCGATATGGGTGGTGGCGCCAATGGATTTCGCCGCTTCCACCAGCGCGGTGGTGCAGGCGAAATCTGCGACGGCCGGGAATTCCATCGGCGCGAAGTGCAGGCTGGCGCCGTCCAGACGCACGGAGGCGGTGGTGACCAGCACATCGCCAACGTTGATGTGCGGCTGAATGGCGCCGGTGGTGCCAATGCGCAGGAAGGTACGTACGCCAAGCTGCGCCAGCTCTTCCACAGCGATAGACGTAGACGGGCCGCCGATGCCAGTGGAGCAGACGATCACCGGTTTGCCGTCCAGCTCCGCGCGCCAGGAGGTAAATTCGCGGTGGGATGCCAGCTTAACCGGCTTATCCATCAGCGCGGCGATCTTTTCCACACGCTCCGGATCGCCAGGGACGATAGCCAGCGTAGCCCCTTGTAAATCGTTCTTGGTGAGGCCGAGATGAAAAACATCAGACTTGGACATAAAAAACTCCTCTGTGGGTCGAATTATCAGCAGAAGCAAAACGGTACTGTACAGAAGCCCCAGGCAACATTTTGTGATGATAGTCACCAAGAACAATAATGATTGCAGTTGTTTTTCAGTAAATAGTGATACACATCACATTAACAAGTTATATTCATCGTCACAGAACAAAAGATAGCCGCTTTCAGGCACTGTGCTTTATTACCGCCCGAACTAAAGGTAAAGGGTCTATAGTTACTGATGCGCTAATAAATAAGGGTACGGAGAATACCATGACCACCACCAAGCAACCTGGATTCGCACCTGCAGCCTCGCCGCACGCCGCAACCGCCGTTCATACGCCGGAAGAGCATATTGTCGCCGGAGAGACCTCTATTCCCTCTCAGGGGGAAAACATGCCGGCTTACCATGCCCGTCCGAAAAACGTCGATGGCCCATTGCCGATCGTCATCGTGGTACAGGAAATTTTCGGCGTGCATGAGCATATTCGCGATCTTTGTCGCCGCCTGGCGCAGGAGGGCTATCTGGCTATCGCGCCTGAGTTGTACTTCCGTCAGGGCGATCCGAATGAGTATCACGATATCCCAACCCTGTTTAAAGAGCTGGTTACCAAGGTGCCGGACGCGCAGGTGTTGGCGGATCTCGACCACGTCGCCAGCTGGGCGGCGCGTCATGGCGGCGATGCCCATCGTCTGCTGATCACCGGCTTCTGCTGGGGCGGACGCATCACCTGGCTGTATGCCGCACATAACCCGCAGCTTAAAGCGGCAGTGGCCTGGTACGGCAAGCTGGTGGGAGAAAAATCGCTGAATTCGCCAAAACATCCGGTGGATATCGCCGTCGATCTCAACGCCCCGGTGCTCGGCCTGTACGGTGCGAAAGACGCCAGCATTCCGCAGGACACCGTCGAGACGATGCGTCAGGCGCTGCGGGCGGCTAACGCCACAGCGGAAATCGTGGTCTATCCCGAAGCCGATCACGCCTTTAACGCCGACTATCGCGCCAGCTATCACGAAGAGTCAGCCAAAGACGGCTGGCAGCGAATGCTGGCCTGGTTTGCGCAGTATGGCGGAAAAAAAGG
The DNA here is from genome assembly GCF_030128605.1 of Klebsiella sp. K5-45. NCBI lineage: Bacteria > Pseudomonadati > Pseudomonadota > Gammaproteobacteria > Enterobacterales > Enterobacteriaceae > Klebsiella > Klebsiella sp. K5-45. Next base: position 63,976 of record NZ_JAKUZW010000015.1, on the reverse strand, counting down.
GTAATCGCCCAAAGCATGAAAAAAGGAGGCAAATGCCTCCTTTTTGATTTTTCCGGTGACGATCAAGCGGACTGGCGCAGATTCCGCGCCGCTTGCACCATATTCGCCAGCGCGGCGCGCGTCTCCGGCCAGCCGCGGGTTTTCAGGCCGCAGTCCGGGTTGACCCACAGCCGCTCCGCCGGGATACGCTGCGCGGCTTTTTCCAGCAGCGCTTCGATCCACTCCACGCTCGGTACGTTTGGCGAGTGAATATCATATACTCCCGGCCCGATCTCATTGGGATACTCGAACACTTCGAACGACTCCAGCAGTTCCATGTCGGAACGCGAGGTTTCAATGGTGATCACGTCAGCATCCAGCGCGGCGATGGAGTCCATGATGTCGTTGAACTCGCAATAGCACATGTGGGTATGGATCTGAGTATCGTCTTTGGCCACCGCAGCGTTAAGACGGAAGGCTTCCACACCCCACTGCAGATAGGCATCCCAGTCGCTGCGCTTCAGCGGTAAACCTTCGCGCAAGGCTGGTTCATCAATCTGGATGATGCCGATACCGGCCGCCTCCAGATCCGCCACTTCATCACGCAGGGCCAGCGCAATCTGTTTCGCGATGGTTTCACGGCTGACGTCTTCCCGCGGGAAGGACCAGCACAGAATCGTCACCGGTCCAGTGAGCATCCCTTTCACCGGCTTGTCGGTCAGCGACTGCGCGTACTTCGCCCATTCGACGGTGATCGCCTGCGGACGGCTGACGTCGCCGATCACCACCGGCGGCTTCACGCAGCGGGAGCCATAGCTCTGCACCCAGCCGTTTTGCGTGAAGATGAAACCGTCCAGATGTTCACCGAAGTATTCCACCATATCGTTCCGCTCGGCTTCCCCGTGCACCAGTACGTCTAATCCTAACCGCTCCTGCTCGACGATCGCCTGCTTAATATGTTCCGCAATGCCGGTACGATAATGACTGGCGTCAAGATTTCCCTTTTTGAAGTCCAGGCGCAGGCCGCGGATCTCGGTCGTCTGCGGGAATGACCCGATGGTGGTGGTCGGCCAGGCCGGCAGGTTAAAGCGTTGACGCTGTGCCTGAGCGCGAACCTCATAGGGGCTGGCGCGCTGGCTGTCCTGAGGAGTGATCGCCGCCAGCCGTTTTTCCACCGCCGGGTTGTGTACCCGAGACGAATGGCGACGAGCATGGACTGGCGCGCTCCACTCGGTAATCGCCGCCGTATCGCCGCTGTTCAGCGCATCGCGCAACAGCGCCAGCTCACCGCATTTTTGCAGAGCGAAGGCAAACCAGCTCTTCACTTCCGCATCAAGGCGCGTCTCCACGCTCAGGTCGATCGGGCTGTGCAGCAGAGAGCAGGATGAAGCGACCCACAGCTCGCGCTTACCGACGAGGTCTTTAATTTGCGCATACTTTTCGGCGAGATCGGCGCGCCAGACGTTACGCCCGTTGATCAGGCCGGCGGACAGCAGCCAGTCGGCCGGCAGACGTTTATGCAGTTCGGCGACATCATCTTTACCGTGGACCAGATCGACGTGCAGCCCCTGGACCGGTAGCGCAGCAATGGTCTCGAGATTGTCGCTAACGCCTTCAAAATAGGTGGTCAGCAGCAGTTTGACCTGGCCCTGCAGGGCGTCATAAGCCGGTTTAAAGGCCTCCAGCCACGCTGGCGGCAGCTCCAGCACCAGCGCCGGTTCATCAATCTGCACCCACTCAATGCCGCGCTTCGCCAGTTCGGCCAGCACCTGCTGATAAACCGGCAGGATGGCATTCAGCAGGCTCAGACGGTCAAACGGTTCGCCTTTCACTTTGCCCAGCCACAGATAAGTCACCGGCCCCAGCAGCACGGGCTTGATCTTGTGGCCCAGCGCCAGCGCTTCGTCCACTTCATCCAGCAGTTGGGTCCAGGTCAGTTTGAACTGCTGGCCCTGCACGAACTCCGGCACCATGTAGTGATAGTTGGTGTTGAACCACTTGGTCATTTCCGCGGCGGCCGCTGGCTCGCCGGTGGGCGCGCGGCCGCGGCCAATGCGGAACAGGGTATCGATATCGACAGAGCCGTCTTTGTTCTGATGACGAGCCGGCACGTTGCCAAGCAGCAGGCTGGTGGTCAGAACATGGTCGTACCAGGCGAAATCGCCCACCGGCAGCAGGTCAATACCGGCCTGCTTCTGCTGCTCCCAGTGACGGGCGCGCAGATCCCGGCCTACCGCCAGCAGCTCCTCGCGAGTGGCATTGCCCGCCCAGTAGCTCTCTTGCGCTTTTTTCAGCTCGCGACGCAGGCCAACGCGAGGAAAACCGAGGGTGTGGTTAATAATTGTCATTTTTGTTCCTCTCTTATTTCATTGAATCTGAAGAAAAACTCTAAATAGTTCGGCTTGCAGGAAGGCGGCAACGATGCGCATCCCCAGGAGCTTACTGAAGTAAGTGACTGGGGTAAGCGAGACAGCCAACGCATCTGCAAGTCGAAATATGACGAGTTTTAGACGTCCAGATGTTTACACATCCATAATTGGCAGTTACTGTATATTCCTCAAGCGCAAATTGCTCATGGCGAAGTGAAGGACTTTCATGATCGAAATTAAACATCTGAAAACGCTGCAAGCGTTGCGGAACAGCGGTTCACTGGCGGGCGCAGCGGCTGCCCTGCACCAGACCCAGTCCGCCTTGTCTCACCAGTTCAGCGATCTGGAACAGCGTCTTGGCTTTCGTCTCTTTGTGCGTAAGAGCCAGCCGCTGCGTTTTACCCCTCAGGGGGAGATCCTCTTACAGCTGGCCAACCAGGTGCTGCCGCAGATCGCCCGCGCCCTGCAGGACTGTAACGAACCGCAGCAGACCCGGCTGCGGCTGGCTATCGAATGCCACAGCTGTATTCAGTGGCTGACGCCGGCGCTGGAGAATTTCCGCGCCCGCTGGCCACACGTGGAAGTCGACTTCCATTCCGGCGTCACCTTCGACCCGCAGCCTGCGCTGCAGCAGGGCGAACTGGATCTGGTGATGACCTCCGATATCCTGCCGCGCAGCGGTCTGCATTACTCGCCAATGTTTGATTATGAGGTGCGCCTGGTGCTGGCGCCTGAGCACCCGTTAGCCATGAAGACGCTGATTACGCCGGAGGATCTGGCCGCGGAAACGCTGCTGATTTATCCCGTACAGCGCGGACGCCTCGACATCTGGCGCCATTTCCTGCAGCCGGCCGGTATCAGCCCCCAGCTAAAAAGCGTCGATAACACGCTGTTGCTGATCCAGATGGTGGCAGCCCGGATGGGCATCGCCGCGCTGCCGCACTGGGTGGTGGAAAGTTTTGAACGCCAGGGTCTGGTGGTGACCAAAACCCTGGGAGAGGGATTATGGAGCCGGCTGTACGCGGCCGTTCGCGATGGCGAGCAGCGTCAACCGGTCACCGAAGCGTTTATTCGCTCTGCGCGGAACCACGCCTGCGATCATCTGCCGTTTGTCCGGAGTGCGGAGCGACCCAGCGTCGATGGACCCACAGCGAGGCCAGGATCACCAACGCTCCGCTAATAAAGCTCGGCCAGTGCGGCTGCTCCTGCCAGATGGCAAGGTTAACCAGCAGCCCGGCGGGGACATGGACGTTATTCATGATCCCCAGCGTGCCGGCATCCACCTGGGTGGCGCCATAGTTCCACATAAAGTAGCCCAGCCCGGAAGCCACCACGCCGAGCCACACCAGCACGCTCCACTGCAGCGTGGTGGTCGGCAGCTTCTGGGCGTTGCCGAGCATAAACCACGCCGCCACCGCCACGATAAAGGCCCCGACATAGAACCAGGCAAAGGCATTGTGCTGCGGCATCGGACGCACCTCCATCAGGCGCTTGTAACCCACCATCCCGATGGCGAAGCAGAGGTTTGACAACTGCACCAGTAACAGCCCGGTCCAGAAATGATCGCTGACTTTGTCGTAACGGATAATCGCCGCCCCCAACACCGCCAGCGCGGCGCTCAGCAGATAGCCCCAGCGCAGTTTCCGTCCGCTGAGCAGATCGTAGATCAGCGTGATATACAACGGGGTAAACACGGTAAACAGCAGGAATTCCGAGACCGTCAGATAGAGATAAGCGCGGAAGGCCAGCAGGTACATGATGCCAAGCTGCATCGCGCCCACCAGCATATAGAGCACGATCGTGCGCGGAGACTGGCCTCGCGTGCGCAGGAAAGGCAGGAACACCAGCGCCGCCAGGCCCACGCGCATCAGTACCGAAAAATAGCTGTCGACGCTACCGGCCAGGTACTCGCCAATCAGGCTAAAAGAAAAGGCCCACAGGATAGTGGTGATAATTAACAGCGCCACAATGGTCGTCTCGTTGGATAAAGAACAGGCATTGTAGCGAAGAGTCAGGTTGACGACTGGGTAATTATTCGCCAGTCGTCAATCTTTGTCAGTCGAGGTACAGCTTACGCAGGTAGTGCGGGACCGCATCGTCGGCGTTGCTACCGATCACTTCCAGTTCCGGATGCAGATCCTTCAGCCGCTGGTGGGCGTTGGCCATAATGCAGCCTTTGCCGGCCATCGACAGCATCTCGGCGTCGTTCATGCCGTCGCCGAAAGCGATGCAATCTGACAGACTGTAGCCGAGCATTTTCGCCACTGCCTCCAGCGCATGCCCCTTCGATACCCCGCCCGCCATCACCTCCAGGCAGGTTAAGGTGGAGAAGCTGACGTTCACGCGATCGCCCCAGCGGGCGTTCATCGCCTGCTCAAGCGGCAGCAAATGTTCGTGATCCTCGCAGGTAAAGAACACCTTGCTGATCCCCTGCGGATCCAGTTCGCCCGGCTCATACAGCTTGTAGTTAAACACCGCCTCTTTGAAAAAGCGCATCTCTTCCGGGCGATGGCGGTTCATATACCACTCATCTTCCCGATAGACGTTAGTGACGATTTTCGGGTCGTTACGCACGATCTCAAACAGGTCGGCGGCAATATCACGGTCAAGGTTATGGGCGAAGATTTGCTGACCATCGCTATCGTGAACGCGGGCGCCGTTAGAGGTGATCATGTACGACCGGATGCCAAGATTATCGCGGATCTGCCCGACGTCGATGTAGTGTCGGCCGGTGGCGAAGACGAAATTGATCCCACGGGCGGTAAGCAGCTTCAGCGTCTCTTTGGCATAGGGGGTCAGGAAATGATCGGGGGAAAGCAGCGTGCCGTCTAAATCAGACGCAACAACCTGGTACATAAAAAAGTTAACCTCTAAGCAGGGCGACGAGCGTTATCGTCGGATTAAGTATGTCGATTGAAAAACTCGACGATGGCATTGAGCGCGACTGAGCGCATAGCGTCCTTTTCAAAAAGGATCTCATGGTATGCCCCTTCAATGACGAGCGGCTTTCCGCCCTCACAGGGATGGCCGGCGGCGGCCCGTAATTCACAATAGCGGTCGTGCATCAGATTATCGACCACCCGCTCCTCCTCCGCCTGCAGCAGCAGCGTCGGGGCGGTATCTTTTTCCACATTCGCCAGCACTTCGTCACCGGCCAGCATGCCTTCGCGCACCCAGTGCCAGGTCGGGCCGCCAACCTGCAGTCGCGGCTCGTCGGCATAGAAGCGCAGGTTACGACGATAGCGTTGTCGACTGTGCGTCAGCACGTTAACGGCAAAAGGCAGCGCCCGCCAGCGTCCGGTGCCGATGGCATACTCTTCGCGAATGCGCTGATGGCCCTCAGCCCAGTCGAGAATATGGCGCACCATCCAGTCCGGCAGCCGAATGATAATCCCGAACATCGGCGCGCAGAGCGCAATCGCATCGCAATGCGCCTGGTAGCGTTGCAGAAAGAGCGTGGCAATCGCCCCGCCCATAGAGTGAGCGAGGATAAACCGTTTTCGCCAGTGGCCGGGGACCACCTGCTGCTGCCAGAGCGCAGCCAGGTCATCAACATAATCGCTGAAGTTCACCACGTGCCCGCGGTGAGTATCAGAGAGCAGACGACCCGAGCGACCCTGACCGCGATGGTCGATGATCATCACGTCAAAGCCGCTGTGAAAGAGATCGTAGGCCACTTCAGCATACTTCACGTAGCTTTCAATGCGCCCAGGGCAAATCAGCACCAGTCGATCGTGATTTTGCGCGCAAAAGCGAACAAAGCGTACCGGTACATCGTCGACGCCTTTAAATTCAGCCTCTTCGCGCTGTCGCCAGAAATCCGTCAGCGGCCCCATGCTAAAGGCCGCAAACGCGTTTTCTCGTGTTTCCCAGTCCTTTTTCTGCCCAAACATCGGGTTTACACCCCTGTTAACCGCTGAAAATCGTTTTTTTGCCGTGTATCACACAATGCTGACACAATAGCGTATTGTGGCATAAAAACAGACAATCAGGGAGTTTCTCATGACCATTGAGTGGTGGTTCGCCTACCTGCTGACATCAATCATTCTCAGCCTGTCCCCGGGTTCCGGAGCGATTAATACCATGACCACCTCCATTAACCACGGATACCGCGGCGCGGCGGCGTCAATTGCCGGTTTGCAGACCGGGCTGGCCATTCATATCGTGCTGGTCGGCGTCGGTCTCGGCACCCTGTTCTCCCGCTCGGTGCTGGCCTTTGAGGTGCTGAAATGGGCCGGCGCAGCCTATCTTATCTGGCTGGGTATCCAGCAATGGCGCGCGGCAGGGGCCATCGACCTGAATACGCTGGCGAAGGCGCAGACGCGCGGCAAACTGTTCCAGCGTGCGGTGTTCGTGAATCTCACCAATCCCAAAAGCATTGTTTTTCTGGCCGCCCTGTTTCCGCAGTTTATCCTGCCCCACCAGCCCCAGGTGATGCAGTATCTCGTTCTGGGCGTCACCACCATCGTCGTCGATATCATTGTAATGATTGGCTATGCGACCCTGGCGCAGCGCATTTCAGCCTGGATTAAAGGGCCAAAGCAGATGAAGGCGCTGAATAAAGTCTTTGGTTCACTGTTTATGCTGGTTGGGGCGCTCCTCGCCTCCGCCCGTCACGCCTGAATGATGAAATCTCGCTCGCAAAGAGAGGTTCGCCTGGCGGGCGAAGCTATCTCTCTGCGCGAGCCGGCGCGCAAAGCGGGAAATTAATTTTTTTGCCCGCTGTCGACGCTGAGCCCACCGTGCCAGGATGCCGCCAGATAGGTGATTCACGGATGAACGGCGATGGCAGAAACGGCGACCCCTCATGATGCGGTATTTAAAACTTTTCTCTCACGGATAGAGACGGCGCGCGATTTCATCGAGATCCACCTGCCTCCGGCGTTAACAGCGATCTGCAAACTGAATACCCTACGTCTGGAATCCGGCAGCTTTCTTGAAGACGACCTCAGGCCCTACTACAGCGATATTCTCTACTCGCTGGAAACCACCCGCGGTAAGGGGTATGTCCATGTTCTGATCGAGCACCAGAGCGCCCCCGATAAACTGATGGCCTTTCGCTTAATGCGCTATGCCGTCGCCGCCATGCAGCGCCATCTGGAGAACGGCCATAAAACGCTGCCTCTGGTTATCCCGGTCCTCTTCTATCAGGGACGACGCAGCCCCTATCCCTGGTCTATGAGCTGGCTGGATAATTTCGCCGATCCCGAGACCGCCCGCCAGCTCTATAGCGGAGCGTTTCCGCTGGTCGATATCACGGTGATCCCCGACGACGACATTATGCAGCACCGCAGCATGGCGGCCCTGACGCTGGTGCAAAAACACATCCGTCAGCGCGATATGGCGCAATTGCTGGATAAGTTGACCCAACTCTTAATGCTGGAGCAGATGAGCGGACAACAAATCACCGTATTGGTAAACTATATGGCTCAGGCAGGGGATGCCGAGGATACTCGGACACTCTTATACGGGCTGGCACAGCGCGTGCCGCAGCATGGAGGATTACTGATGACGCTGGCGGAAACATGGCTCGCAGAAGGTATGGAAAAAGGCATCAGGAAAGGCGTACAGCAAGGTATAAAGGAAGGTATAAAGGAAGGCAAACATCAGGCCCTGCTGCAGGTTGCCGAAGCGATGCGCAAACGCGGTATTGATGACGAAGCGATTATGGAAATGACCGGTCTGTCTGAAGACGAGCTGCAGCGGCTTCGCCACTGACACTTTCTCCACCCGGATATAGCCGGGTGGAGCATCACGCCAGGTTAACGCGAGATAATCAGGTGGATGCCGAAGCCCGCAAACAGCGTGCCGGCGATACCGTCGATCCACTTCGCCATCCGCTGATAGCCGCGGCGCATCCCCGGCAGGGCGAACAGGCTGGCAACCACCATAAACCAGGCCAGCGTTTCCATGATAATCAGCAGAAAAATACCCCAGCGCGCGCCGGCGCCAACGCTGTCACCGACGAACAGCGAGAACACCGAGCCGAAATAGATAATCGCTTTCGGGTTCGCCAGATTGGTCAGCAATCCCTTCAAGAAGCTGCGTCCGCTGCGAGCCAGCTCAACCTGCGGCTCTGGCGGGGACACCGCCTCTTTTTTCAACGCGCCGCGCAGCATCTGGTAGCCCATCCAGCACAGGTACAAGCCCCCGCCGACCATAATGATGTTATGCAGCCACGCCATTCTGGCGAGGATCAGGTTCAGGCCGAGCAGCGCTACCCCCGCCCAGATCATTACGCCGCAGGTGATCCCCAGCACTCCCATCATCGCCTCTCTGCGCGAGCGGCTGATGGCCGTTTGTGAGACAAAGAAAAAATCCGGCCCCGGACTCATCAGCGCAATGATATGCACCAGCGCCACGGTAAGGAAAAGCATCAGCATAGTTAACTCGCAGGAAAATAATGAAGAGGATAACTATTCTGGCACTTTTATAGCCAGCTGACTACTCGTCGTCGCCATCGACATGCGACCGGATCAGCGCCATAAACGGCTTGCCGAAACGCTCGAGTTTACGTGTCCCCACGCCGTTGACGCTGAGCATTTCGCCGGCGGTTAGCGGCGACTGCTCCGCCATCTCAATAAGCGTCGCGTCGTTGAAGACCACGTACGGGGGAATGTTTTCTTCATCGGCAATCGCTTTACGTAATTTGCGCAGCTTGGCAAACAGCTTACGATCGTAATTACCGCCGAAGGATTTCTGCATCGCCTTCGGCTTCAGCGCCACGATACGCGGTACGGCAAGCTGCAGCGGGACGTCGCCGCGCAGCACCGGGCGTGCGGCTTCGGTCAGCTGCAGCGCGGAGTGCTGGGCGATATTCTGCGTCACCAGCCCAAGGTGAATCAGTTGGCGGATCACGCTCACCCAGTGCTCGTGACTCTGTTCCCGGCCGATGCCGTATACCGGGAGCTTATCGTGGCCCATCTCACGGATGCGCTGATTGTTAGCGCCACGCAGGACTTCCACCACGTAACCCATCCCGAAGCGCTGGTTGACCCGATAAATAGTGGAGAGCGCCTTACGGGCGTCCATTAAGCCATCGTACTGCTTCGGCGGATCAAGACAGATATCGCAGTTGCCGCACGGCTCCTGGCGTCCTTCGCCAAAGTAGTTCAGCAGCACCAGACGACGACAGGTCTGGGCTTCAGCAAACGCCCCCATCGCGTTCAGCTTATGCCGTTCGATATCCTGCAGCGGCCCGGCGGGCTTCTCTTCCAGACAGCGGCGCAGCCACGCCATGTCCGCCGGATCGTAAAACAGCATCGCTTCCGCCGGCAGGCCGTCACGCCCGGCGCGGCCGGTCTCCTGATAGTAGGATTCAATATTGCGCGGGATATCAAAATGCACCACAAAGCGGACGTTCGGCTTGTTGATGCCCATCCCAAAGGCCACTGTCGCCACCACAATCTGCAGATCGTCGCGCTGGAATTTCTCCTGCACGTCGGCGCGCACGTCGTTTTCCAGGCCGGCATGGTAAGCCGCCGCGCTGATGCCGCGGCTCTGCAGACGCGCGGCGGTATCTTCCACTTTCGAACGGCTGTTGCAGTAGATAATGCCCGATTTGCCGCGCTGATCCTGGACGTAGCGCATCAGCTGGTCGAGCGGCTTGAATTTCTCCATCAGCATATAGCGGATGTTCGGCCGGTCGAAGCTGCTGACCTGTATGAGCGGATCGTTAAGTCCCAGCAGACGGACGATATCGCGGCGGGTGGTGTCATCGGCGGTGGCGGTCAACGCCATAAACGGGATCTGCGGCATCCGCTGACGAAGCTGGCCCAGCGCGGCATATTCCGGGCGGAAGTCATGGCCCCACTGGGAGATGCAGTGCGCTTCGTCCACCGCCAGCATCGCCAGATTCCAGTTCGCCAGATGCTCAAGGAAGTTGTCGAGCATCAACCGTTCCGGAGCGATATACAGCAGACGAACCTGCCCGCTGCGGCAGCCGGCCATCACGTCCTGCTGCTGTTCGCGGCTCTGGGTCGAGTTCAGACAGGCCGCCGCCACGCCGTTGGCCAGCAGCTGATCGACCTGATCTTTCATCAGCGAGATCAGCGGCGAGACCACTACCGTCAGGCCGCCCATGACCAGCGCCGGTACCTGATAACACAGTGACTTGCCGCCACCGGTCGGCATGACCACCAGGCAGTCACGGCCCTCGAGCACCGTCTCGATAATCGTCTCCTGGCCAGGGCGGAACTGCTGGTAGCCGAAGGTCTCTTGTAAAACCTGCTTAGCCAGCGATTCCTGATTTAATACTTCCGCCTGTGCCACGTTGACCCCATTTGCCTGAAAAGAAAACAGGCGCTATTTTCAGCGCCTGCGAGCCAGAGTGCAACGATTAAAACAGATCGTTGAGCATTAGCCCGACGCCGACGCGCGTTTGATTAAAGTTATAGTCGATAAGCGATTCGCCGTAGCCGCTGTAGATCTGGGTGTAAGCGCGAACATGTTTGGTGATGGGATAGCTCACCCCCAACTCCGCCCCGCCGTAGCCAGTGTTCCAGTTATATTGCCCCTGCGCGCTGAGGATCGCCTCGCCAAGCTGGTAACCCACCTTCAGGCGGTAATAGCCCATATATTTGGTGATATCCGGGTTATCATCGGTGCTGCCCACCACATACCAGGGTTTCACTTCCACCAGCCAGTTGCCATTTTGCGCCATCAGGCGGGCATAGAGCCGGTTCCAGCTACGCGAGGTGGGATCGGAGCGGCCATTCGAGTCGTGGTTATATCCCATTTCGATATCGCGCAACGTCCAGCCGGCAAACTGATAGTCGGTGGCAAAGCCAAGAAACAGCTGGGGTTCGTAGTTGGTTTCGCGAAACGGCGCCGACTCTTTGCTGTTGGAGAGCTGCCACCAGGACTTCTGGGTATAGGACGCGCCGAGCAGCGAATTATCCCCCAGGATGCCGCGCCACAGCGGGAAGGCGAGGCTCAGTTGAAACTTCACTTCATCTTTACGGGCATTTTCGGCCCAGTCATAGCTGCGAATCGCCTCTTTATTGAGATCGCTGGTCCACGTGTAGAGCAGATAGTTGCTTTCATAAGGGTAGAGCAGAAAAGGATTATCATGATCCTGTAGCAGGTTGGCGATAATACTGCCGCGCACTGCTGGTTTGTCGTGTACCGACGCATCCTGCGCCATAACACCAGCCGGTAGCGCGCACAGCGCCGCCAGGCAGGCCAAAGAGATACGCATGCTGGTCTCCTGATAAATAGTTTTTATTTTTGTTTCACCTGAAGACATTCTACCTGTTTATTAATCCCCTGCCCCCAAATCCACTCCGAAAGTGGAAATCAATATTTTAGAAGCATAAAATCAACATTTTATTAACGAATGGAACCGGTGTTATGTCTGAACTTACTGCCGAAGCAGCTCTGAAACTGGTGGGGGAGATTTTCGTCTATCACATGCCGTTTAACCGCGCCCTCGGCCTCGAACTGGAGCGCTATGAAAAAGCGTTTGCCCAGCTCAGCTTTAATAATCAGCCGATGATGGTCGGCAACTGGGCGCAAAGCATTCTGCATGGCGGTGTAATCGCCTCCGCGCTGGACGTCGCCGCAGGTCTGGTCTGCGTTGGCAGCACCCTTACCCGCCATGACACCATCAATGAAGAAGAGCTGCGCCAGCGGCTTTCCCGCATGGGAACCATCGACCTGCGCGTGGACTACCTGCGTCCGGGTCGCGGCGAACGTTTTACCGCGACCAGCACCCTGCTGCGCGCCGGCAATAAAGTGGCGGTAGCCCGTGTGGAACTGCATAACGAAGCTCAGGTATATATTGCCAGCGCAACAGCGACCTATATGGTGGGTTGATTGCCCAAAATCGAGTAACATCACTCTCTTTGGCAATGGATTTTACCGATGGATGCGAAACAGACGCGGTTGGGGATTATTCTGGCCCTCGCCGCCTACTTTATCTGGGGTATCGCGCCGGCGTACTTCAAACTTATCTACTATGTTCCCGCCGATGAAATTCTGACCCATCGCGTGATCTGGTCTTTCTTCTTCATGGTGGCGCTCATCAGCGTTAGCCGTCAGTGGCCGCAGGTGAAAAAGCTGCTGAAGACGCCGCGCAAGATCTTCCTGCTGGCGCTCTCTGCGGTGCTGGTCGGCGGCAACTGGCTGCTGTTCATCTGGGCGGTGAATAACCACCATATGCTGGAAGCCAGCCTCGGCTACTTTATCAACCCGCTGGTGAATATTCTGTTAGGGATGATTTTCCTTGGCGAACGTTTCCGTCGCCTGCAGTGGCTGGCGATGATCCTCGCCTTTTGCGGCGTGCTGGTGCAGCTCTGGACCTTTGGTTCGCTACCGATAATCGGCCTTGGTTTGGCCTTCAGCTTTGCCTTTTATGGTCTGGTGCGGAAGAAAATCGCTGTTGATGCGCAGACCGGCATGCTGGTGGAAACGCTGTGGCTGTTGCCGGTGGCGGCGATTTGGCTGTTCGGCATCACCGACAGCCCCACCAGCCATATGGGGCAGAACCCCTGGTCGCTCAATCTGCTGCTGATGGCGGCGGGCGTGGTGACCACCATCCCTCTGCTGTGCTTCACCGGGGCGGCAACGCGTCTGCGGCTCTCCACGCTGGGCTTTTTCCAGTACATCGGCCCGACGCTAATGTTCCTGCTGGCGGTGACGTTCTACGGCGAAGTGCCGGGCAAGGATAAAATGGTCACCTTTGGCTTTATCTGGGTGGCGCTGGCGATATTCGTGATGGATGCGGTGTATACGCAAAGGCGGGGGCGTCGGAGCTAGGACATTGCCGGATGGCGGCTCCGCCCTATCCGGCTTACAAAAGTACAGCACTCAGGCCGGATAAGCGCAGCGCATCCGGCACAACAACTACAGCCAGTTTTTACGCTTGAAGTAGAGATACGGCGCCAGGCCAGCCAGCATCATAAAGACGATCGCCCCCGGGTAGCCGAAGCTCCAGTGCAGCTCAGGCATAAATTCAAAGTTCATCCCGTAGCTGGAGGCCACCAGAGTTGGCGGCAGGAACACCACCGACACCACCGAGAAGATCTTGATGATGCGGTTCTGCTCGATGTTGATAAAGCCCATCGCCGCCTGCATCAGGAAGTTCACCTTCTGGAACAGCGATTCGTTGTGCGGCAACAGGGATTCGATATCGCGCAGGATCTCCCGCGCCTGCTCCAGCTGGCCCGCCGGCAGGCGCGCTTTGCGCACGAGAAAGTTCAGCGCGCGCTGGGTATCCATCAAACACAGGCGGACCTTCCAGCCGATATCTTCCAGCTCCGCCAACGTCGACAGCGCTTCGTCGTACTCATCGCCCTGGTGGCCTTCCATAATCACGCGGCTCAGCTTTTCCAGGTCGCTGTAGATGTTTTCTATCTCATCCGCCAGCTGTTCGATTTTGGTCTCGAACAGATCTAACAGCAGCTCGTAGGCGTTGCCGTCCACCAGGGTCTGGTTACGCACGCGCATGCGGTAGAGGCGAAAAGCGGGCAGTTCACGCTCACGCAGCGTAAACAGGCGCCCTTCGCGGATGGTAAACGCCACGGTAGAGTTACCCGCGTGATCGTCGGCATCTTCGAAAAAGAAGAAGGAGTGGATATGTAACCCGTCTTCATCTTCAAAGAAACGCGCGGAGGCTTCGATATCTTCCAGCTCCGGGCGCGTCGCCAGGTTCTGACCCAGTTCCGTCTGCACGCGGCTTCGCTCATCGTCGTCAGGCTCGACCAGATCGACCCACACCGAGCTGGCGAGGTGCTTGATCTCATCGGCTTCCAGGCGCGTTAAACGATTGTTTTCCAGTTGAAATGCGCTCAGCATGACCGGGACTCCCAATGCAAAAAAATTATCGGACAGTTCGGTGGGCACACAGAAACAAATTGGGTTTCAGACCATTAAGCCTGACTCAGCGCGACGGGAATGGGGCAGGTCGCTGACAACCGCTAAGGCTATCAGCATAAGAGGATAGCCTTAGGAGTTGTTCCTGAATGACAGGAAGTTGAGCCAGCATCTACTGGGTGTGTCCAAGGCGAATGTCCTCTTAGCGTAATCGTGCGCGCATGTTACGCCAGCGCAAAATCGGCGTCAACACGCAACGGAACGCGAAAGCGCAAATCAGGCGCCTTAACGTATAAAGGTAGCAGAATATTACAAAATAATGATATTTTTCTTAAAGTTACACTTCCTCGAGCCGGGCGTAAGCCGCGACCAGCCATTTGATCCCCTGACCCTGAAAAGCCACCTGCAGCCGGCTGTGCTCGCCGCTGCCTTCGAGATTGACGATGGTGCCTTCGCCAAACTTCGGATGCCGTACGCGCTGGCCTAATTTGTAGCCGGTATCGCTCTCGGCAATCGGCGCGCCCAGTCGCTGATGGTTTACCGGGCGGCTCACCGTAGCCCGCAGACGCACTTCTTCTACGCACTCCTGCGGCAGTTCTCCAATAAAGCGCGACGGCCGATGGTAAACCTCTTTGCCGTACAGACGGCGGGTTTCCGCGTAGGTCAGCGTCAGCTTCTGCATGGCGCGCGTCACGCCAACGTAGGCCAGACGACGCTCTTCTTCCAGGCGGCCGCCTTCATCAAGGGCCATCTGGCTCGGGAACATCCCCTCCTCGACGCCGACGATGAACACCTGCGGGAACTCCAGCCCTTTCGCCGAGTGCAGGGTCATTAGCTGAACCGCGTCCTGCCAGGTATCCGCCTGTCCCTCGCCCGCTTCCAGCGCGGCGTGGGAGAGGAACGCCTGCAGCGGCATCAGATCTTCATCTTCTTCGTTGTAGCTAAACTGGCGCGTCGCCGTCACCAGCTCCTCTAAGTTTTCAATACGGGTCTGACCCTTCTCGCCTTTCTCCTGCTCGTACATCGCGCGCAGCCCGGAGTCTTTAATCACCCGATCGGTCTGGACGTGCAGCGGCATATCGGTGGTCTCCTGCGCCAGCGCGTCAATCAGCTCCATAAAGCGCTGCAGGGCGCTGGCGGCGCGACCGGCCAGCGCTTTATCTTTCAGCAGCTCACGGCTGGCCTGCCACAGCGTCAGCTGACGATCGCGTGACGTCTGGCGCACCACGTCCAGCGTGCGGTCGCCGATGCCGCGGGTCGGCGTATTGACTACGCGCTCAAACGCCGCATCGTCGTTACGGTTGGCGATCAGACGCAGGTACGAGAGCGCGTCTTTGATTTCCTGGCGTTCGAAGAAGCGCATGCCGCCATAGATGCGGTACGGCATACTGGCCTGCAGAAGCGCCTCTTCCAGCACGCGCGACTGGGCGTTGCTGCGATAGAGGATGGCGCACTGCTCCAGCGCCCCGCCGTTCTCCTGCCAGGTTTTTATCCGGTTCACTACGAAGCGTGCTTCGTCGAGATCGTTGAAAGCGCAGTACAGCGAGATCGGCTCGCCGTCGGCGCCGTCGGTCCATAGCTTCTTGCCCAGGCGACCGTTGTTGTTTTCAATCAGGGCGTTGGCGGCGCTGAGGATGTTGCTGGTCGAGCGATAGTTCTGCTCAAGGCGGATGGTTTCCGCACCGGGAAAATCGTTAAGGAAACGCTGAATGTTCTCGACCTGCGCGCCGCGCCAGCCGTAAATCGACTGATCGTCATCGCCGACGATCATCACCTTGCCGGTATCGCCCGCCAACAGGCGGATCCACGCGTACTGAATGTTGTTGGTATCCTGGAATTCGTCGACGAGGATATTGGTGAACCGCTCACGGTAGTGCTGGAGGATATGCGGCTTATTCAGCCACAGCTCGTGGGCGCGCAGCAGCAGTTCGGCGAAGTCCACCAGCCCGGCACGATCGCAGGCTTCCTGATAGGCCTGATAGACCTTCTGCCAGGTCTGCTCGACCGGGTTGCCGTAGCTCTGAATATGATGCGGGCGCAGCCCTTCATCTTTCTGGCTGTTGATGTACCACATCGCCTGACGCGGCGGCCACTGCTTCTCATCGAGGTTCATCGCCTTAATCAGACGCTTCAGCAGGCGCAGCTGGTCTTCGCTATCGAGGATTTGGAAATCCTGCGGCAGGTTGGCGTCCAGATGGTGCGCGCGCAGCAGGCGGTGGGCCAGGCCGTGGAAGGTGCCCACCCACATGCCGCCCTGGGTGGTGCCCATCAGCTGGCCGATACGGTGGCGCATCTCTGCCGCCGCTTTGTTGGTAAAGGTCACCGCCATAATAGAATACGGCGAGCAGTTCTCCACGCTCAGCAGCCAGGCGATACGGTGCACCAGAACGCGCGTCTTACCACTGCCCGCCCCTGCCAGAACCAGCATGTTGGTGCGCGAGGCCGCTACTGCTTCACGCTGTTTGTCATTAAGGCTGTCGAGCAGGTAAGAAACGTCCATTGGCACCGCCGGAAGAGAAGGGGTTCCACGAACCCCTGTTAATATATACAGAGTAACTGGTGATTATATCAGCGAGGTCAGAGATGCCAACCGTGAAATTTCAATATGCGGCAGCAGGCGGCTGTCCGCGGTGTGCATCAGGTCCGCGCCTTGCGGTTTGATCCAGCAGGCCTGCATGCCACAGCGCAGCGATCCGGCGACGTCAGTGGTCAGGTCATCGCCGACGTGCAGAATATGCCCGAGCGGTAAGTTCAGGCGCTCCGCCGCCAGATGGTACATGTCGGCAAACGGCTTGGAGCGGCCATCCGGCCCGGCGCGCAGCACAAAGCGGAAATAGTCGCTCAGGCCGAACAACTCTGGTCGGGCGTTGCCGTTGGTAATCGCCACCAGCGGCCACTTCTCCGCCAGCTTCGCCAGCGTATCGTGGGTCTCCTGCGGGACATCGACGCGGCTGCGCCACTGGGCGAAGTGTTCCATCGCCGCATCGGCCCCCGCTTTCGCCTCGTCGGCGGAGAGTCCGGCGTTACGCATGCCTAACTCCAGCGCACGGTGGCGCCAGACGGTCACGTCGTGATAGATCTCAGGCTCGGATGCCAACAGCGTCTGGCGCAGCTGATTAAGCTCATGGGCGTCGAACTGGCTGAGCGACGGATGGTAGCTGCGTACAAAAGCCAGCGACTCGTGCATCGTCCGGTCAATGACCGGGCGGTTATCATAAAGGGTATCGTCCAGGTCAAACGTCAGCGCGGAAATCTGGCCCAGAGGTCGGTAAAAACGCATTATTTCCCCCGTTTTGCGCGCGGATGCGCGGCATCGTACACCGAGGCAAGGTGTTGAAAGTCGAGATGGGTATAGATTTGGGTGGTGGAGAGGTTAGCATGACCCAACAGCTCCTGCACACCGCGCAGATCGCCGCTGGACTCCAGCATATGGGTGGCAAAGGAGTGGCGAAGCTTG
This sequence comes from Klebsiella sp. K5-45, assembly GCF_030128605.1. Taxonomy (NCBI): domain Bacteria; kingdom Pseudomonadati; phylum Pseudomonadota; class Gammaproteobacteria; order Enterobacterales; family Enterobacteriaceae; genus Klebsiella; species Klebsiella sp. K5-45. The sequence continues at coordinate 46,357 of NZ_JAKUZW010000015.1, read as the reverse complement.
TGCGGATGCACATGGCTGTTCAGTCCCTGCTTAATGCCCCACTCGGCGAACCGCTTCTGTACGTTGCGCGCCGAAATTCGCTTGCCCAGTTTCGACAAAAACAGCGCGTCGTCGTCAGTACCGAACAGGCCGCGTAAATCCAGCCAGTGCTCAATCCACATCACGGCGTTGCGACCGATCGGCAAGCGGCGCTCTTTGCTGCCTTTGCCCATCACCCAGACCTCGCCGCTTTCGAGATCGAGATGTTTGATATCAAGGTTGACCAGCTCGGACAAACGCAGCCCCGCGCCGTACATCACCTCCAGCATCGCCCGGTCGCGCACCGCCAGCGGATCGTTGAGATCAATATCCAGCAGCCGATTGATGTCATCGACATCGATATTTTTTGGCAGGTGACGGGGAATTTTCGGCGCGGCAATCCCTTTCGCCGGATTGGCGCTGAGCTCGCCCTGGCCGACCAGCCAGTCGAAGAAACTGCGCAGCGCCGACAGGCGAAGCGCCAGGCTTGCCGGGCCTAATCCCGCGCGGCGACTGCGCACCGCAAAACTTCGCACCTGAGCGGCATCGCACTGCGACCAGCTTTTCAGACCCGCCTCATCCGCCAGGGCAATCAGCGCGTCCAGCTGTCGCTGGTAATTCAGTAACGTGATCGGGCTGAGCTGGCGTTCAACGCCAAGGTGGCGCAGAAAGCGGGCGACGGCGGAGAAGAGAGGAGAATCGGTCATGCGCGTTCAATCCAGCGCTCCAGCAGGCCGGGCAGCATCTGGGCGATCTCCTGCAGCAGCTGCGTCCCCTGTCCTGGCTGATAATGCTGCGCATCGCGGCTGCTAAAGAGCATCACGCCAGGGGCATTATCGCCGCCCAGCAGCGACATCGCCACTGACCCAATGGCTTTCGCCTCCGGCAATACCACCAGCAGCTCCGGACCGTTCAGCGGCCCAAGGTAGTGGCGCGCCTGGCCCAGACGCTGAATACGGATCGGCTCAAACGCCTGCCGGCTTAACGCCAGGTGGGTAAACTTCGAAGGCGCGCCCAGGCGCCAGCTGTCAGGGAACAGGCGCACCGTGGCGCCCGCCAGCCCCAGCTCGCGCGCCCAGCGGTGAAGGCGGTTAAGCATATCGTCGAGGCTCTCCGCCGCCGCCAGCCGCGTTTGCAGCTGCAGCAGGCGCTGGAACAGGCTTTCATTGGCTACCGCCTGCTCCATCAGCAGCGACATATTCTCTTCCAGCACATGGATATGGTTACGCGCCCGCATCATGTGCCACTCCACCAGCGAAATCGTACCGCGCACCGGATGCGGGACGCGGAGATGTTCGACCTGGGCGGCATTACGAATAAAAAATTCAGGATTTTGCAACAGATAGTCCACCACTGCACGATCGTTCAATGCGCTGGCGACCTCCTGCTGTTCTTCCCCGATTGGTTTCATAAATGAATAAATCCATCATAGACATGGGCCGCCGGGCCGGTCATAAACAGCGGCTGGCCCGGGCCTTTCCAGGCGATATCAAGACGACCGCCGGGTAATTCCACACGTACCGTTTCAGCGAGCAACCCCTGCTGGATCCCCACCGCCACCGCGGCGCAAGCGCCGCTGCCACAGGCCTGGGTTTCCCCCGCGCCGCGTTCGTAGACGCGCAGACGAATATGGGACCGGCCGACCACCTGCATAAAACCGATATTCGCGCGCTCCGGAAAACGCTCATGGCTTTCCATCACCGGGCCGAGGGTTTCCACCGCCGCCGTATCCACATCATCCACCTGGATAACGCAGTGCGGGTTCCCCATGGACACCACGCCGCACAATACTGTCTGCTCGGCGGCACGCATGATATAGGTCTTTTCCGCTTTGTTGGCGCGGAACGGCACCTGGGAGGGCTCGAAGTTGGGCTCGCCCATATTCACCCGCACCAGATCGTCTTCCGTTACGCTTAATACCATACGGCCGTTGGCCGTACTCACGCGGATATCACGTTTATTGGTCAGGCCTTTCAGCCGGACGAAACGCGCGAAACAGCGCGCGCCGTTGCCGCACTGCGACACTTCGCTACCGTCGGCATTAAAGATCCGGTAATGGAAATCCAGATCCGGATCGTAGGGCGGCTCCACCACCAACAGCTGATCGAACCCGACGCCAAGGTGGCGATCCGCCAGGCGGCGAATCAGCTCCGGCGAGAAAAAAACATTCTGCGTTACCGCGTCAACGACCATAAAATCGTTGCCAAGGCCATGCATTTTAGAGAACTGCATTATCTACTCCAGTTGCGCGGAACAGAACGTTATCGTTAGTAATTGACCTGGCTCGGACCACCAGTATCGCCACGATCGTTACGATCCGGCGTTGAGCTCTGAATGCCCGGGTTAACCGGTTTGGTCGGCGGCGGCGCAGTTTTATCAGCCGGCGGGAAATAGAGAGGCCCTTTCAGACCGCAGCCGGTCAGGCTGAAGATCGCAAACAAAACGGCAAGCGTAGGAAAAACGTTTTTCATTGATAGTTGCCCGTGATTCATTCTTTCTGCTTTCTATCATCGCAGGAGAAGACGTAAAAGCAAGCCTTTAGCATCCGACTGCGCGCGCTTTTGTTTCGCGCTATACTGCGACCCATCTTCAAAAATCAAAAAAGCAGAATAAAATTATGAACGACAGTGAATTCCATCGCCTGGCCGATAGCCTGTGGATGACCATCGAAGAACGCCTGGATGACTGGGACGGCGATAGCGACATCGACTGCGAAATCAACGGCGGCGTGCTGACCATTAGCTTTGAAAACGGCAGCAAAATCATTATTAACCGTCAGGAGCCGCTGCACCAGGTGTGGCTGGCCACCAAACAGGGCGGCTACCATTTCGATCTCAAAGGCGACGAGTGGATCTGCGATCGCAGCGGTGAAACCTTCTGGGATCTGCTGGAGCAGGCGGCGAGCCAGCAGGCCGGTGAGACGGTGAGATTCCGTTAATGACATGTTTCCCGGATGACGGCGCATTGCGCCTTTTCCGGGCCAAATCTACGAGTAGCGCTGCTGCAGCACCGGCGAGGCGGTAACGTCCTGGCTGGTGGGTATCGCGGCGGCAATCGCCTGGGTGCGGAAAGGGATCACCTGGGTGCGCCCGTCCACCTCGACAATCTGATAGAACTGCGGCAGGTTGAAGTTGATAAAACTGGAGCCGTAGGTAAAACGATCGTGCGATGACGAATAGAAGCGGCTGACGTCGCGCACCAGCTCCTCTTTGCTGCCCTCGCAGTGGTGATAGACCTCAGCGCGGTTGCTCTCATCGAGAATATAGATGTTAAAGCCGCTGTCGTTGTTATCCGCGTCTTCAAAGAAGAACTGGATAATCCCTTCGCTGGCGAATCCGTCCACTACCGCCGGCAGCTTAACGTGATTGGTTTCCACCTGCACCGACAGGCCATGGAGCTTGTTGTGCGAGATAGCGCCGTAGAACTCAATGGCGTTTTCCAGCTTCTGCACCGAAACATTGAGACGCTCGAAGAACAGTCCCCAGGTCTGGCCGGAGACGCGCAGCGCTTTAAAGCGCCCGGTATCCTGACGGGTACTGGAGAGACGCAGTTCGATGCACTCGGAGATCATCTGCTGTACGCGGGTGCGGATCAGGCCGCGCAGATGCTGGCTATAGCAGAAGACCTCCACGCTGTCCGGCGGCGCGGCATCCTGATGCATTTTACCAAGGATCGTTTTCAGCGCTTCAATCATCGCCTGCTCGCCGTTGAAATGCAGCGTACGCACTTCATTCCACGAGTTGCGATACAGCAGGTCGACGCTGCCGATCAGACATTTTTGCTCTTCGCCGAAGCTGAAGACATCGAGCTTACGGAAATCGAAGTGCACCACCTGATTGCGGAAGGCCGCCGTCGGGTCATATTCGAGGTTGACGATAATCGCCAGGTGGCGAATTTCGCACGGGCTGTATAGCGCTTTTGGCGTGGGCGCCGGCAGGCGCAGCGGGAAGTGGTGCGACACATCGGCCACCATCTCCTGCAGCTTCGCCAGATCGACGATGCCGTTGCCCTTAATAAACAGGCGGGTGCGTGAGGTCAGCAGGCCGTTAAACCAGGCCCAGGCCACCAGCTTATTAAGATAACGGTTATATTCCAGCGGCTGATGGCTGATGATCGATTCCATATCCGGCGCGCGGTTATACAGATACCAACCGGTACGGTTGGCGCGACCCGGCGGCACGTGGATAAAGGTCAGATTCGGTTCCGACAGATCCGGCGAAATTTGCGGGTTCACCAGCGTCACTTTGCCCGGCAGCGCTTCAAAGGCCGCATACAGCTTACGCGTCAGCACGCCGATATCCTGCGGACTGGCGGAGACGCTGAGGTTATTGCGCCGTGCGAAACGGATCAGATTACGATAGCTCTGCATCATCGCATCGAGCAGTTCGTTGTGCGCCTTGCGCACTTCATCAATTTTCCAGTTCGCCCGGTTGTCGAGCATCATCAGACGCTTTTCATCCCAGCCCCACGCGTTGACCAGCTGGCTGACGACTTCGCGACGCCAGCCGACGCAGGCGCGCTCGCGGCTGAGTTTTTCGCACACTTTCAGGTAGAAGCAGCGGCGCACCAGGTCGAGACGAGTTTCATCGTCAATGGCCTGGAGGTAGGTGGTCACGCGCTCCAGCATCATGCAGTAGGGGTCGAGTCCGAAGGAGACGATCTCGCCGTCGTGCAGGCGCTGTTTGATATCTTTCGCCAGCAGGCGGTTGTTGGGGTATTCCCAGGAGTAGGCTTCCAGCAGCAGCGTTTTCAGCACCGCTTTATAGGGCGAGTCGATACTCTTATACAGCTGCCACAGGCTGGCGCCGAAGTACTCTTCCGCCGACAGTGAACTGAGGCCGCCGAGATCGAGCCACTCGTTTGGCGTCAGCACGCCCTGGGCATACAGCCCCATGACGTAATCGTCGTAATGCTCTTCTTCATCGCACGGCACCATATTCCACAGAATACGCTTGCCGGCGAGACGCACCGCGGTGCGGTAGAACTCATCGAGCAGTAAAATATGCTGGGTCGAACCGCAGTCTTCGCCGCCGAGACTGCCGCTTTCGTTATGGCGGAAGCGGTTTTCGTCGATCAGGAAGAAGCTGACTTCCACGCCGAGCGAGGCCGCCCAGCTCTCAAGCAGGCTGCATTTTCGCTGCAGCAGCTGGCGCTCTTCGCTATCCAGCCAGGCCTGGTGACATACCCAGATATCAAGATCGGAAGAACAGCTCTGGCCGACGGAGGAGGTACTGCCCATCGAGTAGACGCCGGTGATCGGCAGCTCGCCTTTTGGCGGCTCCTGGGTCTGCATGCCGCGATGCAGTTCCAGTTCTTCAAGATAGTGGCGTTGGGTTTCATCAGGCGTGTAGAGGCAAATGCCACGGGGAACGTTACCGTCAAGGTAACCCGGCATCAGCGGGTGATGATAATGTAATAACGTTGGCAGTAGACTGTAAACCTGCTGGAAAGCGGGTCCCATGGCAGCAAGCGCGCGATCCACGCGCAATTGGTTGATGGCATCCAGTCTCTGTTTCAGTGTCTCAATATAGAGGTACAAGACATATCGCCTGATGTTCAAAAACCCGAGGTACAATAGTACGGAGGATTTCAGTATTTCAACAAAAACCGTCACCATTCGTCGTCGGTGTGGTTGTGATGAGCAGCGGACGGACAAATGGTTTAAAACGTGATCAATTTAACACCTTGCTCATTGACCGTAAAGAAAGATGCGCTACATACAAGTGTAGCACCGTTTATTACCTGTAAATTCCTCACTACGCCTCCGGCAACCGCCACGCGCATGAAAGGTTAAAAAAGAGTGGGCCGGAGCTATCTCCCACATAAACCGTGAAAACTAACATCCGTAAGACAACAATGTTAGGATGGTTAGTGGTCGACAATGACGGTAACAAGCATGTTAGACAAAGTTTTGAAAATTGCCACACGGCAAAGCCCACTTGCGCTATGGCAGGCGCAATATGTTAAAGCGCGCCTGGAACACGCGCATCCCGGACTGAAGGTCGAGCTGGTGCCGATGGTCACTCGCGGGGATGTCATCCTTGATACTCCGCTGGCAAAGGTGGGTGGCAAGGGCTTATTTGTGAAAGAGTTAGAGCTTGCCATGCTCGAAGGGCGCGCCGATATCGCCGTTCATTCGATGAAAGATGTGCCGGTGGAATTCCCGGAGGGTCTGGGGCTGGTGACTATCTGCGAGCGCGACGATCCGCGCGACGCGTTTGTCTCCAATCACTATGCCTCGATTGATGAACTCCCGGCCGGCAGCGTCGTTGGCACATCAAGTTTACGCCGTCAGTGCCAGCTGGCCGCCACTCGTCCGGACCTGGTGATCCGCTCTCTGCGCGGTAACGTCGGTACCCGGCTGAGTAAGCTGGATAACGGCGAGTATGACGCCATCATCCTCGCCGCCGCCGGCCTGAAGCGCCTGCAGCTCGAGGCGAGAATTCGCCAGCCGCTGTCGCCGGAGCAATCCCTGCCGGCGGTCGGCCAGGGTGCGGTCGGCATCGAATGCCGTCTCGACGATGCATGGACCCAGGGGCTGCTAGCGCCTCTCAACCATACGGAAACGGCAGTGCGCGTGCGCGCCGAGCGAGCGATGAACACTCGTCTCGAAGGCGGCTGCCAGGTGCCGATTGGCAGCTATGCGGAACTCGTCAACGGCGAACTGTGGCTGCGGGCGCTGGTTGGCGCCCCGGATGGTTCGCAGATGGTACGCGGCGAACGGCGCGGGCCAGCAGAGCAGGCCGAAGCGCTCGGCATCTCGCTGGCGGAAGAGCTCCTGGATAACGGCGCGCGCGACATTCTCGCGGCAGTTTATGATGGAGAAGCCCCACGATGAGCATCCTGGTCACTCGTCCATTACCGCAAGGAGAAGCGCTGGTCAGCCGTCTGCGGGCCATGGGACGCGTGGCCTGGGGCTTTCCGCTGATAGAATTTACGCCTGGCCGGGAGCTTCCCGCGCTGGGCGACGCGCTTGCCCGCCTCGGGCCTGACGATCTGCTGTTTGCGCTGTCCCAGCATGCGGTGGAGTTCGCCCATGCCCGCCTGCAGCAACAGGGGCTGCCCTGGCCCACTTCCCCACGCTATTTTGCCATTGGCCGCACGACGGCGCTGGCCCTGCATACGGTCAGCGGGCAGCATATCCATTACCCGTTAGATCGGGAAATCAGCGAAGTCTTGCTACAATTACCTGAATTACAAAACATTGCCGGTAAAAATGCGCTGATCTTACGCGGCAATGGCGGGCGGGAACTCTTAGGCGCGACGCTGACCGAGCGCGGCGCCAGGGTCACATTTTGTGAATGTTATCAACGTAGTGCAAAGCATTACGATGGCGCAGAAGAAGCGATGCGCTGGCAATCTCGCGGGGTCACCACGCTGGTGGTCACCAGCGGCGAGATGCTGCAGCAGCTATGGTCGTTAATACCGCAATGGTATCGCGAACGGTGGCTCCTGCACTGCCGCGTTGTCGTTGTCAGCGAACGTCTGGCCCTTCAGGCCCGGGAGCTGGGCTGGCAGAAGATTCAGGTTGCCGATAGCGCCGACAACGATGCGCTGCTACGCGCATTACAATAACTCTCAACATTGGAAGCCATAATGACGGAACAACAAAATCAATCCGCCGTGGTTGAAGAGACCAGGGAGGCCGTGGAGACCACACCACAGCCAGAGAACACTGATAAGAAGAAGGCTGGCAACAAAACCAGCCTGGCGCTCAGCGCGATCGCTATCGCCATTGCGATAGCCGCCGGTATCGGTCTGTATGGCCTGAACAAACAGCAGGCCTCGCGTCAAAACGAAACCACCTCTGAATTATCAAGCCAGGTCGCGGCGCTGCAAAAAGCGCAGGAGAGCCAAAAAAGCGAACTGGAAGGCATTATCAAACAGCAGGTTGACCAGCTAAACGAAGCCAAACGCCAGCAGGAGACGCTGGCCAAACAGCTGGACGAAGTCCAGCAAAAAGTGGCGGTCATTTCCGGTAGCGACGCCAAAACCTGGCTGCTGGCCCAGGCCGACTTCCTCGTCAAGCTGGCGGGACGTAAGCTGTGGAGCGATCAGGATGTCACCACCGCCGCCGCGCTGCTGAAAAGCGCCGACGCCAGTCTCGCCGACATGAATGACCCGAGCCTGATCGGCGCCCGCCGGGCGATTACCGACGACATCGCCACTCTCTCCGCGGTGAACCAGGTGGACTACGACGGCATGATCCTCAAGGTTAATCAGCTGGCGAACCAAATCGATAACCTGCGGCTGGCGGATAATAACGATGACGATTCGCCGATGGATTCTGATAGCGATGAGCTCTCCAGCTCCATCAGCGAATGGCGCATCAATCTGCAGAAAAGCTGGCAGAATTTTATGGACAGCTTTATCACCGTGCGCCGCCGCGATGAAACGGCGGTCCCGCTGCTGGCGCCGAATCAGGATATCTATCTGCGGGAAAATATTCGCTCTCGCCTGCTGGTCGCCGCGCAGGCGGTGCCGCGCCATCAGGAAGAGACCTGGAAACAATCGCTGGATAACGTCTCGACCTGGGTACGCGCCTATTACGATACCGATGACGCCACCACTAAAGCCTTTCTTGAAGAGGTGGATAAACTCAGTCAGCAAAGCATTACCATGACGGTGCCGGAGACGCTGCAGAGCCAGGCGTTGCTGGAAAAACTGATGCAGACCCGGGTGCGTAATCTGATGGCGCAGCCTGCCGTTTCCGCGGGCGGCGCGCCCGCACCTGCACCGTCTGCACCTGCTGCACCGGCCGCCCCCGCTGCGCCGCAAGGAGAGTAACGCATGCTGAAAATTCTTTTACTCTTCGCACTGTTGATCGCCGGGATCGTGCTTGGCCCGATGATCGCCGGCCATCAGGGCTACGTCCTGATCCAGACTGATAACTACAATATCGAGACCAGCGTGACCGGGCTGGTGATTATCCTGATCCTCGCCATGGTGGTGCTGTTCGCAATTGAATGGCTGCTGCGCCGCATTTTCCGCACCGGGGCGCATACGCGCGGCTGGTTTGTCGGCCGTAAACGCCGTCGCGCGCGTAAGCAAACCGAGCAGGCGCTGCTTAAGCTGGCGGAAGGTGATTACCAGCAGGTTGAGAAGCTGATGGCGAAAAACGCCGATCACGCCGAACAGCCGGTGGTGAACTATCTGCTGGCGGCGGAAGCGGCCCAGCAGCGCGGCGATGAAGCGCGGGCTAACCAGCATCTGGAGCGCGCCACAGAACTGGCGGGCGATGATCTGATCCCGGTGGAAATCACCCGCGTTCGCCTGCAGCTGGCGCGCAATGAAAATCACGCCGCGCGCCATGGCATCGATAAGCTGCTGGAGATCACCCCGCGTCATCCGGAAGTGCTGCGCCTCGCCGAACAGGCTTATACCCGCACCGGCGCCTGGCAGTCGCTGCTGGATATCATTCCGTCGATGGCGAAAGCTAACGTCGGCGATGAAGAGCACCGCGCCGCGCTGGAACAGCTGGCGTGGGTTGGCCTGATGGACAAAGCGCTGGCCGATGGCGGCAGCGAGGGGCTGCGTGAATGGTGGCGCAACCAGAGCCGTAAAACGCGGGCGCTGGTGCCGCTGCAGGTGGCGATGGCCGAGCGCCTCATCGAGAGCGACGATCACGATACCGCGCAGCAAATTATCATTGATGGTCTGAAGAAACAGTATGACGATCGTCTGGTGATGCCGATCCCGCGCCTGAAGACCAATAACCCGGAACAGCTGGAGAAAGTACTGCGCCAACAGATCAAAGCCGTTGGCGACCGTCCGCTGCTGTGGAGCACCCTGGGCCAGTCGCTGATGCGGCACGGTGAATGGCAGGAGGCCAGCATCGCCTTCCGCGCCGCGCTTAAGCAGCGTCCGGATGCCTTTGATTACGCCTGGCTGGCCGATGCCCTGGATCGCCTGCATCAGCCGGAGGAAGCGGCCACCATGCGCCGCGATGGCCTGCTGCTGACGCTGCAGAATAACCCTCAGCAATAACCTGGTCTGGCTATCGCCTCCTGCGGGGCGATAGCGCTTCTCCCCCGCCTTCGCGTTGACGATCCCCTGAAAGAAAAAAACGCCTGCGCTGAAATCAGGGCAGGCGTTAAAACAGGTCTGTTTGACAACAAATTGGGTGCTTCACTCAACGTAATGTCCATGGTGTTTGATGAGGCATAAATGCGACATCTGTCAGTGGACGATAAGCACCGTAAGAACGGCTCTGCATCATTCCGGAGTTTATGAGGCACGAAGGCGAACATAAGAGATGGAATGAGCATCTACCCGGTTATTATCGCACAGGATCCGGGGAAATTGCATCTACCACAGTGATGAATTGAGAGTTTTCCTGACGCGTATTCTTAAGCAAAGAGAAGATTTTTTATCAGCAAGATCAGGGGAATAAGTCATGGCAGGAAGTAACAGAAAACAAAAAACCCCGCCGAAGCGGGGTTCAAAATTGGTCGGCGAGAGAGGATTCGAACCTCCGACCCACTGGTCCCAAACCAGTTGCGCTACCAAGCTGCGCTACTCGCCGAAATACTGCTTTTTGAATTTTTAGTTCAATTCGTTAAAGTCGTGGTGCGAGGGGGGGGACTTGAACCCCCACGTCCGTAAGAACACTAACACCTGAAGCTAGCGCGTCTACCAATTCCGCCACCTTCGCAAATTCACAACTCTATCAAATAATGGGGTGGCTAATGGGATTCGAACCCACGACAACTGGAATCACAATCCAGGGCTCTACCAACTGAGCTATAGCCACCACTGCAAACCTCTTACGCGGTATTAAAACCACCGCAGCTCCAGCACCGGGTTAATGGTGCGCCCGACAGGATTCGAACCTGAGACCTCTGCCTCCGGAGGGCAGCGCTCTATCCAGCTGAGCTACGGGCGCTTAGCGCCGTTGCGGGGTCGGATAATACGGACTTCCTCCCCCGCTGTCTAGTGCCTTTTTAAAGAAAATTATCGTTTGCTCATGCTTTGTTCGTTTTGACGCTTATTCAGCCGGATTATTGATTTGTCCCTGTCTTCCGAGGCCAAACACCTTATAAATCAGGGTAACGGCAGCAAGGAAAATAATACCGACAAAGAGCGACATCCGGGTTTCATCATTCAGCCCCATCCCGACCAGCACGCAGATCAGGAAAGCCATGGTGAAATAGTTGGCCCACGGAAACAGCAGCGAACGGAACGGATGGCTGGCTATCGCTGCCTGATGTACGCGACGGAAACGCAGCTGACTAATCAGGATCACAAACCACGGCACCATCCCCGGCAGGACGCTGGCGCTATAGACATAGACAAATACCCGCTGGGGATTAGGAATGATGTAATTCAGGCAGGAGCCTACCAGCAAGATCAGAATCGACAGCGCCACGCCGACGGCAGGAACGCCGTTGCGCGATACCTTACCGATCGCCGCCGGCAGCTGACGGTTCTTCGCCAGGGCGTACAGCATACGTCCGCAGCTGTACATCCCGCTGTTGCAGCCGGAAAGCGCCGCCGTCAGCACCACGAAGTTGATAATCCCCGCCGCGGCGGTAATACCGATTTTGGCAAACGTCAGTACGAACGGGCTGCCGTTGGAGCCGATTTGATCCCATGGGAAAATGGTGACGATAACGAAAATCGCGCCGACGTAGAAAATCAGGATCCGCCACAGCACTTTGCCCACCGCGCTGCGTAACGTGACCTGCGGATTTTTCGCTTCACCTGCGGTAATGCCGATGAGCTCCACGCCCTGATATGACGCGACCACGATACACAGCGCCGTCAGGAAGCCCTTCCAGCCGCCGGCAAAGAAACCGCCATGTTCGGTCAGGTTGCCAAAACCGATGGAGTGGCCGCCATTGCCAAAGCCGAAGAAAATGACGCCCAGGCCCACGACGATCATCACAATAATGGTGGTCACTTTAATCATGGCGAACCAGAACTCGATTTCACCGTACAGCCGGACCGCCGCGAGGTTTGCCAGCGCCACCAGCCCCACGGCAATTAATGCCGGTATCCACTGCGCCATCTCCGGGAACCAGAACTGCACATAGACGCCGATGGCGGTAATCTCCGAGATGCCCACCGCCATCCACATAAACCAGTACGACCACGCGGTCAGGTAGCCGAAGAAGGGGCTCATATAGCGATGCGCATACACCGCGAAAGAGCCGGTGACGGGCTCAAGGAACAGCATTTCGCCCATTGAGCGCATAATGAAAAAGACGAACAGGCCAGCGATAATGTACGCCAGCAGCACGGAAGGTCCAGCCCACTTCAGCGTACTGGCCGCCCCCATAAACAACCCCACGCCAATCGTCCCACCAAGGGCGATCAGTTCAATATGCCGGGCCTCCAGTCCACGCTGGAGCTCCGCTTTTTTCTCAGTCATATATCCTCTTGTGTTTGCCGTATTCCGGGTACTCCCGGTTATTGTTATTAACTGAACTCATAGCCTTGCCGACGCGCAGGTCTCCCCCGCGCGTATAAAGCCTGCGAATGGTTAATTAATTTTGCGGAAATGGCAAATAAAGTATCAGGCGAGTGAAGAGATTACACAGAATATGTATGCAAACTCGCCTGGTTGCAGTGGAATATCAGAGCTTACCGGAATAATGCCAACGTAAATAGCGCAGTAGGCGGAACTGTCTCTTGATGCGGCTCGGCTGTAAAAGCAGACGATAAAACCATTCCAGCCCCAGATCCTGCCAGAACTTCGGCGCCCGATGCACGTGCCCGGTGAAAACATCGTAAGTGCCGCCGACGCCCATATACAGCGCGTGCGGGTACAGACGCCGACAGTCGCGCATAAAGATCTCCTGACGCGGGGACCCCATGGCGACGGTGACGATTTTCGCCCCGCTGTCGCGAATGCGTTCGAATAATGCCTGGCGCTGTTCAGGAGCAAAATAGCCGTCCTGGGTGCCGACGATATTCACCTGCCAGCGCTGGCGCAGGCTGGACGCCGTCTGCGCCAGGACTTCAGGTTTACCGCCGACCAAAAACACCGGTGTGCCTTCAGCGCCGGCGCGCTGCATTAACGCTTCCCAGAGATCGGCCCCTGCCACGCGGGACACCTGGGCTTGCGGATATTTTTTACGCAGCGAACGCACCACGCTGATGCCATCCGCATATTTAAACTCCGCCGCCTCAATCAGCGCCCGCACCTCCGGGTTATCCTCTACGGCCAGCATTTTCTCGGCATTAATCGCCACCAGCGTCCCCTCGCGGAGAACGCCGTCGGCATACAAATAATCCAGAGCGTGCTGCATATCGCGCCAGCCTATGAGCTGCAGCCCTCTTAACAGGTACAACGGCGCGGAAATGGTCCCAGTCATGTCCATCCTTCTCAGACTTGCGGTTGCGAAAGCGGTTTTACGCGCTTATGAATCAGTCCCACGCTATCCAGGAACCAGTACAGCAGTTTCGCCGCCAGCAAGCAGATACCAAAGATCACGAGGAAAAACACCACGCGGGAGCCGAACGAATCCAAGCCCTCGCGCGCCAGCACTATCATGTTGAAGATAGCGCCGAAACAGAAACTGTGCAGGATAGCCGCTTTATAGCGATTGCTCTCCCGGTTGCCCAGCTCATACAGCCAGTCGAACCATTTAATAATCAACCCGACCGCCACGGCGCCCAGCGGCACAAACCAGACGCCGCCCATCACCACCAGCGAGCCAATCAGCGTCGGCGAAATCGCCAGCCCCGAATGGTTGTTTAATACTTCCCAGGTAAAGTAGTTGGCGGTATTGAGCACCATCGTCGGGCGACCGTGCCACATCCAGCTGGGGATAAAGACGTAGAAATCGCGGATCATCGGCGCCAGACCCTGAAAATCGATCTTGTCGTAGTTTTGCAGCAGCAGCGCCAGGTTCTCCCACGGCGAGAAGGTATCGCGTGTGAGATAGAGGAAGGTATAAAACGCTTCGTCGCCGCTGACGTTCATCCCGTAGCGCTTCAGCGCCAGCCAGAACATGCCGACGATGCCCAGCACGCCCGCCGCCGCCAGCATCCACAGGCTGATCCAACCGCGAATAATGCCGATAAACAGGAAGATGGCGAAGGCGATGATGATATTGGCGCGCGTCCCGCCGACGATAGCGTAGGTCAGCAAACCAAAGGCCACCGTGCTGACGAGGAAGAAGATCCACGCCTTATAATCCTGGCGCAGGAAATAGACCACCAGCATCGCCGGAATAAAGAAGTAGAAGAAGCGCTTCAACGCCACGCCGGAGACTTCAGCAGAGAAAATCTGGCTGTAGGAGTTGAGCTTAAACAGCAGGAAACCGTTGTGGGCGAAGAAGATGCCAACGCACAGCAGCGCCAGCCCCATCAAAATGCCCCACGCCAGATGGGTTTCTACCCGGTTCATGGTGAACAGCGGCCGACGCGCAACCTCACGCGATGCCGGACGCAGCCGCGTTTTATAGGTCACGTAGTAAATCGCGTAGAAGCACACCGCGATCAGCAGCGTCTGCAGCAAAATCTCCGGCGGCGCCACGCTGACGTCAAAGCGGAACACCAGAATACTGGTCAGCGGGAAACCGAAGAAGAAAGTCAGCAGAAACAGCAACGAGAAAAAGACGTTGAAGTTGAAGCGTACCCGGCGGAACTCAAACCAGGTGGCGGTAGCGATAAACAGCGTCGACAGCAGCCAGACTACCAGCAGCCCGCTAAATTGCATTAACGTCATGCCTGCCCCTCCGCCGCTAACCGTAGCGCCCGCTGCCAGCCCGTCAGATAGTTCGGCCGGAAGAAAGCGATACCCGACTTATCCACGCTCGCCAGTTGGCGCTGCGCTTCGCACACCACGCTGACGTCCAGCGCATCGCTGGTGAACAGCACCGGCACATGCTGCTCGGTCATATCCTGCCAGAACGGGTTTTCGCGGTTGAGCACGCAGGGAATGCCCGCCTGAATCAGCAGGCACAGGGTGCCGATCCCCTGCTGACGCGCGAACAGGAAATAGCCCAGATCGCAGCGGCGCAGCAGCGCCAGATAATCATGAAACTCCAGTTTCTCGCTGAGGATCTGCAGATGCTCACCGCTAAACAGCGCCGCCCCCGCCTCACGAACCTCATTGATATAGGCCTCGTTATTCGCCGGATAGCCCATCGGCACGATGACGTTTACCGTATCGCCAAACTGCTGATGAATAGCCTTCAGCGCGGCAATATGTTCATTGCTGCGATCCCCTGAGTTACCCACCAGAATGGTCAGCGTGTCGCCGCGCGGCGCGTTTTCGGCCAGGGTATTCAGCGCCGGATCCATACGGGTCGGGAAATAGAGCAGTTCGCCCGGGACGCGCGGATGACGGTTTGCGAACCAGCTCAGATCGCCGCGGGTGGCGAAAACGCGCCCTACCCGCCCCTGCGCCAGGCGGCGCAGCGGATAGAACAGGCGGAACTTCAGGCTGGTGGCGTTTTCGTACAGATCCGCCCCCCAGATATGCCAGTTAAACTGCGACGGGCGGATACCACCGCCCAACAGCGCCAGCCACAGGCCGGTATTGAACTGGCCGTGGAAGAAAAAGCGCTGCTGGCGGTTGGCTTTGGCTTGCGCAATCACCGCCTGCGCCAGCGACTTCTTCCCCGGATAGCAGGTGATGTCCAGCGCCGGATACCCATCACGCACGCTGGCCTCATCACCGACGATCATAAATCTCCTGGCCTGCGGATCGGCGGCCAGTTCGTCGTTAAAGAACCGCAGTACGGTCTGGTTATGATGCGGGATATCTGATCCCAGTACATGTATCAGTGCTGTCATGCCCGTTTACGCCAGAGTAAAAACACGCCACTACAAAGGGCGAAATAAACAATATAAGTGGCCATATACGCCTGCGCCGCGCCAACCGCGCCGTGCGCCGGTATAAGCCAGTGTGAGAATGCGGTCAGCAGTGTGAACTGGCTGATTTCCGTCAGAATATAAAAACGCAGCGACGCTTTGGCGATCACCAGATAGCCATAGACGTAGGCGCCTACTTTTAAAACGTCGCCCACCAGCTGCCAGGCGAACAGGTCACGCATCGCGGTAAAGCGATCGGAAAACAGCAGCCAGATGGCAAAATCGCGCAGCAGCCAGACCGTCAGGCTCGCCGCCGCCACTGCCGGCAGGACGAATTTCAGCGACTTGACTATCTCGCGGGTGATATCCGTTTTGGCGCTCAGCCGCGACAGCGTCGGCAGGAGATAGACGCTGAACGAGGCGGTAATAAACTGCAGATAGGCATCAGAGATGCTGCTCACCCCCTGCCAGATACCGACCGCCTCCCAGCCATAATGCGCCGCCAGCAGATTACGCATCATCACATAAGCCACCGGCAGGGTCACTGAGGTTATCAGCGCCATCAGGGTAAATTTCGATAGCTGTCCCGCCAGACCGTTATCCCAGCGCGGACGCAGGGCGCTCAGCGGGATATTACCCCGCCGCCAGAGCATAATACCCGCCGGAACCACCACCAGCGCCGGAACTAACGCCAGCCCCAGCAGCGCGCCCTGATAGCCGCCCAACACGTAGCAAGCATAGTAAGCCGCCACGCCGATCAGGCTCCCGGCAATCAGCGAGAAGGCGTTACCCGCCGCATCGCGAAAGCCTTTCATCAGCGCCAGCAGGAAGTTCGCCCAGGCGATCCCCATCTGTACCAGCGCCACCAGCCGTACCAGATTCTGATAATGAGTATGGCCGAACAGCCCCTGGCTTATCGGCGCCGCGGCCAGTAAAAACACCAGCGCCAGCAGTGTGGAAAAGCCAAGCACCATCGCCGACGAGGTGCCCACCACCTGCTTCAGGCGCGGGGGATCGTCGTGATGCTGCGCCACCAGCTTCGTGACGCCATTAAATATCCCGGCCCCGGCCAGCACGCCGAGTACGGTGACCAGTTGCCGGAAGTTACCGGCCTGGCCAACGCCCGCGGGCCCAAACGAGACGGCCAGCAGCTTGACGACCAACAGCCCGGCGCCGATTTTGACCAGCGTCGATGCCGCCGTCCACAATGAAGCTTTTGCTAACGACATATCAGGAGAAGTAGCTCAGCAGCGAGTTAATCACCGTCCGCTGGTTCACCACAGACAGATTGTAAAACAGCGGCAGGCGTACCAGGCGCTCGCTCTCCTGGGTGGTATAGCGGTCTTCACCGTGGAATTCGCCGAAGTGTTCGCCTGCCGGACAGCTGTGCAGAGGAATGTAATGGAATACCGCGAGGATCTCCGCCTCTTTCAGCCAGGCGATCAACCTGCTGCGATCCTCGATATCGCGCAGCTTAATGTAGAACATGTGCGCGTTTTGCCCGCAGTCGGCCGGGATCGTCGGCAGTTCGATACGTCCCCCGCGGGCCAGCGGCAGCAGGGCGTCATAGTAGTTCTGCCACAGCGCCAGGCGCTGTTGGTTGATGCGCTCCGCCGCTTCCAGCTGCGCCCACAGGTAGGCGGCCTGCAGGTCGGACATCAGATAGCTGGAGCCAATGTCCCGCCAGGTATATTTATCCACCAGGCCACGAAAGAACTGGCTGCGGTTGGTGCCTTTTTCGCGAATGATCTCCGCGCGCTCCACCAGCGTGCGATCGTTGATGAGCGTCGCCCCGCCCTCACCGCCAGCGGTGTAGTTTTTGGTTTCATGGAAGCTGAAGCAGCCGATATGGCCGATGGTGCCCAGCGCACGCCCCTTGTAGGTGGACATCACCCCCTGCGCGGCATCTTCCACCACGAACAGGTTGTACTTGTCGGCGATGGCCATGATGATATCCATCTCGCAAGCTACGCCGGCATAATGCACCGGGACGATCGCCCGGGTTTTATCGGTGATAGCGGCTTCGATTAACGTTTCATCGATATTCATCGTATCGCGACGGATATCAACGAAGACGATTTTCGCCCCGCGCAGCACAAAAGCATTGGCGGTGGAGACAAAGGTATAGCTGGGCATAATCACTTCGTCGCCCGGCTGGATATCCAGCAGCAGCGCGGCCATCTCCAGCGAAGCCGTGCAGGAAGGGGTTAGCAGGGCCTTTGCCGTGCCAAAACGCTGCTCCATCCACTGCTGGCAGCGGCGCGTAAAGCCGCCGTCGCCGCACAGCTTGCCGCTGTTCATCGCAGACTGCATGTAATCAAGCTCGGTTCCAACCACCGGCGGCGCGTTAAATGGGATCATGAGGTCACCTGTATAGCCAGTAGGCGGTGCTTTCCACATTAGCACCGCTGAGAATATAACGTTTAAGCGCGGCGGTGTTGCCCATCTGGGTCGCCACCCGCAGTGTAGAAAGTCCGCGCGAAGCGGCCCAGTACCGCGCCGCCTGCATCAGCTGCGCCCCGGCGCCGCGTCCGGCCAGCAGGCCGATACGCGCCTCGGTGGCATTGAGCTGGCGCAGGGAGACAAAGGCGCGAATATCGCCCTCAGGATGGCGGTAAATCAGGCACTGATGATCGAAGGTGCCGCGCACCGCATTTTCAATCCACTGGGCATAGAAGCGGCCGCTGGCATCGGCAGCGTACCAGGGCGCACGAAAGCGGCTCAGGGCAAAGGCCTGCGCCGCCAGCTCGCGCAGTGGCGCAATATCCGCCTCCACGGCGACGTCGGCGCCCGCATCCGCAGGGTTGCCCACCGGTAGCGCCAGATCGACCTCGCCTTCCACCAGCTGAAAACCCAGCTGCTGCAGCGCGTCGAGCCGGACGGTGTCGCTGGCGGCTACCTTCGCCTGCACCCGCGACCACCCCGCCAGCGCCTCAGGCGTCAGCAGCGGCGCACGCTCGTCAAAGTGAACGACGGCGCTGTTAACGGCAAAGAAGCGGTTCTCCCACTCCAGGGGATCAATACTGGCGCGGGCGGGCACGGAGCAGATCCAGCAGATATTGGCCGTAGCCGGTTTTTTCCAGCCGCTTCGCCGCGCGTTTGACGCCGTCGTCGTCCAGCCAGCCGTTGCGCCAGCCGATCTCTTCCAGACAGGCGATTTTAAAGCCCTGACGCTTCTCGACGGTCTGCACAAACATGCTGGCCTCGATCAAGCTATCGTGGGTGCCGGTATCCAGCCACGCAAAGCCGCGTCCAAGCAGTTCGACGGTTAATGCGCCATCTTCAAGGTACATCTGGTTGATGGAGGTGATTTCCAGTTCGCCGCGCTCGGATGGCTTGACCCGTTTGGCGTACTCCGCCACCTTGCCATCGTAGAAATAGAGACCGGTGACCGCCCAGTTCGACTTCGGCTGCTTCGGCTTCTCTTCCAGCGACAGCGCGCGGAAGTTGTCATCAAACTCCACCACGCCAAAGCGTTCAGGATCCATCACCTGATAGCCAAAAATCGTCGCCCCTTCCGTGCGGGCAGCCACGCTGCGCAGCTTGGGGCTGAAGCTCTGGCCGAAGAAGATGTTGTCACCTAACACCAGGCACGCCGGTTCACCGTTAAGAAAGGCTTCGCCGATGATAAACGCCTGGGCTAAACCATCCGGCGACGGCTGTACGGCATAGTGCAGCGCAATGCCAAACTCTGAACCATCGCCGAGCAGGCGCTGGAAATCGCGCAGATCGTCCGGCGTGGTGATGATCAGGATCTCACGGATCCCGGCCAGCATTAATACCGACAGCGGGTAGTAGATCATCGGCTTATCGTAGATCGGCAACAGCTGCTTCGACACGCCGCGGGTGATAGGATGCAGTCGCGTTCCGGACCCCCCCGCCAGAATAATACCTTTCATCATTCCCCCCAGAGATGATTAGCCTTGCAGCCCAAGACGCTCGCCCTGATAGCTACCGTCCTGAACCTGGCGCCACCATGTCTCGTTCGCCAGATACCACGCCACGGTCTTACGCATGCCGGAAGTGAAGGTCTCAGCCGGCGTCCAGCCCAGCTCACGGGCAATCTTCGAGGCATCAATGGCATAGCGCAGATCGTGGCCCGGGCGGTCGGCAACAAAGGCGATCAGGTCGCGATAGTGCGCCACGCCCTGCGGCTTATTCGGCGCCAGCGCTTCGAGCAATTCGCAAATGGTTTCCACCACCTCGATGTTTTTACGTTCGTTATGACCGCCGATATTGTAAGTCTCGCCCGGTTCGCCGCGGGTCGCCACCAGATATAGCGCCTTGGCGTGATCTTCCACGTACAGCCAGTCGCGGATCTGCTGTCCATTGCCATACACCGGCAGCGGCTTGCCCGCCAGCGCGTTGAGGATCGTCAGCGGGATCAGCTTCTCGGGGAAGTGATACGGGCCGTAGTTGTTCGAACAGTTGGTAATAAGCGTCGGCAGGCCATAGGTTCGCAGCCAGGCGCGCACCAGGTGGTCGCTGCTGGCTTTCGAGGCCGAATAGGGACTGCTTGGCGCATAGGGCGTAGTCTCGGTAAAGAAATCATCGCTGCCGTGCAGATCGCCATACACTTCATCGGTGGAGATGTGATGGAAGCGAAACGCCGATTTTTGCACCGTAGCCAGCGTATTCCACCAGCTACGGGCCGCCTCCAGCAGCGTATAGGTGCCCACGATATTGGTTTCAATAAACGCCGCCGGGCCGTCAATCGAACGATCGACATGGCTTTCCGCAGCCAGGTGCATCACTGTATCCGGTTGATACTGAACGAAAATACGATCAAGCTCGCCGCGGTCGCAAATATCCACCTGTTCAAAGGCGAAACGCGCATCCTGCGCCACCGTCGCCAGCGACATTAAATTGCCGGCGTAGGTCAGTTTATCCACCACCACCACGCGATCGGCGGTGTGCTGGATAATCTCCCGCACTACCGCCGAACCAATGAAGCCCGCGCCGCCGGTGACCAGAATGGTTCTCACCGCCACACTCCTTTGGTGTCGATGATATACGCCTGGGTGACGCTATCGCCGCTAACGGCTTTAAATTCATGGTGATCGACCAGCATCACCAGCACATCGGCGCTGGCCAGCGCCGCATCGAGGGTCGCCAGCGTACACAGACCGTCGAGCTTCTTCGGCAGCGCGTGAATGTTGGGCTCAACCACCTGCGTCGTGCCGCTGTGCCAGCGGGCAATCTGCGCGGCAATTTCCATTGCCGGGCTTTCGCGCAGGTCGTCAATATTCGGCTTAAAGGCGAGGCCAAAACAGGCAATGGTCAGTTCGCTGGCCCGTTTGTTGGTGGTATTCAGGCAGTCCGCTACCTGCGCTTTCACCTGTTCGATAACCCATTCCGGCTTGTGGTCGTTAACCTCACGGGCCGTGCGGATCAGACGCGCCTGCTGCGGGTTCTGCGCCACGATAAACCACGGGTCGACGGCGATACAGTGGCCGCCGACGCCCGGACCCGGCTGCAGGATATTCACCCGAGGATGACGGTTCGCCAGGCGGATCAGCTCCCAGACGTTAATGCCCTGGTCAGCGCAAATCAGCGACAGCTCGTTGGCAAAAGCGATGTTGACGTCGCGGAAGCTGTTTTCCGTCAGCTTGCACATCTCAGCGGTGCGCGAGTTGGTCACCACACATTCGCCTTCAAGGAAGATTTTATACAGCTCGCTGGCGCGAGCGGAGCAGACTGGCGACATGCCCCCGATAACGCGGTCGTTTTTAATCAGCTCGACCATCACCTGACCGGGCAATACCCGCTCCGGGCAGTAGGCGATATTCACGTCCGCCGCTTCACCCACCTGCTGGGGGAAGCTAAGATCCGGGCGCATCTCCGCCAGCCACTCAGCCATCTGTTCGGTCGACCCGACCGGCGAGGTGGACTCGAGGATCACCAGCGAACCTTTCTTTAACGTTGGCGCAATGGATTTTGCCGCCGACTCGACAAACACCATATCCGGCTCGTGGCGATCTTTAAACGGCGTCGGCACGGCAATCAGGTAGGCATCCGCTGCCACCGGGGTGGTGGTGGCGCTTAAATACCCCTGCTCGACCGCGGTCTTCACCACGCTCGCCAGATCCGGCTCCACGATATGAATCTCTCCACGGTTAATGGTCTCCACGGCATGTTGATTGACATCAACGCCGACCACCCGCTTCTGCCGGGAGGCGAACGCGGCAGCGGTTGGCAGCCCGATATAGCCAAGGCCAATCACTGAAATGGTAGAAAAACTCATAGCGTTACCTGATTATTTTTAAGTGCAGACAAAATTCGACGACATGCTTCGCCATCGCCATAAGGATTATGCGCGCGGCTCATCGCCTGGTATGCGGCATCATCCTCCAGCAGACGCGTCACTTCCGCGACGATGCGCTGGCTGTCAGTGCCCACCAGACACACGGTGCCGGCGGCCACCGCTTCCGGACGTTCGGTCATATCGCGCATGACCAGCACCGGTTTCCCCAGGGAAGGCGCCTCTTCCTGAATGCCACCGGAATCGGTCAGGATGAGCCAGGCCCGATCCATCAACCAGACGAACGGCAGGTAGTCCTGCGGTTCAATCAACATCACGTTGTCGATATGGCCGAGAATACGGTTCACCGGTTCGCTGACATTAGGATTCAGGTGAACCGGATAGACAATCTGCACCTCAGGGTGGGTATGGGCTATCTCCGCCAGCGCCTGGCAGATCTGCTCAAAACCGCGGCCGAAGCTTTCCCGCCGATGGCCGGTAACCAGAATCATTTTTTTACCGTGGCTAATGAAAGGGTAGCGCTGCAGCAAGGTCTCCCGTAGCGCTTCATCACCCAGAACCCGATCGCGCACCCAGAACAGAGCATCGATGACGGTATTACCGGTCACCGTGATGCGACTGTCGGCAATGTTCTCCCGCAGGAGATTCTGCCGCGAGGTTTCCGTAGGGGCGAAGTGGTACGTCGCCAGATGCCCGGTCAACGTACGGTTGCCCTCTTCCGGCCACGGCGAACTTAAATCGCCGGTCCGCAGACCCGCCTCTACATGGCCCACCGGTATGCGCTGGTAAAACGCCGCCAGGCTCGCCGCCATCGTAGTGGTGGTATCGCCATGCACCAGCACCACGTCGGGTTTAAACGACTCCAGGACCGGCTTCAGCCCCTCAAGAATACGGCAGGTGATCTCGGTGAGCCCCTGCCCCGGCTTCATGATGTTGAGATCGTAGTCCGGGGTGATGGAGAATAGTTTCAACACCTGATCGAGCATCTCCCGATGCTGCGCGGTCACGCATACTTTCGCCTCAAAATGAGGATCCTTTGCCAGCGCATGGACCAGAGGAGCCATCTTGATGGCTTCCGGCCTCGTGCCAAATACAGTTAGTACTTTCACATCGATTCTCTTCGATTAGGCGATGAAGGTCATCTGCCCTTCACCACAGGCCGCAATCACAGGACACGACGACGCGATAACGCCACGCCTGCGCCGATGAGCGCACCCACAATCCCCCACATCACCATCAGAAATACACGGCGCGGGCTATCGCGTTTTACAGGTTCTTCCGGCGTTCGCAAATACCGGTAAGTCTGAAAACGCGGGTCCAACGTTGGACCGACGTTCAACGTGCTCAGCATGGCGCGATTCTGGTCGTAATCGAGGTCATATTCCGGTCCGACGGCCTGCAGGTTTTCCAGTCTGGCCTGCAGCATCGGCCTGCCCAATAAAAATAGCTCTGAATCCGGCAACTGATCGGCAGGAACATCCGTTTCGCTGCGTGAGATGTTATGCTGCTGAGCGACCTTCAGCGCTTGCTCCACGCTGTGGGTCCGGCGGTTGAAAATAGCCTCGGCCACCTCCTCCTGGCGCTTCACCTGCGCCTTCATTTGCACCGTCCGCGCCGCCCAGGCGCCTTTGAGTTCGTCGTTAAGATGGCCGGCCGCCCGCTGGCTGGCGAAAGCCACATACTGGCGCAGCAAATTATTGGCATCCTGCCCGGTCTCGGCAGTCAGTTTGACGCTGTCATTGACGCTCTTGGCCGCATCGCCGGGCATAAACTGGATATTGTTAATCAAATCATCCAGCATCGCCGCATCGGCGCGAGCATTACCCGACTGGCGCTGCTTGTAGTAGTCCGTTTGCAGCCAGAAATCACGCCGGGTGTCCCAGGAGGCCAGCTGCATGATGAACTCTTTATACGCTTCATCCATGGCGGAAGGCTGATCCACCGAGGCCAGGTCGGCTTTGATATCCAGATTGCGTAAGAACTGCTGCTGGGAATAGTACCCCCCCAACATGTTGACAGTAGGCCGATCGGTGATCGCCGTGGCGCTCCACTCCTGGCGAGCAAAGAAGGTGTACACCAACACGATAGCGGCGAAGAGAACAGCGCCGCCGACTATCCAGCCTTTTCCTGCCCATAAAGCGCGAAACAGCCCGCGAATATCCAGCTCGTTCTCAACGTTCACTGCTTGTGCTCCCGGTAATGGTTGAGTCATCACATCCCCAGCTTTACTTGGTTAGTTTCGGATTATTGCCGCTGTGTCGCCGAATTCTGCGTCTGATGCGCTTAACCAGACGCGCCACTTTCCAGGCGCGCTTAATACAGTAGCCATAAAGGAAGAAGGCCACCAAAAAGAGAATTAACATCACCCATTCCGGCACAATGCGGGTATATTCCGCCGCGACGCCAACCAGCGCCAGCAGGGCAGCGGCCAGGGTAATCAGGACGAACGCCTGGCGGGAAGTAAACCCGGCGCGCATGATCAAATGATGAATATGCTGCCGGTCCGGTGAGAAAGGACTCATGCCTTTACGCAGGCGGCGATACATAATCGCCACCATATCCATCAACGGGATAGCGATAATCCACAGCGCAGTGACCGGGCTGATGGGATGCGTTTTACCTTGGGTGGTTTCCAGCAGGATCCAGATGATGGTGAAGCCAATCATGGTGCTGCCGGCGTCACCCATAAAAACTTTATAGCGGCGGCCGAGGGCGCCAAGATTAAGAAGAATATAGGGCAGAATGGCGGCGATCATCGCAAAACACCACATCGCCAGGCTGTACTGGCCATCAAACCAAAGGATGATCCCGGTCGCCGCAAAGGAGACCGATGACAGGCCGCCGAGCAGACCGTCAATCCCATCGACCATATTAAACGCATTGATGGCGGCCCAGACGGCAAACAGAGTAAGGAAGAAGCCGAAGGGCCCCAGCACCAGCTCCCACGAGCCAAAAATAAAGCCCAGACTACTCAGATGCAGATTCCCTGCCATCATCATAATCACGGCGATCGCGGCCTGAATGACCGCGCGAATTTTCACGCTGATGTCAAAGCGATCGTCCAGCGCACCAACCAGCACCAATACCCCCGCACAGGCCAGATACAGCGAGGCGTGAGGAATATAATAATCGGCGATAGCGAAGGTAAAACAGATGCCTGCATAAACTGAGATACCACCGACCAACGGAATCAACCCCTGATGCCGTTTGCGATAGTTTGGTTTATCCACTAACCCAATCTTTTTTGCCACTTTCCGCGCGACAAAAATAAAGAGGGTCGTGAATAAGAAAATACTGATTAATTCAGTAATAGCAGTGAGTAAATTCACAACGCATGTGCTCTCAGCATAGTTAATCCGGGAAGTATAGCGATGATGCCCCAACTCCAGAAGGGGAAAAGCAGAACATTACAAATTTATTGTATAGATTTTAGTCTGTTAAAGCTGTCTCCGCCTGCTGTCCGGCGCCATTATACGACAACTTTCGTCCCGCTTTCTCTGTCTCTGGATCATACAAATCCCAAAATGAAAACGCCACGCAAAGGCGTGGCGTTTCTGGCTTTTTTTACCTTACGAGCGCTTCATCATATCGAAGAAGTCATCATTCGTCTTAGTCATTGCCAGTTTATTAATGAGGAATTCCATCGCGTCGATCTCACCCATCGGATGGATAATTTTGCGCAGGATCCACATTTTCTGCAGCTCTTCCTGAGTGGTGAGCAGCTCTTCTTTACGCGTACCGGAACGGTTGTAATCGATAGCCGGGAAGACGCGTTTTTCAGCAATCTTACGAGAGAGGTGCAGCTCCATGTTACCGGTGCCTTTAAACTCTTCGTAGATAACTTCATCCATTTTGGAGCCAGTGTCGATCAGCGCCGTGGCGATGATGGTCAGGCTACCGCCCTCTTCAACGTTACGCGCCGCGCCGAAGAAACGCTTCGGACGGTGCAGGGCGTTAGCGTCCACACCACCGGTCAGCACTTTACCGGAAGCCGGGACCACGGTGTTGTAGGCGCGCGCCAGACGGGTAATGGAGTCGAGCAGGATGATAACGTCTTTCTTGTGTTCAACCAGACGTTTCGCTTTCTCGATAACCATCTCAGCAACCTGAACGTGACGGGATGCCGGTTCGTCGAAGGTGGAAGCAACGACTTCACCTTTGACCAGACGCTGCATCTCGGTCACTTCTTCCGGACGTTCGTCGATCAGCAGCACCATCAGCACGCAGTCCGGATGGTTGTAAGCGATGCTCTGCGCGATGTTCTGCAGCAGCATGGTTTTACCGGCTTTCGGCGGCGCGACGATCAGACCACGCTGGCCGCGGCCAATCGGGGAAGCCAGATCCAGTACGCGAGCGGTTAAGTCTTCGGTAGAACCGTTACCACGCTCCATACGCAGACGAGAATTCGCGTGCAGCGGCGTTAAGTTCTCGAACAGGATCTTGTTACGGGCGTTTTCCGGCTTGTCGTAGTTAACTTCGTTAACTTTCAGCAGCGCAAAGTAACGCTCACCCTCTTTCGGAGGACGAATCTTACCGGAAATGGTGTCACCAGTGCGGAGGTTGAAACGGCGGATTTGGCTGGGGGATACGTAGATGTCGTCAGGGCCGGCGAGGTAGGAGCTGTCTGCGGAGCGGAGGAATCCAAATCCATCCTGCAGTATCTCCAGTACGCCGTCGCCAAAGATATCTTCGCCACTCTTCGAATGCTGCTTGAGGATGGCAAAAATAATATCCTGCTTACGCATACGAGCCAGATTTTCCAGCCCCATATTTTCGCCGAGAGTAATCAGCTCAGAAACCGGCGTATTCTTTAATTCGGTAAGATTCATAGTGGTGTGGGTTCTTAAACTCGGGGTAAATCTCGAACTTAATGTTGTGAATGGTATGGCAGGAACTTCCATGCCTGTTAACGGCCTTCATCTCGTGTCTGTACGTTGCCTGGTCACAGGAAAGAACGCAGAACTGAAACGACTAGACGGAATGAGTGAAAAGCCCGGAATTAATAGCTTCACGCGCATTTTTTTGCGGGATGCTTCGGGTAAAACAAGATTCAAACAAGGTATGTTTAAAACGAAGTCTGTGGATTAACTTAGCACGACTCCAGCCGGGCGTCCAGAGTTCCGCAAAAAATAGGAATCTGGACGCCGGAACAGCAATTCGCTTACGCCAGGTTGGCGTCGAGGAACTCTTTCAGCTGCCCCTTGGACAGGGCGCCAACTTTGGTGGCCGCCACTTCGCCGTTTTTGAACAGCAGCAGGGTTGGGATGCCGCGAATGCCGTACTTCGGCGCGGTACCCGGGTTCTGGTCGATGTTCAGCTTAGCTACGGTCAGTTTGCCCTGATACTCTTCAGCGATCTCATCCAGAATCGGGGCGATCATTTTGCACGGACCACACCACTCTGCCCAGAAATCGACGAGGGTCAGCCCGTCAGCCTTGAGTACGTCCGTGTCAAAACTGTCGTCAGTCAGGTGAATAATTTTATCGCTCATATTTAACTCCACAGGAATAAGCCTGGTGTGTTGGTGTCGTAGCCATCAACGACGCGCTGCAGCTACGTTATGCACGCTATTCTTCAGGATACCTCAATTCTCTGGTCTGCCAACTGGCGCGATCCATCATGGACCCACCTTTTGACGCCAGGGTTGCCCGAACGCGAACTGCATGCTGCAGATTTATCGCTCCCGACTCGCTTAGTGGTCTAAGCTATCCTGGATTCGTTCAGTTACCGTAGACGTACCTTGAATAATTTCGCACACCGCCAACGAAAGGTTGACGTTATTTCACCGGATACGCTTTCTTAATGCAATAGTTAGCTGATATTCTACCACACTATGAGCAAAACACATTTAACAGAACAGAAGTTTTCCGACTTCGCCCTGCACCCGGCAGTCATTGAAGCCCTTGAAAAGAAAGGGTTTCATAATTGCACACCTATTCAGGCCCTCGCCCTTCCACTGACGCTGGAAGGCCGCGATGTCGCCGGGCAGGCGCAAACCGGTACCGGTAAAACGATGGCGTTCCTGACGTCGACGTTTCATTATCTTCTCTCTCACCCGGCTATCGCCGATCGCCAGGTAAACCAGCCGCGCGCGCTGATTATGGCGCCGACGCGTGAACTGGCGGTACAGATCCACGCGGACGCTGAACCGCTGGCGCAGGCCACCGGTCTGAAGCTGGGTCTGGCTTACGGCGGCGACGGCTACGATAAGCAGCTGAAAGTGCTGGAAAGCGGCGTCGATATTCTGATCGGCACCACCGGTCGTCTGATCGATTACGCGAAGCAAAACCACATTAACCTCGGCGCCATTCAGGTCGTCGTGCTGGACGAAGCCGATCGCATGTACGATCTCGGCTTTATTAAAGATATCCGCTGGCTGTTCCGCCGCATGCCGCCGGCCACTCAGCGTCTGAACATGCTGTTCTCCGCGACCCTTTCCTATCGCGTACGCGAACTGGCGTTCGAACAAATGAACAACGCCGAGTACGTTGAAGTCGAGCCGGAACAGAAAACGGGCCACCGTATTAAAGAAGAGCTCTTCTACCCGTCCAACGAAGAAAAAATGCGCCTGCTGCAGACGCTGCTGGAAGAAGAGTGGCCCGATCGCGCCATCGTCTTCGCCAATACCAAGCATCGTTGTGAAGATATCTGGGGCCATCTCGCCGCCGACGGCCATCGCGTAGGTCTGCTGACCGGCGACGTGGCGCAGAAAAAACGTCTGCGTATTCTCGAAGAATTTACCCGCGGCGACCTCGATATCCTGGTCGCGACTGACGTTGCCGCTCGTGGCTTGCACATTCCGGCCGTGACCCACGTCTTTAACTACGATCTACCAGACGATTGCGAAGATTACGTTCACCGCATTGGCCGTACCGGTCGCGCTGGCGCCAGCGGTCACTCCATCAGCCTCGCCTGCGAAGAGTATGCGCTGAACCTGCCGGCTATCGAAACCTATATTGGTCACTCAATTCCGGTCAGCAAGTACAACCCGGACGCGCTGATGACCGATCTGCCGAAGCCGCTGCGCCTGACCCGTGCTCGCCCAGGCAACGGCCCGCGCCGCAACGGTCCACCGCGCAATCGTCGTCGTTCAGGTTAAGAAATCTATGCTATACGCTCAATCATTCAGAATGTGCCAGGGCGCGCTTCCCCGGCAACCCGCTCAGTTACACGGATTGGGCACAAGCGCCCCGTCGACCAGGGAGCCTTCTGAACGATGAAGAGCATGAGCTCCACCTCGCTGTATGCCGCCATTGATTTGGGCTCCAACAGTTTCCATATGTTGGTGGTGCGCGAGGTGGCTGGCAGTATCCAGACGCTGAGCCGCATTAAGCGCAAAGTCCGTCTTGCCGCCGGCCTGAATAGCGACAACACGCTCTCCGCAGAAGCGATGGAGCGCGGCTGGCAGTGCTTACGCCTGTTTGCCGAACGCCTGCAGGATATTCCGCCGGCGCAAATCCGCGTCGTGGCCACCGCCACGCTGCGTCTTGCCGTCAATGCCGGCGAATTTCTGGCGAAAGCGCAGGAGATCCTCGGCAGTCCGGTACAGGTCATTAGCGGCGAAGAAGAAGCGCGTCTGATTTATCAGGGGGTCGCCCACACCACCGGCGGCGCCGATCAGCGACTGGTGGTCGATATTGGCGGCGCCAGCACCGAACTGGTGACCGGAACCGGCGCGCAAACGACCTCGCTATTTAGCCTGTCGATGGGCTGTGTGACCTGGCTTGAACGCTATTTCGCCGATCGCAGCCTGACGAAAGAAAATTTCGATCTTGCCGAGGCGGCCGCGCGTGAGGTGCTGTTGCCCGTCGCCGATGTGCTGCGCTATCACGGATGGAAAGTGTGCGTTGGCGCCTCCGGCACCGTTCAGGCTCTGCAGGAAATTATGATGGCGCAGGGGATGGATGAGCGGATCACCCTGACCAAACTCCAGCAGCTTAAACAGCGCGCCATTCAGTGCGGACGCCTGGAAGAGCTGGAGATCGAAGGCTTAACCCTTGAGCGAGCGCTGGTGTTTCCAAGCGGGCTGGCGATCCTTATCGCTATCTTCAGCGAACTGAATATTCAGTGTATGACCCTCGCGGGCGGCGCGTTACGTGAAGGTCTGGTGTACGGCATGCTGCATCTCTCCGTTGAACAGGACATCCGCAGCCGCACTCTGCGTAATATTCAGCGTCGTTTTATGATCGACACCGAACAGGCCCAGCGCGTCGCTGGTCTCGCCAGCCACCTGCTCAGCCAGCTGGACGGCAGCTGGGAGCTGGATCCGCTAAGCCGCGACTTGCTCCTCAGCGCCTGTGCATTGCATGAAATTGGCCTGAGCGTGGATTTTAAGCGCGCGCCGCAGCACGCGGCCTATCTGGTCAATAATCTCGACCTGCCCGGCTTTACCCCGGCGCAGAAGAAGCTGATTGCGACGCTGCTGCTTAACCAGACTAACGCCATCGACCTCTCATCGCTTCATCAGCAGAATGCCGTTCCGCCGCGAGTTGCCGAACATCTTTGTCGCCTGCTGCGACTGGCGATACTCTTTGCCAGCCGGCGGCGTGACGATTTGCTGCCCGCCATCAATCTTGTGGCCGATGATGAAAAACTGTCCCTGACGCTGCCGGAAAACTGGCTGGATAATCACCCGCTTGGGGCTGAGCTGATCGAACAGGAATGCCAGTGGCAGAGCTATGTGCACTGGGTGCTTGAGGTGAAGTAATACGCTGAACATTGCCGGGCGGCGGCTTCGCCTTACCCGGCCAGCTTATCGCTATCCTTTCTCTTTAGCTTTTGCCAGCATGGCGCGAATGTTCGCCACGTTAGCCTGTCCTTTATGCATTCGCTCTTCAGCGGTAATCACTTTGCGCGCCTGCTCCCAAATCAGATCGTCCTGGGGTAGCTCCAGCAGAAAACGGCTCGGTTCCGGGCGCACCACCTCACCATACTGCCGGCGCTCCTTACAGAGCGTAAAGGTCAGCTCTTTCTGCGCGCGGGTGATGCCCACGTAGGCTAACCGGCGCTCTTCATCGACATTATCTTCATCAATGCTGCTCTGGTGCGGGAGCAATCCCTCTTCCATTCCCACCAGGTAAACATACGGGAATTCCAGCCCTTTTGAGGCATGAAGGGTCATCAGCTGCACCTGATCCAGCTCTTCATCCGATTCACCGCGCTCCATCATGTCGCGCAGCGTAAAGCGGGTGACCACCTGCGTCAGGGTCATTGGCTCATCGATTTCGCTGCCTTCCAGCATCTCGGTCATCCAGGTGAACAGCTGGTTGACGTTTTTCATACGCATTTCTGCGGCCTTCGGGCTGGGCGAAGTTTCATAAAGCCAGGATTCGTAGTCAATTCCGCGGATCAAGTCGCGCACGGCGTTGACCGGCTCGCGTTCGGCCAGCTGCTGGATCTCACGCAGCCAGTGGGTGAAGCGGGTGAGTGATTCATACCCGCGCCCGGTCAGCGTCTGGCTGAGACCCATATCAAAGCTGGCGGTGAACAATCCTTTGTTGCGGCCCATCGCCCACTCACCGAGCTTTTGCAGCGTCGCCGGGCCGATCTCGCGCTTCGGTGTATTCACGATACGCAGGAAGGCGCTGTCGTCGTCCGGGTTGGTCAGCACGCGCAGATAGGCCAGCAGATCTTTAATTTCCGGGCGCGAGAAGAACGACGTGCCGCCGGAGATTTTGTACGGGATGCGGTTCTGCATCAGCATCTTTTCAAAGACCCGCGACTGGTGATTGCCGCGATAAAGGATCGCGTAGTCTTTGTAATTGGTTTTATTAATGAAGTGGTGGGCGATCAGCTCCCCGGCCACGCGCTCCGCTTCATGATCTTCATTGTTGGCGGAGAGCACTTTCAGCTCAGCGCCATATCCCAGCTCAGAGAACAGCCGCTTTTCAAAAACGTGCGGGTTATTGGCGATCAGAATGTTAGCGGCTTTCAGAATACGCCCGGAGGAGCGATAGTTCTGCTCAAGCTTGATAACCTGCAGCGCCGGGAAGTCCTGGCTGAGCAGCACCAGGTTCTGCGGCCGCGCGCCGCGCCACGAGTAGATCGACTGGTCATCGTCGCCTACCACGGTAAAACGCGCCCGCTGGCCCACCAGCAGCTTCACCAGCTCATACTGGCTGGTGTTGGTATCCTGATACTCATCCACCAGCAGGTAGCGGATCTTATTCTGCCAGCGTTCGCGCACCTCCTCGTTGCGCTGCAGCAGCAGCGTCGGCAGCAGGATCAGATCGTCAAAATCGAGGACATTGCAGGCCTTCATATGCGCATCGTACAGCCCATAGCAGTGGGCGAAAATGCGATCCCGTTCGCCTTTCGCACCCGCGGCGGCCTGCGCCGGGGTTTTCAGATCGTTTTTCCAGTTGGAGATCGTCGAGATCAACTGCTGGAGCACCACTTTGTCATCTTCGATCAACCCTTCGGTCAGCTCTTTGAGCAGCGCCACCTGGTCAGTATCGTCGAATAAGGAGAAGTTAGACTTCATGCCCAGCGCGGCGTATTCCCGCTTGATGATATCCAGCCCCAGAGTGTGGAAGGTGGAAATCATCAGCCCGCGCGCCTCTTTGCGCCCCAGCGTTTGCCCAACGCGCTCTTTCATCTCGCGCGCGGCTTTGTTGGTAAAGGTCACGGCCGCGATATGGCGCGCCTGATAGCCGCAGCCGCGGATCAGGTGGGCGATTTTATTGGTGATCACGCGGGTCTTACCGGAGCCGGCGCCCGCCAGCACCAGGCACGGTCCGGTTACAAATTCGACGGCTTGTTGTTGGCCAGGGTTTAAACGCATGGGAGTCTTGCTCAATCTTCGAACGGGGTGGGGATTGTAGCAGAAAGCGGAGCCGAGATTTACCGACTGATGGTAAAGTGAAGAAATCGCGATTAACCCGTAGAGCAGAACCATGAAAAAGACCGCAGCAGCCCTGCATATCCTGGTCAAAGAAGAGAAACTGGCCCAGGAGATCCTTGCCAAACTGGAACGCGGCATCAGCTTCGATCATCTGGCGAAGCGCTATTCGAAATGCCCGTCCGGGCGTAACGGCGGCGATCTGGGGGAGTTTCAGCAAGGCGCGATGGTCGGCCCATTCGATCAGGCGGTCTTTAGCTGCCCACTTCTCAAGCCCTACGGTCCGGTAAAAACCAAATTTGGCTACCATATCATTAAGGTGCTTTATCGCCGCTGACGCGTGGTATATTGCGCCCCGATTTATCTCAACCTATTCAAGGCACGATCATGGCAAAAACAGCAGCAGCACTGCATATTCTTGTTAAAGAAGAGAAACTGGCTCTGGATCTTCTGGAGCAGATTAAAAACGGCGCCGACTTCGGTAAGCTGGCGAAGAAGCACTCCATTTGCCCATCAGGCAAACGCGGCGGTGATTTAGGTGAGTTCCGCCAGGGCCAGATGGTGCCGGCGTTCGATAAAGTGGTTTTCTCCTGCCCGGTGCTGGAGCCAACCGGCCCGCTGCATACCCAGTTCGGCTACCACATCATCAAAGTGCTGTACCGGAAATAATAAAAAACCCGGGGATCTTAATCTCCGGGTTTTTGCCTGATGGCGCTTCGCTTATCAGGCCTATTAAACAAATCCATTCCTCTATGGATTTCGGCTTGCCGGAAGGCGGCAAGGAAGTACATCCCCGTGAACATAGATTACTATGTGACTGGGGTGTACGTACCGTAGCCAACGCATCGGCAAGTCGAAAGACGACGAGGAATTAGCCGGCTACCGCGATACGCTTCATATCGGTCATATAACCGCGCAGTTTCTTACCAACCTGCTCAATAGCGTGGCTGCGAATGGCTTCGTTAACATCACGCAGCTGAGCGTTGTCTACCGCGCCTTCGGCAATCGCCGTACCCAGGTCGCCAGTCTGCAGGGTGGTCATGAACTCTTTCAGCAGCGGTACGCAAGCATAAGAGAACAGGTAGTTACCATATTCAGCGGTATCAGAGATAACCACGTTCATCTCGTACAGACGCTTACGGGCAATAGTATTGGCGATCAGCGGCAGCTCGTGCAGTGATTCGTAGTAAGCGGACTCTTCGATGATGCCGGAGGCCACCATGGTTTCGAAGGCCAGCTCAACGCCCGCTTTCACCATCGCGATCATCAGAACGCCTTTATCGAAGTACTCCTGCTCGCCGATTTTACCTTCATACTGCGGCGCGGTTTCGAACGCGGTTTTACCAGTCTCTTCACGCCAGGTCAGCAGTTTCTTATCGTCGTTCGCCCAGTCCGCCATCATACCGGAGGAGAATTCGCCGGAAATGATGTCGTCCATGTGTTTCTGGAACAGCGGCGCCATAATCTCTTTCAGCTGCTCGGAGAGCGCATAAGCGCGCAGTTTCGCCGGGTTAGAGAGGCGATCCATCATCAGGGTAATGCCGCCCTGCTTCAGCGCTTCGGTGATGGTTTCCCAGCCGAACTGAATCAGTTTTTCTGCATACGCCGGGTCGGTACCTTCCGCCACCAGCTTGTCGAAGCACAGCAGAGAACCCGCCTGCAGCATGCCGCAGAGGATGGTCTGCTCGCCCATCAGGTCAGATTTCACTTCGGCAACGAAGGAAGATTCCAGCACGCCCGCACGGTGGCCGCCGGTCGCCGCTGCCCATGCTTTCGCAATGGCCATGCCTTCGCCTTTCGGGTCGTTTTCCGGATGTACCGCGATAAGCGTCGGTACGCCGAAACCGCGTTTGTACTCTTCACGCACTTCGGTACCCGGGCACTTCGGCGCCACCATCACCACGGTGATGTCTTTACGGATCTGCTCGCCCACTTCCACGATGTTGAAACCGTGGGAGTAGCCCAGCGCCGCGCCGTCTTTCATCAGCGGCTGTACGGAGCGCACAACGTCAGAGTGCTGTTTGTCCGGAGTCAGGTTAACCACCAGGTCCGCCTGCGGGATCAGCTCTTCATAAGTGCCGACTTTGAAGCCGTTTTCGGTCGCTTTACGCCAGGAGGCGCGCTTCTCGGCGATCGCTTCTTTGCGCAGCGCATAGGAGATATCCAGGCCGGAGTCACGCATGTTCAGACCCTGGTTCAGGCCCTGCGCGCCGCAGCCGACGATGACCACTTTTTTACCCTGAAGGTAGCTTGCGCCATCGGCGAATTCGTCGCGCGCCATAAAGCGGCATTTGCCCAGCTGTGCCAGCTGCTGGCGCAGGTTCAGTGTATTAAAGTAGTTAGCCATGTCTGTAACTCCGTGATGTTGTGTCGTGCTTATTGTTCGATTCGCTTTTGCGAGAATGAACTTACTATATGACAGGAATTTTATTGCGGAAATTGATATATTCACAACGTCACGTTGCATTTTATGAAATACAAAACCGGGGAGTACGCGCCGTGGATTTACGCGATCTGAAAACCTTTCTGCATCTGGCGGAAAGCCGCCATTTTGGCCGCAGCGCGCGGGCCATGCATGTCAGCCCGTCGACGCTTTCGCGCCAGATCCAGCGTCTGGAAGAGGACCTCGGCCAGCCGCTGTTCGTGCGAGATAATCGCACGGTGACCCTTACCGAAGCCGGGGAAGAGTTACGTACCTTTGCCCAACAGACTTTACTGCAGTATCAGCAGCTTCGTCACGTCATCGATCAGCAGGGCCCTTCGCTCTCCGGCGAGTTGCACATCTTCTGCTCCGTCACCGCCGCCTATAGCCATCTGCCGCCGATCCTCGACCGCTTTCGCGCCGCGCACCCCTCGGTGGAGATCAAGCTGTCGACCGGCGACGCCGCCGACGCCATGGAGAAGGTGGTCACCGGCGAAGCCGACCTGGCGATTGCCGGTAAGCCGGAGACTCTGCCAGGGTCGGTGGCGTTTTCGATGCTGGAGAACCTCGCCGTGGTGTTAATTGCCCCGGCCCTTCCCTGCCCGGTGCGCAACCAGGTGACCGTCGAGCGCCCCGACTGGTCGACAGTGCCCTTTATCATGGCCGACCAGGGGCCGGTACGTCGGCGCATCGAGCTGTGGTTTCGGCGGCATAAAATCAGCAATCCGTCGATCTACGCCACCGTCGGCGGGCACGAAGCGATGGTGTCGATGGTCGCCCTGGGATGCGGCGTGGCGCTGCTGCCGGAAGTGGTGCTGGAGAACAGTCCGGAGCCGGTACGCAACAGGGTGATGATCCTGGAGCGCAGCGATGAGCAAACGCCGTTTGAGCTGGGCGTTTGCGCACAAAAAAAGCGGCTGCATGAGCCGCTTATTGATGCTTTCTGGAAAATTCTTCCCAACCACTAACCCGCGAGGAAAAAGCGGAATGCCGGGTTATGGGTCTCATCATGACACTCATAGCCCAGCTCATTGAGACGAGTTTCAAAGTCCGGCTCGTGCTCGCCCAGCTCGAAGGCCGCCAAAACCCGACCATAGTCGGTGCCGTGGCTACGGTAGTGGAATAGCGAAATATTCCAGTGGGTGCCGAGGGTGTGCAGGAACTTCAGCAGCGCCCCCGGCGATTCCGGAAACTCGAAGCTGAACAGCCGCTCCTGCAGCGCTTTGGACGGTCGGCCGCCGACCATATAGCGCACATGGAGCTTGGCCATTTCGTCATCGGAAAGGTCAACGACGCTGTAGCCACCATCGTTCAGTAACTGAAGGATCTCTTTCCGCTCCTCCAGCCCACGACTCAGACGTACCCCCACAAAGATGCAGGCGTCTTTGGCATCGGCAAAGCGGTAGTTGAACTCCGTCACCGAGCGGCCCCCCAGTAGCTGGCAAAACTTCAGAAAGCTGCCCTTCTCTTCCGGGATCGTCACCGCCAGCAGCGCTTCGCGCTGTTCCCCGAGCTCGCAGCGCTCAGACACGTAGCGCAGACCGTGGAAGTTGACGTTGGCCCCGGACAGGATGTGAGCCAGTCGCTCGCCGCGAATATTGTGCTGAGCGACATATTTCTTCATCCCCGCCAGCGCCAGCGCGCCGGAAGGCTCTGCCACCGCCCGCACATCTTCGAACAGATCCTTCATCGCCGCGCAAATAGCGTCGCTGTCGACGGTGATGATGTCGTCCAGATACTCCTGGCACAGACGGAAGGTTTCATCGCCGATGCGTTTGACCGCCACGCCTTCGGCAAACAAGCCGACGCGCGGCAGGTCCACCGGATGACCGGCGTCCAGCGCCGCCTTCAGGCAGGCCGAATCTTCCGCTTCCACCGCGATCACTTTGATCTGCGGCATCAGCTGCTTGATCAGCACCGCCACGCCTGCCGCCAGGCCGCCGCCGCCCACCGGGACGAACACGCGGTCG
Organism: Klebsiella sp. K5-45; assembly: GCF_030128605.1. Lineage (NCBI taxonomy): Bacteria > Pseudomonadati > Pseudomonadota > Gammaproteobacteria > Enterobacterales > Enterobacteriaceae > Klebsiella > Klebsiella sp. K5-45. The sequence goes on along the minus strand of NZ_JAKUZW010000015.1, from coordinate 9,077 downwards.
ATGTGGGCATCCTGCTGCAGCAGCTCCAGCGCCAGGGTTCCCTGACCGGCGATGACCATCGGGTGATCGAACGGCGGCACCCAGGTAAAGCCCTGCTGCTGCGCCAGCTCAATCGCCCTCGCCTTCGCTTCGTCAAAGTTGGCGCCATGCAGCAGCACTTCGCCGCCAAAGCCGCGAACGGCATCCACTTTGATGTCGGCGGTCGCTACCGGCATCACGATCAGCGCCTTAACGCCCAGCCTCGATGCGGAGAACGCCACGCCCTGGGCATGATTGCCCGCCGAGGCGGTGATCACCCCGTGGGATTTCTGTTCCGCGGTCAGGCTGGACATCATCGCGTAGGCGCCGCGCAGCTTAAAGCTGTGTACCGGTTGGCGATCTTCGCGCTTCACCAGAATAACGTTATCCAGGCGAGAAGAGAGTTTGTCCATTTTTTGCAGCGGCGTTTTCTGCACCGCTTCATAAACCGGCGCGCGCAGCACTGCTCTCAGGTATTCGGCGCCCTCAGGGGCGCCGGACAGGGGTTGTGAATCCGCCATGATTAGCCACCCAGTTTCGATTTATCGCGAACCGCGCCTTTGTCGGCGCTGGTCGCCAGGCTGGCGTAGGCGCGAAGGGCAAAGGAGACCTGACGCTGGCGATTTTTCGGCGTCCACGCCTGGTCGCCACGCGCTTCCTGGGCTTCACGACGCGCCGCAATTTCCGCATCGCTCAGCTGCAGCTGAATGCTGCGGTTCGGAATATCAATCGCGATCATGTCGCCATCTTCAATGAGCGCGATGTTGCCGCCGCTCGCCGCTTCCGGTGAGACGTGACCGATAGAGAGCCCTGAGGTGCCGCCCGAGAAACGGCCATCGGTGATCAGCGCGCAGGCTTTGCCCAGCCCCATCGACTTCAGGAAGCTGGTGGGGTAAAGCATCTCCTGCATCCCCGGCCCGCCTTTCGGCCCTTCGTAGCGGATCACCACGACGTCGCCTTCAACGACTTTACCGCCGAGGATGGCCTCAACCGCATCGTCCTGGCTCTCATACACTTTCGCCGGACCGGTAAATTTCAGGATGCTGTCGTCCACGCCGGCGGTTTTCACGATACAGCCGTTTTCCGCGAAATTGCCGTACAGCACCGCCAGGCCGCCGTCCTTGCTGTAAGCGTGTTCCAGAGAACGGATACAGCCTTCGGCGCGATCGTCATCCAGCGTATCCCAGCGGCAGTCTTGCGAGAACGCCTGAGTGGTACGGATGCCCGCCGGGCCGGCGCGGAACATTTTTTTCACCGCGTCGTCCTGGGTCACCATCACATCGTACTGTTCCAGGGTCTGCGGCAGCGTCAGGCCGAGAACGTTTTTGACCTCGCGATTCAACAGCCCGGCGCGGTCCAGCTCGCCCAGAATGCCCAGCACGCCGCCGGCGCGATGCACATCTTCCATATGGTATTTCTGCGTGCTCGGCGCCACCTTACACAGCTGCGGCACTTTGCGGGAAAGCTTATCGATATCGCTCATGGTGAAGTCGATTTCAGCTTCCTGCGCCGCCGCCAGCAGGTGCAGAACGGTGTTGGTGGAACCGCCCATGGCGATATCCAGCGTCATGGCGTTCTCAAAGGCCGCCTTGCTGGCGATATTGCGCGGCAGCGCGGAAGCGTCATCCTGCTCGTAATAGCGTTTGGTCAGCTCAACGATACGTTTCCCGGCGTTAAGGAACAGCTCCTTACGATCGGCGTGGGTCGCCAGCAGAGAGCCGTTACCCGGCTGCGACAGACCCAGCGCTTCGGTCAGGCAGTTCATGGAGTTGGCGGTGAACATCCCGGAACAGGAGCCGCAGGTCGGACAGGCGGACCGTTCCACCTGATTACTCTGCTCGTCGGACACTTTCGGATCCGCCCCCTGGATCATCGCATCCACCAGGTCGAGCTTGATGATTTTATCTGACAGCTTGGTTTTCCCGGCTTCCATTGGGCCGCCGGACACAAAGATCACCGGAATGTTCAGGCGCAGGGAAGCCATCAGCATCCCCGGGGTGATTTTGTCGCAGTTGGAGATACAGACCATCGCATCCGCACAATGGGCGTTAACCATGTACTCCACCGAGTCGGCGATCAGCTCGCGGGATGGCAGTGAATAGAGCATACCCCCGTGGCCCATGGCGATCCCATCATCCACTGCGATGGTGTTGAATTCTTTGGCCACGCCACCGGCGGCTTCAATCTGCTCGGCAACCAGTTTGCCGAGGTCGCGCAGGTGCACGTGCCCAGGAACAAACTGGGTAAAGGAGTTAACGACGGCGATAATCGGTTTGCCGAAATCGGCATCGGTCATCCCGGTTGCGCGCCACAACGCGCGGGCGCCCGCCATATTGCGGCCATGTGTGGTGGTGGCGGAACGGTACTTAGGCATGCTCTTTTTACTCCCATCTGTGTTTATTAAATGGGACGGTGCGTGCCGTCCCATTTTTAATTACTTACTTACCGGATCCAACCAGCCCCATTTATCTTCTGTTTCACCGGTGAAGAGGCCAAAGAAGGCTTCCTGAATGCGTTTGGTGACCGGACCGCGACGACCTGCGCCGACCTGGATACCATCCACGCTGCGTACCGGGGTGATTTCCGCCGCGGTGCCGGACATGAAGACTTCATCCGCCAGGTACAGGGATTCACGGGACAATACCTGCTCGCGGACTTCAATACCGAGATCTTTCGCCAGCTTGATGATGGCGTCGCGGGTAATGCCCGGCAGCGCGGAAGAGGTAAACGGCGGGGTGAACAGCACGCCGTCCTTCACTTCAAACAGGTTTTCGCCAGCGCCTTCGGAGATATAGCCGTTAACGTCGAGGGCAATACCTTCCTGATAGCCATGGCGACGCGCTTCGCTGCCAACCAGCAGCGAGGAGAGATAGTTGCCGCCGGCTTTCGCCGCCGTCGGGATGGTGTTCGGCGCCGCGCGGTTCCAGGAAGAGACCATGGCATCGATCCCCTGCTCCAGCGCTTCTGCGCCGAGGTAGGCTCCCCACGGGAACGCCGCGATGATCACGTCAGTGTTGTAACCCGGAGGCGGGTTTACCCCCATGCCGACATCGCCAACAAACACCAGCGGGCGGATATAAGCGCTGGTCAGATTATTAGTGCGAATGACTTCGCGGCAGGCTTCCATCAGTTCGTCGACGCTCTGGGAGACCGGGAAACGATAAATTTTGGCTGAGTCATGCAGACGCTGCATATGTTCGCGATGACGGAACACCACCGGGCCTTTGTGCGAGTCGTAGCAACGGATGCCTTCGAATACCGAGGTGCCATAGTGCAGCGCATGGGACATCACATGAACTTTCGCTTCGCCCCACGGAACCATCTCGCCATTGAACCAGATGTAATCAGCTTTTTTCGTCGTCATTTTTCTTCCTTTGCGCTCAGGCGCGGATTTGTTGTGATGTGGGTTGCTGGATCTCGACGCAGGCAACGTCGACCAGTTTACTTAATTGACTAAACAGTAATTCGACGGGCCGCGGGCTGGCAACGGTCAATTCGATATTTATGTTCTGTGCGTCCGCTGCGGTTTCCATGTTCATTGCGCAGATTTGAAAACCACGGTGACGGACAACGCGCAGCACGCGCTCTAAGGTTTCCGGGTTGAAACGTGCCTGTAAAGCGACCTGATGTTGCATCATGATAATTTCTCCAGCATTTCAGAGTTACTGGCGCCGGGCGGCACCAACGGCCAGACATTCTCAAGTTCGTCGATTGAGACATGAAGCAGGTATGGCCCCTGGCTCGAAAGCATGGTGTCGAGTGCCGCTTCAACCTGGTCTTTACGGGTGATGTGTTGGCCAGGAATACCGAAGGCGCTGGCCAGCGTGAGGAAATCAGGGTTATCAGTCAGAGTGGTTTCGCTATAACGTTCCTGGAAAAACAGCTGCTGCCATTGTCGAACCATCCCTAACCGCTGGTTGTCGAGTAATACGATCTTCAGCGGTAACTGCTTGCGTTTTACGGTGCCCAGCTCCTGCACATTCATCATGAAGGAGCCGTCACCAGAGATACAGATCACCGTATCGTTAGGGCGCGCCACCTGGGCGCCAACGGCGGCCGGCAGGCCAAAGCCCATGGTGCCTAAGCCGCTGGAGGTGATGAAGTTTTCCGGGCGGGTATAGGTCATATGCTGAGCCGACCACATCTGATGCTGGCCTACGTCGGTTGTCACCACGCTGTCCGCCGGCTTGCGGTCGGAAAGCTGTTTCAGCAGCAGCGGCGCGTAGATAGCCTCACCGGGATGATTGTAACGCCAGGCGTGGTCGGCACGCAGTGCGGCACTCCGCTCGCGCCAGCCATCGATCGCTAACGGCTGCTGCAGCGCCGGCAGCAAGCGGTTCAGATCGCCGGTCAGACCAATGTGCGCCTGGCGCAGCTTGTTCAGCTCCGCCGGATCGATGTCCATATGGATCACTTTGGCATGCGGCGCGAAGGTGTTGAGCTTGCCGGTCACGCGATCGTCAAAGCGCGCGCCGACGGCAATCAGCAGATCGCACTCCTGTACCGCCAGATTGGCCGCCTTGGTGCCGTGCATTCCCAGCATGCCGAGATAATACGGGTAATCGGCGTCCACCACGCCCAGCCCTTTCAGGGTGCAGGTCGCCGGCATCCGGGTCACTGCGAGGAATTCGCGCAGCGCCGGTACCGCCTGCGCCATGCCGACCCCGCCGCCAACATACAGCATCGGTTGCTGCGATTGAGCCAGCATCTGCAGAGCCTGAGCCACTTCCGCCTGCGGGAATGCCATCTCATCGGCGACCATAGAGAAATGGGGATCGAGATCGCCCTGCGCCATCTGAATATCCTTAGGGATATCAACCAGCACCGGGCCTGGACGGCCTGAGTTTGCCACCTGGAAAGCTTCAGCAATGACCCGCGGCAGCTCGTCCAGAGACTGCACGAGGAAACTGTGCTTAGTACAGGCCAGTGACAAACCGAGAACGTCTACCTCCTGGAACGCATCCGTGCCGATGAAGGGTGCGGCCACCTGGCCGGTGATAGCGACAATGGGGATGGAGTCAAGCAAAGCGTCCGCCAGGCCGGTGATCAGGTTGGTTGCGCCCGGGCCGGAAGTCGCGATACATACCCCGGTTTTACCGGTTGCTCGCGCATAACCAATGGCCGCCATGGCTGCCCCTTGCTCATGCCGGCACAGCAGGTGCTCCACGCCGCCGTCATACAGTGCATCGTAAACCGGCATAATTGCGCCACCCGGATAGCCAAAAACGGTGTCGACCCCCTGTGTCCGCAAAGCATGTACCACCCACTGCGCGCCATTCATAGTTAGTTCCCCGTCATAAATCGGGAGAAACAGAATTTTATGCTAAAAGTCATCATCTGCTCCTCGCTTAGGTTATTTCAGTTATAAAAAAACCCCCGGACCTTTCGGTGCGGGGGTCTTAGTTCGTTAAGGCTTGATTATTAAGCCTTTCCTCGTCCAAGTGCAGCCCCGCACGGTGGGATAATAATCACCACCACGCTAATCACGACCAGGCTAATCACTCGTAGAAGGGCTGTCATTTTCTGTACTTTCTGGCTTCTTGTTCGAAGGAATACCTAAAGAGGTACCACAGACATCACATAAAACACAAGATTTTTTTATATCTCTGTTGCTGAGCAGCCTAACAGTTTCAGCAAAAATAATTGTTTTATATGAAAAAATTCGAAGATGAAAAAAACTCAGTTTTCTCTCGCCTGCCGCGCTCTTTTGCGCCCTCCTTCCCAACGCCGCTCTGTTTTGCGAGCGAACTTCCAGTTTCGGCTAAATGTAACAATATGGCGCGAAAAGTATGGATTTATGGTCCTAACTTCTGACTATTACCGATCCCGTTTTAACACAGGTCAGCCATAATCCTGCCTGGTCCAGGAGGTTTTATGTCGCTCGCCATCGTCTATACCCGCGCGGCGCTCGGTATCGAAGCGCCATTGATTACTGTCGAGGTTCATCTCAGCAACGGTCTGCCCGGCCTGACTATGGTCGGACTGCCGGAGACCACCGTGAAAGAGGCCCGTGACCGGGTTCGCAGCGCCCTGATCAACAGCGGCTACGCTTTCCCTGCGAAGAAAATAACCATTAACCTGGCGCCAGCGGATCTGCCTAAAGAGGGCGGGCGATACGATCTACCTATCGCTCTCGCGCTTCTCGTTGCCTCAGAGCAGCTCAACACGACGCGACTGAATCAATATGAGTTTGTGGGCGAACTCGCCCTCACAGGTGGGTTACGCGGCGTTCCAGGGGCGATCCCCAGCGCAATGGAAGCCATCAAAGCCGGCCGGCGCATCGTCGTCTCCTCTGATAATGCGGCTGAGGTCGGCCTGATCGGCGGCAGCGATTGCCTGGTCGCCGACCATCTGCAGGAGGTGTGTGCTTTTCTCGCGGGGCAGACATCGCTTTCGCCGCCTCTCGCCGAGGCACCCTCTGTTGATGAACGCGGCGAAGATCTGCGCGATGTTATCGGCCAGCAGCAGGGCAAGCGAGCGCTGGAGATTGTGGCCGCCGGGGGTCACAACCTGCTCCTGATCGGCCCGCCCGGCACCGGGAAAACCATGCTTGCCAGCCGGCTACCCGGTCTCCTGCCGCCATTAAGCAATCAGGAAGCACTGGAGAGCACGGCCATTCAGAGTCTGGTCAATCTGCATACCGCGAAGACCCGGTGGCGTCAGAGGCCGTTTCGCGCACCTCATCATAGCGCCTCGCTGGCAGCGATGGTGGGCGGCGGCTCGATACCGGTCCCCGGTGAGATTTCCCTGGCCCATAATGGCGTGCTGTTTCTTGATGAGCTGCCGGAGTTTGAGCGGCGTGTACTGGATGCGCTGCGCGAACCCATTGAGTCAGGCAAGATCCACATATCACGCTCGCGCGCCAAAATTGACTATCCGGCGCGCTTTCAGCTTATCGCGGCGATGAACCCAAGCCCGACAGGGCATTATCAGGGCAAACATAATCGTACATCGCCTGAGCAGACATTACGTTATCTGGGACGTCTGTCAGGCCCCTTCCTTGACCGCTTCGATCTCTCCTTAGAGATCCCGCTGCCGCCGCCAGGGATACTGAGCCAGGGCACGCAGGGCGAAGAGTCTAGCGCAACGGTCCGACAACGGGTGCTGGCGGCGCGCGAACGGCAAATGCTCAGACAAAATAAGCTCAATGCTCATCTTGAGAATCGTGAAATGAAGAGCTGCTGCCACTTACGGCGGGAGGACGCTGTCTGGCTGGAACAGACGCTAACGCAGCTGGGGCTCTCTATACGAGCCTGGCAGCGTCTGTTAAAGGTGGCGAGAACCATTGCCGATCTGGCAGAGGCTGAAGAGATTGAACGCCGTCATTTGCAGGAGGCGCTCAGCTATCGGGCGATAGACCGGATGCTAAACCATCTGCAGAAAATGATGGCGTAAAAAAAGGGCTTACGCCCTTTTTTCTTAGTCATCGCTTTCGGTGTAATCGTCAGCGCCTTCCATCTGCGGTTTGCCGCCGGAAAGAGTATGAAAACGCTTCGGCCGCTTGATGCGCGCCATATACTTAATCCATACGCGTTCTGCTTCCGTTACCGGCTCACGCTCACCACGGCACACCGAGACAAACTGTTTTTCATCATCGGTAACAGGTTCGCGTTTACCCAGTTCCAGTTCGTTAAAGGCATAACCATGACGTTCCAGCAGTTGCGCCTCTTTGATGGTGAAATCACCGTGACGGGAGAACCCGCGTGGATAATTTTTATTGTCGAAAAAACGATTAGTCGTCGTAAAGCTTTCCGCCATCCTACACGCTCCTGATTCTTTGGCCGAGCTATTTATGGCGCGGAGTATTAGTTACGCTTGACAGAGCGTCAAACAAAACATTTAAATCATCACGACAAATAATTTTGTGGAGAACGGTGTGGATACGGAATTGCTCAAGACTTTCCTGGAAGTGAGCAGAACTCGTCACTTTGGGCGAGCAGCAGAGGCGCTTTACCTGACGCAGTCAGCGGTCAGCTTTCGTATTCGTCAGCTGGAAAATCAACTTGGTGTGAACCTGTTCACCCGACATCGTAATAACATTCGCCTGACGACCGCCGGAGAAAAGCTCCTGCCCTACGCCGAAACGCTAATGAATACCTGGCAGGCTGCGCGCAAGGAGGTCGCACACTCTTCGCGACATAATGAATTCTCCATCGGAGCCAGCGCCTCGCTGTGGGAATGCATGCTTAACGGCTGGCTCGGCACCCTCTACAGCGCACCTTACAATCTCCAGTTTGAAGCGCGTATCGCACAGCGGCAGTCGCTGGTTAAACAGCTTCACGAACGCCAGTTGGATCTGCTGATCACCACCGAATCGCCGAAGATGGATGAATTAAGCAGCCAGCTGTTGGGTAATTTTACCCTTGCCTTGTATTGCGCATCGCCTGCAAAAAACAGAAATGAATTGAATTACTTGCGCCTTGAATGGGGGCCTGATTTTCAGCAAAACGAAGTGGGTCTGATAGGAAGTGATGATGTTCCGCTGCTCACTACCTCTTCAGCTGAATTGATCTACCAGCAATTATCACGCCTGAACGGCTGCTGTTGGCTACCTGTTCGCTGGGCCAAAGAGAAGCATGGGTTACATACGGTCATGGACAGCGCTACGCTTTCCCGCCCACTCTATGCGATCTGGTTACAAAATAGCGATAAGCAGGGGCAGATCCACGAGATCCTGAAAAGCCCTATCCTGGAATAAGCGGTACTCTCCATGGACGGAGAGAAGCAAGGTATTTTGAACAGGGATATTGCAGATAGAGAGCAGAGATAAAAAAAAATCCTTTGCCTGAGCAAAGGATTCTTATAAATGGCAGGGGCGGAGAGACTCGAACTCCCAACACCCGGTTTTGGAGACCGGTGCTCTACCAATTGAACTACGCCCCTAAAGCTTTCTTACCACTAAGCCTGCTATCTGAGCAGGCTTAATGTTAAATAAGTGGCGGAACGGACGGGACTCGAACCCGCGACCCCCTGCGTGACAGGCAGGTATTCTAACCGACTGAACTACCGCTCCACCGAATTTTTTCGCTTTATGACCACCGGTTGTCACCCCGGCTTAC
>NZ_JAKUZW010000014.1:0-95699 GCF_030128605.1 Klebsiella sp. K5-45 | reverse complement strand
CTTCGGCTTCGCGGAGAATACTGATGATCTGTTCGTCGGAAAAACGCTTCTTCATGGGGATGTCCTCATGTGGCTTATGAAGACATTACTAACATCGGGGTGTACTAATCAACGGGGAGCAGGTCACACCCTCAGCAGCGGGGGCAGCACCTCCATGAGCAGACGTGCAGAGTTACAGGTCAGTAAGCATACGGAGAGTTTAAGCATGATAGTTACAAAGTTAAACCGCGACTAAACACACTGTATAAGCGAATAACCGTAAAATCGATGTAGAAATTGTGCGCTTGATATTAAGCAGGCTAAAAATGTTATCCAAATCTAAATTAAGGCGCCCGCAGGCGCCTTTTTTGCTGGTTTTTACAACAGACCGGAGGCGTTATTCCCAGCTCAGAACCACTTTACCAGACTGGCCGGAGCGCATGGCGTCGAAACCCTTCTGGAAGTCGTCAATGCCGAAGCGGTGGGTGATGATCGGTGAAAGATCCAGACCAGACTGGATCAGCGCCGCCATCTTATACCAGGTTTCGAACATCTCGCGGCCGTAGATCCCTTTGATAAACAGCCCCTTAAAGATGACCTTGGTCCAGTCGATGGACATATCTGACGGTGGAATACCCAGCATCGCGATACGACCGCCGTGGTTCATGGTATCCAGCATGCTGCGGAACGCCGGCGGCGCGCCGGACATCTCCAGGCCCACGTCGAAACCTTCAGTCATCCCCAGCTCGGCCATCACGTCATTGAGGTTCTCTTTCGCCACGTTCACCGCGCGAGTGACGCCCATTTTGCGCGCCAGCTCGAGACGGTACTCGTTAACGTCAGTGATCACCACATTACGCGCGCCGACGTGTTTCGCCACCGCCGCCGCCATCACGCCGATCGGGCCGGCGCCGGAGACCAGCACGTCTTCCCCCACCAGATCGAAGGAGAGCGCGGTGTGCACAGCGTTGCCGAACGGGTCGAAGATAGACGCCAGGTCATCAGAGATATTGTCGGGGATTTTAAAGGCGTTAAAGGCCGGGATCACCAGATACTCGGCAAAGCAGCCCGGGCGGTTGACGCCCACGCCAATGGTGTTGCGGCACAGGTGGGTACGGCCCGCGCGGCAGTTACGGCAGTGGCCGCAGGTGATATGCCCTTCGCCGGAGACGCGGTCGCCAATCTTAAAGCCGCGCACTTCCTGGCCAATCCCCACCACTTCGCCGACATATTCGTGCCCGACCACCATCGGTACCGGAATAGTCTTCTGCGACCACTCATCCCAGTTGTAGATGTGCACGTCGGTCCCGCAAATGGCGGTCTTGCGGATTTTAATCAGCAGATCGTTATGGCCGACTTCCGGTTCCGGTACGTCGGTCATCCAGATGCCTTCTTCCGCTTTCAGTTTGGATAACGCTTTCATCTCACACCCTTATTAGGCGATGACGCCCAGTTGTTTACCGATGCGGGTAAAGGCTTCCACCGCACGCTCAATTTGTTCAGGGGTATGCGCCGCCGACATCTGGGTGCGAATACGCGCCTGGCCTTTCGGTACCACCGGATAGAAGAAGCCGGTGACATAGATCCCTTCTTTCTGCAGCTCGCGGGCAAAGTTCTGCGCCACCACCGCTTCGCCCAGCATCACCGGAATGATGGCGTGGTCGGCGCCCGCCAGAGTGAAGCCTGCCGCGGTCATTTTTTCACGGAACAGACGCGCGTTGGCCCACAGGCGATCGCGCAGGTCTGCACCCTCTTCGACCATCTCCAGCACTTTGATGGAGGCGGCCACGATGGCCGGCGCCAGAGAGTTGGAGAACAGATACGGACGGGAACGCTGGCGCAGCCACTCGACCACCTCTTTGCGTGCGGCAGTGTAGCCGCCGGAGGCGCCGCCCAGCGCTTTACCCAGCGTGCCGGTGATAATGTCGACACGACCCATCACGTCGCAGTATTCATGGGAGCCGCGGCCATTTTCGCCGACGAAGCCGACGGCGTGGGAGTCATCGACCATCACCAGCGCATCGTATTTATCCGCCAGATCGCATACGCCTTTCAGGTTGGCGATCACGCCGTCCATCGAGAAGACGCCGTCGGTGGCGATTAACACGTGACGCGCCCCGGCGTCGCGGGCTTCTTTCAGGCGCGCTTCCAGCTCCTGCATGTCGTTGTTGGCATAGCGGAAGCGTTTCGCTTTACACAGGCGTACGCCGTCGATGATAGAGGCATGGTTCAGGGCGTCGGAGATAATGGCGTCTTCCGGGCCGAGCAGCGTTTCAAACAGGCCGCCGTTGGCGTCGAAGCAGGAGGAGTAGAGGATCGCGTCTTCCATACCGAGGAAATCCGCCAGCTTCTTCTCCAGCTGCTTGTGCGTATCCTGGGTGCCGCAGATGAAGCGTACCGAAGCCATCCCGAAGCCGTGGCTGTCCATACCGGATTTCGCCGCGTCGATCAGCGCCGGGTGGTTGGCCAGACCCAGATAGTTATTGGCGCAGAAGTTAATCACGTGGCTGTCGCCGACGGTAATGTCCGCCTGCTGCGCCGAGGTGATGATGCGCTCTTCTTTAAACAAGCCTTCGGCCCGAGCGGTCTCCAGATTGCTAGTTAACTGTTTGTAGAAATCACCACGCATTGCAACTCTCCAGATTCGGCAAAATTTGGCACATATTACCCAAAGCTATACGCTGATACGAGATGATGCATGCCTGAATGAATTATTTGCAGCATAAATCACGTCAGCCCAGCACCTTATTCTGCGAATGGCTGTAGGCTTGCTCATGTGGTGATATGATATGAGCATTCATGTCCGGATTGTCTCCGGGCTCTCAACTTCAAAGGTACAGTTATGATCATCGTAACCGGCGGCGCAGGCTTTATCGGCAGCAACATCGTTAAAGCGCTGAACGACAAGGGCATTACCGACATTCTGGTTGTCGACAATCTGAAAGACGGCACCAAGTTTGTGAACCTGGTTGACCTGAACATCGCTGACTACATGGATAAAGAAGACTTTCTGATCCAGATTATGGCAGGCGAAGAGTTCGGCGACATTGACGCTATCTTCCACGAAGGCGCGTGCTCTTCCACCACGGAGTGGGACGGCAAGTACATGATGGACAACAACTATCAGTACTCCAAAGAGCTGCTGCACTACTGCCTGGAGCGCGAAATTCCGTTCCTGTACGCCTCTTCGGCAGCCACCTACGGTGGACGCACCAGCGATTTCATCGAGTCCCGCGAGTACGAGCAGCCGCTGAACGTCTACGGCTACTCCAAATTCCTGTTCGATGAATACGTCCGTCAGATCCTGCCTGAAGCCAATTCGCAGATCGTCGGCTTCCGCTACTTCAACGTCTACGGGCCGCGCGAAGGCCACAAAGGCAGCATGGCGAGCGTCGCTTTCCACCTCAACACCCAGCTGAATAATGGCGAAAGTCCGAAACTGTTCGAAGGCAGCGACGGCTTCAAGCGCGACTTCGTCTACGTCGGCGACGTGGCTGACGTCAACCTGTGGTTCTGGGAAAACGGCGTTTCCGGCATCTTCAACCTCGGCACCGGCCGCGCGGAATCCTTCCAGGCCGTCGCCGATGCGACCCTGGCGTACCACAAAAAAGGCAGCATCGAGTACATCCCGTTCCCGGACAAACTGAAAGGCCGCTACCAGGCGTTCACCCAGGCGGATCTGACTAACCTGCGTAAAGCGGGCTATGACAAACCGTTCAAAACCGTTGCCGAAGGCGTAACGGAGTATATGGCCTGGCTGAATCGGGGCGCGTAAGAGATAACATGAAAATTCTGGTGGTAGGCCCGTCTTGGGTGGGCGACATGATGATGTCGCAAAGTCTTTATCGTACGCTCAGGGCGCGCTATCCCCAGGCGATTATCGACGTGATGGCGCCTGCCTGGTGCCGTCCGTTGTTATCGCGCATGCCGGAAGTGAACGAAGCGATCCCGATGCCGCTGGGCCACGGCGCGCTGGCTATCGGCGAACGCCGCAAGCTCGGGCACAGCCTGCGCGAGCGTCGCTACGATCGCGCTTACGTGCTGCCGAACTCGTTTAAATCGGCATTAGTCCCCTTCTTTGCCAACATCCCGCTGCGCACCGGCTGGCGCGGCGAGTTGCGCTACGGCCTGCTCAACGACGCCCGGGTGCTGGACAAAGACGCCTGGCCGCTGATGGTGGAACGCTACGTGGCGCTGGCCTACGACAACGGCGTGATGCGCTGCGCCAAAGATCTGCCGCAGCCGCTGCTGTGGCCGCAGCTGCAGGTCAACGAAGGGGAAAAGTCGCAGGCCTGCAGCGCCTTTAACCTGTCCAACGATCGGCCGATCATCGGCTTCTGCCCCGGCGCGGAGTTCGGCCCGGCAAAACGCTGGCCGCACTATCACTATGCTGCGCTGGCGAAAAAGCTCATCGACGATGGTTATCAGATTGCGCTATTTGGCTCGGCAAAAGATAACGAGGCCGGCAAAGAGATCATCGCCGCCCTCAGCAGCGAGCAGCAGGCCTGGTGCCGGAATCTGGCGGGTGAAACCCAGCTGGAGCAGGCGGTGATCCTGATTGCCGCCTGTAAAGCGGTGGTGACTAACGATTCGGGGCTGATGCACGTCGCCGCGGCGCTGGACCGCCCGCTGGTGGCGCTGTATGGCCCGAGCAGTCCGGACTTTACCCCGCCGCTGTCGCATAAAGCGCGCGTGATCCGCCTGATTAGCGGCTACCACAAAGTGCGCAAAGGCGATGCCGCCGAAGGCTATCATCAGAGCCTGATCGACATTACGCCAGAGCGCGTCCTGCAAGAGCTGAATGAATTGTTGACGGATAAAACCGGGCACGAGGAAGCGTAGCGGATGCGGGTATTGATTGTAAAAACCTCATCGATGGGCGACGTGCTGCACACGCTGCCCGCGCTGACCGACGCCGCGCAGGCTATCCCCGGCATCCGCTTCGACTGGGTAGTGGAAGAAGGCTTCGCGCAGATCCCCTCCTGGCATGAAAGCGTCGAGCGGGTGATCCCGGTGGCGATCCGCCGCTGGCGTAAAGCCTGGTTCTCCGCGCCGATCAAAGCGGAGCGTAAAGCCTTTCGCGAGGCCGTCCAGGCGGTAAAGTATGACGCCATCATCGACGCCCAGGGGCTGGTGAAAAGCGCTGCGCTAGTCACCCGCCTGGCGCACGGCGTCAAGCATGGTATGGACTGGCAAACGGCCCGCGAGCCGCTGGCCAGCCTGTTTTACAACCGCCGCCACCACATTGCGAAACAGCAGCACGCCGTGGAGCGTACCCGCGAGCTGTTCGCCAAAAGTCTCGGATACGCGAAACCCCAAACCCAGGGGGATTACGCCATTGCGCGCCATTTCCTGCAGCACGAGGCTAGCGCTGCCGCCCCCTATCTGGTGTTCCTGCATGCCACCACCCGCGACGATAAGCACTGGCCGGAAAACCGCTGGCAGGAGCTGCTCGATCTGCTGGCCGACAGTGGCGTCCGCATTAAGCTGCCGTGGGGCGCCCCGCACGAAGAGGCGCGGGCGAAGCGGCTGGCGGAAGGCCGGGAGTATGTTGAAGTGCTGCCGCGCATGAGCCTTGAGCAGGTAGCGCAGGTTCTGGCCAGCGCCCGGGCCGTCGTCTCGGTCGATACCGGCCTCAGTCATCTGACCGCCGCGCTGGATAAACCGAACTTCACGCTTTACGGCCCGACCGATCCAGGGCTGATTGGCGGATACGGTAAAAACCAGCACATCGTGCGGCCGGAAAACAGCGCCAGCACCGGCGATATTACCGCCAGCCGGGTTCATCTTCTTCTGCACAATCAGGGGCTGCTCTGATGGGATCTCTGTTTAAGCAGATCTATCGCTACACCCGCTCTCGCGCTTATCGTCACAATGAAAATCTGTGGCCTTTTACCCGCATCACCCGCGCGCCGAGCGGCGAAATAAGCGCGTTGCGCTATAAAGGGAAAACGGTGCCGCTGGTCAGCCTGAGCGCGCTGAAAAACAGCATGCAGGGTGAAGTCCTGCTGACCGCCACCGGCCCTTCGACCCGCAATATCGATTTTTCCCTGTTGTCGAAAACGATCCCAGTGATGGGCGTCAATGGCGCCTGGCATCTTGCCGACCGCCTGCACTTTTCGCTCTATACCATCGTCGACATGGAGTTTTTCGATAAGAAGCCGGACATTATCCGCGCTATCGTCAGCCAACCGGACATTCTGCTGTTCACCACCATGCATGGGATCGCCAAAATCGTCGATCGCTATGCGGACGCGCTGCGCTGCCGTTTGGCGTTGATTGAGGACGGTTGCTATAAGATTTACCAGCCGAAAGTCGCCAGCGAAGCGATAAAGCGCACTTACCAGCAGAATCCGGCGATGTGCTTTCATCCCCAGCGCCCGGATATCTGTTTTAGCACCGATATTCGCCAGGGCGTCTTTGATGCCGGTACGGTGGTCTACTGGGCGCTGCAAGTTCTCGCCTGGCTGGGCTTCAATACTATCCTGGTGAGCGGCCTGGATATGACCAATTTTAACCAGCCGCGATTCTACGAAACACAACAAGAAAAATTGCCTTCTTACCTGGCAACAAAAGTGGATACCCTCGTCATGCCCTCCTTTGCGCATGCCGCGCAGGTACTGCAGCAACGCCAGATCCGGGTGATTAATTTTTCCCCAGAAAGCGCTGTACCGGATACTATTTTCGAAAAGGTTGCGTTTAATGAGTACTTTAAAAGTGAGTAACTTCGCCCGACAGGGTTACTCGATTGTCTTTCCTTTGTTTTTATTTTTCAGCGCGATTTTTTGTATGTCCACCCGGACCAATAATCTGCTGCATTTATCGATCCTGCTGCTGTTGCTGTCGCTGGTACGCCAGGAAAACCGCCAGGCGCTGGCCGGCGTGTTACGCGAGCAGTGGCAGACCTGGACGCTGCTCGCGGCCTTCTTTATCTATTACGCCCTCAGTAACCTGTGGGGCCATACGCCCCAGCATATTGATTCGCCGATCACCCACGGTGTGTATCTGACGGGCTATCTGTTGCTGATGGCGATGCTGCTCAGCGACGAACGAACCCGCCGCCTGGCCATGCTGGCGGTGGTTGGCGGGATCACCGTGCTCTCGCTGTGGACGCTGATGTTCGACCACACGCTGGTCCTCACCGAACGAGCGGTCTCCCCCGAGAACCCCGGGCCAACAAACGTTATCGACCTTGCCGGATACTGCGGCATCGGCATCTTAATCTGCGGCATGCTACTGAAAGAAAAAGCCAGCCACTGGCTCTATCTGCCGGTGGCCATCATGCTGGTGATGATGCTGCTGACCCAAAGCCGCGGGCCGATCATCGCCCTGGTGCTGGCGGTCGGCTGTACGCTGCACCTGCACGTCTTCACCCGCCGCAACCTGCTGATCGCCGCGGCGCTGGCCGTGCTGGTGGCTCTGCTTTTGGTCATGACGCCGGTGGGCGACATGCTGCTCGCCCGTTTCGAAGAGTTGGGCACCCAAAGCGGGCTGCGTCTGAGTATCTGGCACCATACGCTGTCGGAGATGGCCAGCCAGCCCTGGCTGGGACGCGGTTTCAGCTATGAACTGGATTTCATCAACTACAGCGGCGAACACATCACCACCACCCACAGCGTGTATATGGGCGCCCTGCTGAAAGGCGGCATCGTGGGTTTACTGCTGCTGCTGGCGGTCATTGCCTGCGGACTCTGGCAGGCGTGGCGCAAGCGCCGCTCCGACAGCCGCTACAGTCTGGCGATCCTGTTTTACGCTCTGGTGTTTATGGCCTCGCAGGGGATGTTTATCATCAGCAACCCCCGGGAGACCTGGGTGCTGTTCTGGCTGCCGCTGGGCATTGCGCTCAGCAAAGGGCTGGCGGAAAAGCGTTAACAAAAAAGGGCCGCTGACGGCCCTTTTTTATAGTCACTTTTATATTAACTGCGGGCGGCGACCAGCCGGTCGGCCTGCTCTTTAATCACCGGCCACACCGACTCAATCGCCACATCGGCGACATTCGCTTCTTCACAGACGATCTGCCTCGCTTTGTCATAGCCCGGCGCCCAGATATGATAGCCGGGCAGGCCGGTATCCTTGAGTTTACGTTTGTTATAGACCGCCACCATCGGTTTATCGAAGGCGCGGGCGATATGCACGATCGAGGTGTCCGGCGTAATGACTAAATCACAGCTGCGGATCACCTCCACGGCGGAGTTGATGGTACTGTCGGCGATGTACAGCGCCATATCCAGCCCCAGCTGCTGAATCTTCTCACTGCGCCCCACCATCACGATACAGACCCGGTAAGGCAGAGCATGTAGCCGCTCGACCAGGGTCGCCACCTGATGACGACAGAAGTCTTTATCTTCGGAGGCGGTAAAAGGGTTAATGGCGATGCGCAGTGCGACCTCTCCGGCCTGGGAAAGCAAGCGCGCCACCTTCTCCCGCTCATGGCGGCAGCCGGGGAGATGGTAGTGATACGGGTGGTCGTCAACGACGCCAAAAAGCTTCACCACCTGTTTATAGCGCTGGGAAATATGGCTGTTGCTGTCAAAAAAAGCGATCGAATGATCGTAAAGTTTATAGGGCTCTTTATTAAACCCAATCACGCTGGTCGCCCGTAAATCGGCGAGTAATTTAAAACGTTCATAGCTGGTCACGTCATCAAAATCGATAACCGCATCAAAACCCGCCGCCCGTAACGTATTTAAGGACATGCGTGGTCGATATAAATATACTTGCTCGATGAATTCTGAGCCGGCTAATATTTCGCAGCATATTGGTCCGGTTAACACCGAAACCTGATATCCCCGTTCGGCCAGTATTCTGGCGCAGCCGGTGGTCACCACCATATCGCCGACTTTATCGTCCAGACGCAATAGCAGCACGCGGCGCACGGGGACCGGGTCGAAGGGTTTGCGCGCCGGCTTATTTCTGTATCGATAGTTAATTAAATTAAATTTAATGCCGCGGAAAAAAGCGTTCTTTTTCCGCGTCAATTGTTTAAGGATACGCATACGGTACCTTGAGCTGTGTTAGCGCTGTGTGATTTTCCGCTGGTAATATTCTGCCAACGTCATGCCCTTCACCTGCGGCGCCAGCCAGCTAAAAAAGGCTTCAAGGTCAGCGTATAAACGCTCAATATCCCGTTCATTCTGGAACGTAGGGCTGCCGCCGGGCATATACTCTGAAGAGTGGAGCATATATTCCACGTAGTCATTGCCCTGCGTCAACGTTTGTTCGACGACTTTTTTCATCGTCTCCACATTGCCGCCCATCGGTCGCAGCCAGTGTACGGAGGGGGAACGCACTTTGCCGCGCAGGCGGTCGTAGCCCTGCTTCACGCTGTTCATCCACGCGGAGTGCTTGTACTGAATGCTCATCGGCACTTCCAGCAGCGGCGAGTGGCCTTCGCGGCTGATGTCATTTTCATCGAGGAAATAGGCATGCTGCGGGAAGCGGCGATAATCGGTCCCGCCATCGCCCTGCGGCGCCCCCTTGGCGGTCTTCCAGTTCACCCGCGGGGTCACCGAGCAATCCACCTGATAACCGTGCTCCATCAGCAGACGCGCGTAGCGCTCGTCAAAGGCCCAGCGCCCGGCGCGATGGCTAACCATTTTGGTCTGGAAGGTGTCCTCCAGCAGATGCGTCATATAGTCGACCTTTTCACGCATCATGGCATCGCTGTATTCAATGAGATAAGGCTTATGCCGCCAGTCGTCGGCGGTCAGCGGCTCGGTCGGCGGGCTGTTCCAGGCATGCAAATGCATACCGACTTCCGCGGTGCCGCGGGCAATCACGTCTCTGGCGAATTCGATATAAAAGGGGTCGATGGCCATTTCATAGTTGGTCAAATAGACCGGTTTAAAGCCATACTTTTCGCAAAGTTGCTGAAAACGCGGGAGATAACGCGCATTCTCGGTGGTGATGCTGTCATGTTTTTGCCAGAGGTTATCGCCCTCTGTATCAATCGTGATGAGAAATGCGGGATTGTGCACGAAAACGTCCTCAGGCCATACGTATCGGGTCATGGTAGAGCAATACAACGCTTCTCTCAATCTGTCTGATCCCCTAGAATCGGAACCCTTAACCTGGATGAAGAACAGAGTATGACGCCTGAAACCCTCTCCCGCAGCCCCTTGAACCCGGCGCGGATCCTGGTCATTAAGCTGCGCCATCATGGCGACATGCTGCTGATCACCCCGCTTATTCACGCGCTGAAACAGCAGTACCCCGCCGCCATCGTGGATGTCCTGCTGTATGAAGAGACCCGGGATATGCTCGCCGCCAACCCCGATATTCACCAAATTTATGGTCTCGACCGCCGCTGGAAAAAGCAGGGGAAAAAGCATCAGTTGAAGATGCAATGGCAGCTCATTCAGACGCTGCGCCAGCAGCGATACGATATGGTGCTTAACCTTGCCGACCAGTGGCCGAGCGCGATTATCAGCAAACTGACCGGCGCCGCGACGCGGATCGGCTTTGATTTTCCGAAGCGTCGCCACCCGTTCTGGCGCTATTGCCACACCGCGCTGGCCGCCACCCAACAGCATAATCAGCTGCATACGGTACAGCAGAATCTCTCTATCCTCGCTCCGCTCGGTATCCAGTTGAACGACGCGCCGGCGCGGATGGGCTACAGCGAAGCAGACTGGGCCACCAGCCGCGCCCTGCTGCCGGAGGACTTTCGGGATAACTACATCGTCATCCAGCCAACGTCGCGTTGGTTCTTTAAATGCTGGCGCGAAGATCGGATGAGCGCCCTGATCAACGCGCTGTCCGCCGAAGGGTACGCGGTGGTGCTCACCTCCGGCCCCGACGATAGAGAGAAGCAGATGGTGGAGTCCATCATCGCCGGCTGCCCGCAGGCGCGGCTGCACTCTTTAGCCGGTCAGTTAACGCTGCGCCAGCTGGCGGCGGTGATCGATCACGCCCGGCTGTTTATCGGCGTCGACTCGGTGCCGATGCATATGGCAGCGGCTCTCGGCACCCCGCTGGTCGCCCTGTTCGGCCCCTCGAAGCTGACCTTCTGGCGTCCGTGGCAGGCGAAAGGCGAGGTGATCTGGGCCGGCGACTTCGGACCGCTGCCCGACCCGGACGCCATCAACACCAACACCGACGAACGTTATCTCGATTTAATTCCTACCGACGCCGTGATCGCGGCGGCGAAAAAGGTACTGGCATGAGTAAATTCAGGCTGGCTCTGGTGCGGCAGAAGTACCGCCCGGACGGCGGCGCAGAACGGTTTGTCTCCCGCGCGCTGGAAGCCCTCGACAGCAGTCATCTGCAGTTAAACGTCATCACCCGCGAATGGCAGGGACCGGTGAAGCCCGACTGGCAGATCCATATCTGTAATCCGCGCAAATGGGGGCGCATCAGCCGCGAGCGTGGGTTTGCCAACGCCGCGCGGGCGCTCTGGCAGCGCGAGTCCTTCGACCTGGTGCAGAGCCATGAGCGTATTCCCGGCTGCGATCTCTACCGCGCCGGCGACGGCGTTCATCGCCGCTGGCTGCAACAGCGCTCGCGCATTTTACCGGCCTGGAAAAGCCGCCTGTTGTTTGCCGACCGTTACCACCGCTACGTCATGCAGGCGGAGCGCGAGATGTACGAAGACCCGCATCTGCGCGGGGTGATCTGCAACGCCGAGATGATCAAGCGCGAGATCATCGAAGACTTTGGCCTGCCGGCGGACAAGATCCACGTTATCTATAACGCCATTGATAACCAGCGCTTCCTGCCGCCGGGCGAAGACACATTTGCCGCCTTACGCGCCAAATGGCAGTTGCCGCTGCAGGCAACCTGCCTGATTTACGTCGGCTCCGGCTTTGAGCGTAAAGGGCTGGCGGCGGCGATCCGCGCCATCGCCCCGACCGATCGCTATCTGCTGGTGGTTGGCAAAGATAAGGATCAGCCACGTTACCAGGCGCTGGCGAAGAGCCTGAACTGCGAAGCGCGGGTGCGCTTCTTCGGCATGCAGTCGGAAACGCTGCCGTTCTATCAGATGGCCGATGGCCTGCTGCTGCCCACCCTCTACGATCCGTTCCCCAACGTCATCCTCGAGGCAATGG
Organism: Klebsiella sp. K5-45; assembly: GCF_030128605.1. NCBI lineage: Bacteria > Pseudomonadati > Pseudomonadota > Gammaproteobacteria > Enterobacterales > Enterobacteriaceae > Klebsiella > Klebsiella sp. K5-45. The sequence goes on along the minus strand of NZ_JAKUZW010000014.1, from coordinate 83,673 downwards.
CCTGCGGTCTGCCGGTGATCACCACCACCGGCTGCGGCGGGGCGGAGTTTATCGTCAACGGCCACAACGGTTACGTCTGCGACGCCCTGGATATCCCGGCGCTGCAGCAGGCGGTGATGGCCCTGCCCGCCCGCGCGCTGGGCTCCGTGGAAGGCGACCGCGCCCGCGAGCGCATCATGGCCTGCACCAGCGGGCGACTCTCCACCCAGCTGCTTTCCCTTTATCAGGATCTGGTGAAATAACGATGCGCATCTTATTTGTGATTGATGGATTGCCCGGCGGCGGCGCGGAAAAAGTGGTCCTGACCCTGGCGGCACAGTTCCTGCGCGACGGCGATCGGGTATCACTCATTTCGCTACGCGACGTCTGCGAGTACCCCTTGCCCGAGGGGCTCGACTACCAGGTGGTGGCCGATCGCTGCCGCAAACCCTGGCGCAAGCTAACCGAGCTGTCCCGCCGCGCCCGCCAGCTGGACGCCGCGGTCATCCGGGCCGAGCAGCAGGGACAATTTGACCTTGTGCTCTCCAACCTGCACAAAACTGACCGCATCGTCGCCCGCAGCCGGGCGCTGCGCGAGCGCAACGTCTGGTTCTGCCTGCACGGCGTCTTCTCGGCCTCTTATCTCGGTCACCGTACCGGCTTTGACCGCTGGATGAAGCAGCAGAAAATTAAGCGGATTTACCAGGGGCGCAATGTGGTGGCGGTTTCCGACGCCGTGGGGCGCGATCTGGTGGAAGCCTTCGCCCTGCGCCCGGCGCAGCTGAAAACCATCTATAACCCCTTCGATATCGCCGCCCTGCGCGCAGGAGCGGAAGCCGACAGCGAGCGCCCGGACGGCGACTACCTGATTCACGTCGGCCGCTTCCATCCCGGTAAACGTCACGACCGCCTGCTCGAAGCCTACGCGCAAAGCGGCATTGACGCGCCGCTGGTGCTGTTAGGACAGGGGAAACCGGAGCAAGAGCAACGCCTGCGCCAGCTGGCCAAAACGCTTGAGATTGAAGACCGGGTGTGGTTCAAGGGTTTTCAGAAAAATCCCTTACCGTGGATCAAAGGCGCGCGGATGCTGGTTTTGAGCTCGGATAGCGAAGGATTCGGCAATGTGGTAGTGGAGGCGCTGCTGTTACATACCCCGGTCGCCAGCACCCGCTGCCCCGGCGGCGTCACCGAGATCCTCACCGGCGAACTTGCCCGCGGTCTGGCGGATCTCACCAGTCCGGCGCTGGCTCAGACGATGCAAAGCATTTACCATAACCCGCCGGCCATCGACGATGCCGCGCTGGAAAAATTCAGCGTCGTGTCCATTTGTCAGCAGTACCGTCAGCTGCAGCGCACCTGACGCCGTTAGTTAACCAGGATCGAAGATTTATGAGTCAAACGCCTTTACTGAGCATCGTGGCTGCCGTCTACAACGGTGAGAAATTTCTTGCGCAATTCTTTGAGTGCATTGAACAGCAGCAGCTGGACAGCTATGAACTGATCCTGGTGAACGATGGGTCGACGGACAACAGCCTGGCGGTGATCTCCGAATGGCGGGATCGGCTGCAGAACGTCCAGGTGCTGGAGCAGGAAAACCAGGGCGTCTCGGTCGCGCGTAATACCGGCCTCACCGCCGCCAGCGGCAAGTACCTCGCGTTTCCGGACATCGACGATAAACTCTATCCGGGCATGTATCGCACGCTGCTGGAAATGGCCGAGAAAGCACATCTCGATGTCGCCACCTGCAACGGCACCTACGTGTACGAAAAGCACCGCGAGAGCCACCCGATCTTCCCGCTGGATCGCTTGCCCTCGACCGGCGTGTTGCCGGGCCATGTCTGGCTCAAGCAGGCCCTGGACTCGCGGAAATTTCTGCACGTCACCTGGCTCAATATCTATCGCCACGATTTTATCCGCCAGCATCACTTCCATTTCGAGCCCGGCCTGCGCCATCAGGATATCCCGTGGACCACCGAGGCGCTGCTGGCCGCGGAGCGCGTGCAGTACACCAGTCAGCAATTCTATGATTACTACATCCATTCTGAGTCGGTATCGCATAAGCCGGACAACGACGACACGCTGATGCGTTCGGCGCGCCATTACATGAAAATTCTGGAGATGCTGGAGGCGATCAACCAGCGTTACCCGGATAAAGTGCGCCATATCGCCGCCTGTCGCTGGCAGATCGCCAAAGAAGGCCTGGGGATCATCCACACCTTCGACAGCATGAAAGATGAGTCGAAAAAGCATGTTATTATTAAAGAATTCTTCGACCGCGGTATCTGGCGGTTAATCTGGAAAAACGCCTGTACTTTCCGTTTACGCTGGCGCCTGGGACGCCGTTATCTGCGTATTAAGCGTTATCGCCACGCGGGATAGACCAAAAACCCGCTGTTTCCGCCAAAGAGATAGCTTTACGCGGGCTAAATGCTTAGAATTTGCCCGCCAAAACAGAGAACGGATAAATAGTTTGGAATTGCTTTATACCACCCTACTTTACCTTATTCAGCCGCTGGTGTGGCTGCGGCTGCTGCTGCGCAGTCGTAAGGCTCCTGCCTACCGTAAACGCTGGGCGGAACGCTATGGCTTCTGTCAGAACAAGGTAGAGCCGGATGGCATTCTGCTGCACTCCGTTTCCGTCGGCGAGACCTTAGCCGCCATTCCGCTGGTTCGCGCCCTGCGCCACCGCTACCCTTCTCTGCCGATTACCGTCACCACCATGACGCCGACCGGCTCCGAGCGCGCCATGTCGGCCTTCGGCAAAGATGTCCATCACGTCTATCTGCCCTACGATCTGCCCGGCGCCATGAACCGCTTCCTGGACACCGTTCAGCCGAAGCTGGTGATCGTCATGGAGACCGAGCTGTGGCCGAACATGGTGGCCGCGCTGCATAAGCGTAAGATCCCGCTGGTGATTGCCAACGCCCGCCTGTCCGAACGTTCCGCCAAAGGCTATGCCAAACTGGGCGGCTTTATGCGCCGCCTGTTGAGCCGTATTACGCTTATCGCCGCGCAGAATGAAGAAGATGGCAACCGCTTCCTCGCGCTGGGACTGAAGCGCAATCAGCTGGCGGTCACCGGCAGCCTGAAATTCGATATCTCCGTTACGCCAGAGCTGGCGGCGCGCGCGGTGACGCTGCGTCGGCAATGGGCGCCGCACCGCAAAGTCTGGATTGCCACCAGCACCCACGATGGCGAAGAGCAAATTATCCTCCAGGCGCATAAAAAGCTGCTGGAGACCTTTCCGAACCTGCTGCTGATCCTTGTTCCCCGCCATCCGGAGCGCTTCCCTGACGCCCGCGACATGGTGCAAAAAGCCGGAATGAGCTTCACTCTACGCAGTACCGGCGAGATCCCCTCCTCCAGTACCCAGGTGGTCATTGGCGATACCATGGGCGAACTGATGCTGCTCTACGGCATTGCCGACCTCGCTTTCGTCGGCGGCAGCCTGGTGGAGCGCGGCGGCCATAACCCGCTCGAGCCGGCGGCGCACGCCATTCCGGTGCTGATGGGGCCGCATACCTTCAATTTCAAAGATATCTGCGCCAAGCTGCAGCAGGACGATGGCCTGATCACCGTCACCGACGCGAACTCGCTGGTCAAAGAGGTTTCCACGCTCCTGACCGATGAAGACTACCGCCTGTGGTATGGCCGTCACGCGGTGGAAGTGCTGCACCAGAACCAGGGCGCGCTGTCGCGTCTGCTACAGTTACTGCAACCTTACCTGCCGCAGCGGAGTCATTAATGTCTAACCGGCTTTCCGTGGTGATGATCGCCAAAAACGCAGCGGACCTGCTGCCGGATTGTCTGGACTCCGTTAGCTGGGCGGATGAAATTATCGTCCTCGACTCCGGCAGTACTGACAGCACCGTCGAGCTGGCTCGCCGCCTCGGGGCGCAGGTCTATATCCATACCGACTGGCGAGGCTATGGCATTCAGCGCCAGCGCGCGCAGGACTACGCCACCGGCGACTGGGTGTTGATGATCGATACCGATGAGCGCGTCACGCCAGAACTCAGGCAGGCTATTCTTAAGGTACTGGAAGCCCCGCAGCGCGGCGCCATCTACAGCATCGCCCGCCGTAACTATTTTCTCGGACGCTTTATGCGCCACAGCGGTTGGTACCCCGATCGCGTCCTGCGCCTGTACGAACGCGCCCGTTACCGCTATAACGATAATCTGGTCCATGAATCGCTGGATAGCCTGGGCGCCGAGGTCATTCCGTTGACCGGCGATCTCCTGCATCTGACGTGCCGCGACTTCGCTGGCTTCCAGCAAAAACAGCTGGCGTATGCCGCCGCGTGGGCGCTGGAACGCCATCAGAAGGGCAAGAAGACCTCGATGGCGGGGATATTCAGCCATACGCTGGGGGCGTTCCTGAAAACGCTGCTGCTGCGCGGTGGGGTGCTGGACGGTAAGCAGGGCTGGTTACTGGCGATGGTCAACGCGCAGTATACGTTTACAAAATATACCGAGCTGTGGGCGCTGAGCCACGGCTACTCGGAGAAAGAGTCATCATGAGCACAAAAGCGATCTATCCGGGTACCTTCGATCCCATCACCAATGGCCATATCGATATTGTCACCCGCGCGGCGAGCATGTTCGATAAAGTGGTGCTGGCTATTGCCGCCAGCCCGAGCAAAAAGCCGATGTTCAGCCTTGATGAACGCATTGCGCTGGCGGAGCAGGCGACGGCCCACCTGGTGAACGTTCAGGTGGTCGGCTTCAGCGACCTGATGGCCAGCTTCGCGCGCGCGCAGCAGGCCAACATCCTGATCCGCGGCCTGCGGGCGGTGGCGGATTTCGAGTATGAGATGCAGCTGGCCCATATGAATCGCCATCTGATGCCCACCCTTGAGAGCGTGTTCCTGATGCCGTGCAAAGAGTGGTCGTTTATCTCCTCTTCGCTGGTGAAGGAAGTCGCGCGCCACCAGGGCGATGTCTCTCATTTCCTGCCAGCCAACGTCCACCAGGCGCTGTTGAATAAGCTGAAGTAACGCATCTGCTGGGGCGTGAGCCACGCGGGCTGGCGCTGCGCTGCTGGGCCATCCACACCGGCTCTGTCTCTGTCTTGATGCCAGGTGGCGCTGCGCTTACCTGGCCTACAAACGCCCCGGGTCCGCCAGATGCGCACCCGCAGTTTCGCTGACCTGCCGACAATCATTCCTGTTCCGGTAACTATTTCTGACACTGGCGGCAATAAAAGGTCGCCCGCTGGGCATGCTTGGTCCCGACGACCGGCGTGCCGCAGATCCGGCAGGGTTCGCCCTTGCGGCCATAGACCTGTAGCTCCTGGGCAAAATAACCGGGCTTGCCATCGCTTTGCAGGAAGTCCTTCAGCGTGGTGCCGCCCTGCTCTATCGAGCGCAGCAGGACCAGCTTAATCACCTTCACCAACTGCTCGCACTCGTCCCGCGACAGCGAGGACGCCAGCCTGTCAGGGTGGATCCCGGCGGAGAACAGCGATTCACTGGCGTAGATATTGCCGACGCCCACCACCAGCTTGTTATCCATCAGCCAGGGTTTGATCGCGGTTTTCTTCTTCGCGCATTTCTGCTGGAGATAGTCGGCGTTGAAGGCATCGCTTAGCGGTTCCGGCCCCAGATGCGCCAGCACCGGGTGGCCTTCCAGCTCTTTGGTCCATAGCCAGGCGCCAAAGCGGCGCGGATCGGTATAGCGCAGGACTTTACCGTTACTCATAACCAGATCAACGTGATCGTGTTTTTCCGCAGGCAGCTCTTCGCTCAGGATGCGCAGGCTCCCCGACATCCCAAGATGGACGATGATCCAGCCGTCCGGGAGTTCCAGAAGCAAATATTTGGCGCGACGTCGCACGCTGAGCACCGGAACGTCGCTCAGGCGATAAATCTCTTCGGAAACCGGCCAGCGCAACCGTCCGTTGCGCACGACGGCGTGCAGAATGGTGGCGCCAACCAGGTGCGGCTCAATGCCGCGACGGCTGGTTTCCACCTCTGGTAATTCAGGCATGATTTTCCTCCATTAACCCGGCGTATTGTGCTTCACGGACAGGTGGCTGAAAAGGGAGTGTGTGAAAGCAATATGGGGGAGTTTTAAAAACAAAAAACCCCGCCGGAGCGGGGTTTTTATACAAGGAGGCTAAAATTATTTGATTTTAGCTTCTTTGTAGATAACGTGCTGACGTACAACCGGATCGTACTTTTTCAGTTCCATTTTTTCCGGTTTGGTACGTTTGTTCTTCGTGGTGGTGTAGAAGTGACCAGTACCAGCGGAAGAAACCAGCTTGATTTTCTCACGAATACCTTTAGCCATGATTTATTTCCTCTAAGTACTTAGTACTTTTCGCCACGGGCACGCAGTTCAGCCAGAACTGTATCGATGCCTTTCTTATCGATTACACGCATACCTTTAGCAGATACGCGCAGGGTGACAAAACGCTTCTCGCTCTCAACCCAGAAACGGTGAGAGTGCAGGTTCGGCAGGAAACGGCGTTTAGTCGCGTTCAGTGCGTGGGAACGGTTGTTACCGGTCACCGGACGCTTGCCAGTAACTTGGCAGACTCGGGACATGTCTATTCTCCAAAAATCAAATTAGCTCGAGCTTCGTATGGGGTATTGGCGCCTCGTCAGGCTTTACAGCCTGGTCATCGCAGTTCAATGTGAACTCTCGACTGCCAGGCCCAAATGCCAAACCCGAGATTCTCAAAGGTGGCGTAGTATACGCTGACTCGGCGATGTGCTCAAGTCCCGAACAGACAAAGATCCCGAAGGATCGCCAGTTCGGGGCTAAATCCAGCCACGTTCGGCAAAAGATACATACGCACCGCGGCCGATAACCAGATGGTCAAGCACACGTATCTCCATGAATCGACAACACTTTACCACCCTTTCGGTAATCAGCCTGTCAGCCTGACTCGGCTCCGGACTACCGGAGGGATGATTATGCGCAAGGATCACGGCGGCGGCGTTCACTTTGATGGCTTCGCGTACAATTTCTCGCGGATGCACCTCAACGTGGCTAAGAGTACCAGAAAAAAGGCGGCTATGTTTCAACACGCGGTTCTGATTATCTAAAAAGATCACCATAAAGATCTCGCGCTCCTCTTCCGTCAGCTGGCTTTGCAAAAATTCCCGCGTCATCGAGGGGGTGATCAGCGCGGCCTCCTCAACCAGCTGCGAGCTAAAATAGCGCCGCGCCAGCTCAGCAATCCCCTTCAGTTGCGCATATTTCGCCAGCCCCAGTCCGTCAACGGCAACCAGTTGCGCTTTATCAGCGGAAAGCAGAGCGTAGAGCGAACCAAAACGCTGCAGTAACGCCTGGGCGTAGCTCAGCACATCCTGACGGCGTGTGCCAATGCGCAGAAAAAGCGCCAGTAGCTCAACATCCGTCAGCGCCTCGATGCCGTATTGCAGCATCTTCTCCCGTGGCATCAGATTTTCCGTTCCGTCCATGCGCCCTCCTGCGTGAATCAGCCTATCCTGGCACAACCTGACGGCGCTGCCGAGGCGCCGCTTTTCACCCTGCGTAGCCGCTCGCAAAGTGAATGCCCGTCAGAGGCACGACCACGTCAGGATTGTGATAAGATGCGCGGATTCTGGTCTATGGCAACAGGAATACATCATGATGACTCTGGCGGGTAAAAAAATCGTCCTGGGCGTCAGCGGCGGTATCGCGGCGTATAAAACCCCGGAACTGGTGCGGCGACTGCGTGAACGCGGCGCGGAAGTGCGTGTCGCAATGACGGAGGCGGCAAAAGCGTTCATCACCCCACTCAGCCTGCAGGCGGTATCCGGCTATCCGGTTTCCGACAGCCTGCTCGATCCGGCGGCGGAAGCGGCCATGGGCCATATTGAGCTCGGAAAATGGGCCGACCTGGTGATCCTCGCCCCGGCGACCGCCGATTTGATTGCCCGCGTGGCGGCCGGCATGGCTAACGATTTGGTGTCGACGATCTGTCTTGCCACCCCTTCTCCGGTTGCCGTCTTGCCCGCCATGAACCAGCAGATGTATCGCGCGCAGGCCACCCAGCATAATCTGCAGACGCTCGCTTCCCGCGGCCTGCTGCTGTGGGGACCGGACAGCGGTAGCCAGGCCTGCGGCGACATCGGCCCGGGGCGAATGCTCGATCCGTTAACCATCGTGGAGATGGCCGCACAGCATTTCGCCTCCCCTGTCAAAGATTTGCAACATCTCAACCTCATGATTACCGCGGGCCCGACCCGTGAACCGTTGGATCCGGTGCGTTACATCTCTAACCACAGCTCCGGTAAGATGGGCTTCGCGATTGCCGCCGCCGCCGCACAGCGCGGCGCGAACGTGACCCTGGTCAGCGGACCGGTATCACTTCCGACACCGCCCTTTGTGCAGCGTATTGATGTCACTACCGCGCTGGAAATGGAAGCGGCCGTCCAGGCCGGCGCTCAGCAGCAGCACATTTTTATTGGCTGCGCCGCGGTGGCGGATTACCGCGCCGCCGCCATCGCCGAAGATAAAATAAAAAAACAAGGTGATGAATTAACAATAAAAATGGTTAAAAACCCGGATATCGTGGCCGGGGTTGCAGCGCTAAAATCGCATCGCCCCTACGTCGTTGGGTTTGCCGCCGAAACGAATAATGTGGAAGAATATGCGCGGCAAAAACGTGCCCGCAAAAACCTCGACCTGATTTGCGCCAACGATGTTTCCCAGCCTAATCAGGGCTTTAACAGCGATAGCAACGCATTACACCTTTTCTGGCAGGATGGGGAAAAGCGCTTACCACTTGAGCGCAAGGAACTCCTGGGCCAATTATTACTCGACGAGATCGTGACCCGTTATGATGAAAAAAATCGACGTTAAGATTCTGGACCCGCGTGTCGGCCAGCAATTTCCGCTGCCGACCTATGCCACCTCCGGCTCCGCCGGACTTGACCTGCGAGCCTGTCTCGACGACGCCGTAGAGCTTGCGCCGGGCGCAACCACGCTGTTGCCGACCGGCCTTGCGATTCATATCGCCGATCCCTCTCTGGCGGCGGTGATCCTGCCGCGCTCGGGCCTGGGTCATAAGCATGGCGTGGTGCTGGGCAACCTGGTGGGCCTTATCGACTCCGATTACCAGGGGCAGCTGATGGTGTCCGTCTGGAACCGCGGTCAGCAGAGCTTTGTTATCGAGCCGGGCGAACGTATCGCGCAGATGGTCTTTGTGCCGGTCGTGCAGGCGGAATTTAACCTGGTGGAATCTTTCGATGCCACCGACCGCGGCGAAGGCGGCTTCGGTCACTCAGGGCGCAAATAGGCCCAGCAACACGGAGTCTGCATCCCAACGCGCATAATGCAATAACACCACCGCAAACTCTGGTTTGCGGTCGCGTTGTGGATGTCTGCCTGACAAGTGCTTATTTTCAGGGGTATTTTAAAACATGGCAGAAAAGCAAACTGCGAAACGGAATCGTCGCGAAGAAATACTTCAATCTCTGGCGCTAATGCTGGAATCCAGCGATGGTAGTCAACGTATTACCACCGCGAAACTGGCGGCTTCCGTCGGCGTCTCTGAGGCCGCGCTGTATCGCCATTTTCCCAGCAAAACCCGCATGTTTGACAGCCTGATCGAGTTCATTGAAGACAGTCTGATTACGCGCATCAATTTGATTCTGAAAGATGAGAAGGACACGTCCGCGCGCCTGCGCCTGATTGTTCTGTTAATTCTTGGGTTTGGCGAGCGTAATCCTGGGCTGACGCGCATCCTCACCGGACACGCGCTGATGTTCGAACAGGACCGGCTGCAGGGCCGTATCAACCAGCTTTTTGAACGCATCGAAGTGCAGCTGCGTCAGGTGATGCGCGAGAAAAAAATGCGCGAAGGCGAAGGCTACACGCTCGACGAAACGCTGCTGGCCAGCCAGCTGCTCGCCTTCTGCGAGGGCATGCTGTCGCGCTTTGTGCGCAGCGAGTTCAAATACCGTCCGACGGATGATTTCGACGCCCGCTGGCCTCTGGTCGCCGCACAGCTACAGTAGTTTTCTTTGCATTGCCCGGTAGCGCTCTGCTTACCGGGCTTTTTCGTTACACGCCGTAGGCTTCGCGATAAGCGCGAACGGCCGCCAGGTGTTCCGCCATCTCCGGTTTCTCTTCCAGGTAAGCGATCAGCTCTTTCAGGGTTACGATCGAGATAACCTGGCAGCCGTAATCCCGCTCCACTTCCTGAATGGCGGAGATTTCACCGCGGCCGCGCTCCTGACGATCCAGGGAGATCAGCACGCCCGCCAGCTGCGCGCCGTTGGCCTGGATGATCTCCATGGATTCGCGAATCGCCGTACCGGCGGTGATCACGTCATCCACCAGCATGACCCGCCCCTGCAGTGGACTACCGACCAGATTGCCGCCTTCGCCGTGAGTCTTTGCCTCTTTACGGTTAAAGCAGTAAGGCAGGTCGCGGTCATGGTGTTCGGCTAACGCCACCGCGGTGGTGGTGGCGATCGGGATCCCTTTGTAGGCCGGGCCAAACAGCAGGTCGAACTCAATCCCGGAATCCACCAGCGCCTCGGCATAAAAACGGCCCAGCAGAGCCAGATCGCGCCCGGTGTTAAACAGGCCGGCGTTAAAGAAATAGGGGCTCTTACGCCCGGATTTCAGCGTAAACTCGCCAAACTTAAGAACCTGCTTGCTTAGCGCAAACTCAATAAACTGGCGCTGATACGGCTTCATGGATTCGCTCCTCATCTTACTTTTTTACGGTCAAAAAAAAGGCGACTTCTCAGTCGCCTTAAAAACTAATCTGCTAACGCCGCCTTCTGCGTCGTAATAATGGATTCGATCCCCCCTCGGGCTAACGCCAGGAGAGTGAGGAGCTCTTCATGGGTGAACGGCTCGCCTTCTGCCGTACCCTGCACCTCAATGATGCGACCATCTTCGGTCATCACCACGTTCATGTCGGTTTCCGCGGCAGAGTCTTCGATGTACTCCAGATCGCAGATGGCTTCGCCATTAACGATCCCAACAGAGACCGCCGCCACCATCCCTTTCATCGGGTTAGTTTTCAGCTTGCCGGCCGCCACCAGCTTATTCAGCGCGTCGGCCAGCGCCACGCAGGCACCGGTAATAGACGCGGTGCGGGTGCCGCCGTCGGCCTGCAGCACATCGCAGTCGAGGGTGATAGTAAATTCGCCCAGCGCTTTCAGATCAACCGCCGCGCGCAGCGCACGGGCGATCAGGCGCTGAATTTCCATCGTCCGGCCGCCCTGCTTGCCTTTTGCCGCTTCACGCGCGTTACGCGTGTGCGTTGAACGCGGCAGCATGCCATATTCAGCGGTGATCCACCCCTGTCCCTGTCCTTTCAGGAAACGCGGAACGCCTTCGTCAATGGAGGCGGTGCACAGCACTTTGGTATCACCGAATTCAACCAGCACAGAGCCTTCAGCGTGTTTTGTGTAATTACGGGTCAGGGTGACGGGGCGCACCTGGTTGGCGCTACGACCTGCTGGACGCATGATAGAAATCTCCGGCTTGAAACGAATGTGGCTGCGCATTATACGGATTAAAGGCGCTTATTCCTATCCTGATAAGGCCTCGAAAGCTATAATCCTCCCCACTCTCCTTTAAAAACAGGAACGACTATGATCCGCAGTATGACCGCCTATGCCCGCCGTGAAATCAAGGGTGACTGGGGTAGCGCCGCATGGGAGCTGCGCTCGGTAAACCAGCGCTATCTGGAAACGTACTTCCGCCTGCCGGAGCAGTTCCGTAGCCTGGAGCCCGTGGTACGCGAGCGCATTCGCGCCCGCCTGACTCGCGGTAAAGTCGAATGCACCCTGCGTTTTGAACAAGACCCCAGCGCTCAGGGCGAACTCATTCTCAACGAAAAGCTGGCTAAACAGCTGGTTAACGCTGCCAACTGGGTGAAAATGCAGAGCGATGAAGGGGAAATCAATCCGGTTGATATCCTGCGCTGGCCGGGCGTGATGGCCGCCAAAGAGCAGGATCTTGACGCCATCGCCGCCGACATTCTGGCAGCCCTTGACGGCGCGCTGGATGACTTCATCGTCGCTCGCGAAACGGAAGGCCAGGCGCTGAAAACGCTTATCGAGCAGCGTCTTGAAGGCGTGAGCGGCGAAGTGGCGAAAGTTCGCGCTCATATGCCGGAAATTCTCCAGTGGCAGCGCGAGCGTCTGGTCGCCAAGCTGGAGGATGCGGAAGTGCAGCTGGAGAATAACCGTCTCGAGCAAGAGCTGGTGCTGATGGCGCAGCGTATCGACGTTGCCGAAGAGCTGGACCGCCTCGAAGCCCACGTGAAAGAGACCTACAACATTCTGAAAAAGAAAGAGGCCGTGGGTCGCCGTCTCGACTTTATGATGCAGGAGTTCAACCGTGAGTCGAACACCCTGGCGTCAAAATCGATCAATGCCGAGGTCACCAACTCCGCGATTGAGCTGAAAGTGCTGATCGAGCAAATGCGCGAGCAGATCCAGAATATCGAGTAATCTCAGATACCTTTCTGAAGGCCGGTTTACCGGCCTTTTTTCATCCATTTCAAAAGCAATATTTCTTATCCAGTACCCGGCAGGTCAAAAACGCCCCTGCCGCGCACAGCAGCGTCGGGGCCAGATAGCTGTGATCCATGTGGGTGAATTCCATCACCAGCACCACCGCCGTCAGCGGCATCTGCATGGAGGCGGCGAGAAAAGCGGCTGCTCCCACCAGGGCGAAACTACTTTCATCTCCGCCGGGGAACCCTGATTGCCAGAGCGCGCAGAGCAGCAGGCTGGCCAGCCCGCCCACCGCCAGCCCCGGGGTTAGCAACCCGCCCTCCGCGCCGCCGCGCAGCACCGCCAGGATCACCACCATCTTCAGCCCTAACAGGATCGCGACCATGGAGAGAGGCAGCCCGTCGCTGAGCGCCAGCTGCATCGGCCCCTTGCCATTGCCCGGTAGCGCAGGGAACCAGAGGCTCAGGACGGCAAGAAGTGAAAACGCCAGCAGACAGAACACTGGCATCTGCCAGTTACTTCGCACGCGTGAACGCGCTGCGTTGGTCGCTTTGCGAAAGAGCCAGGCGCCGGCGCCCAGAATCGGGCCCACCAGAATCGCCCACCAGAGAAAGGTGTGCGGAAGCGCGCTGGAAACAAAATGGTATTGCGATTCATCCCCTAACCCGAGGGTGGCCGTCCAGGCGGCAATCGCCGAGGTCATTATCGCCGCCAGCGTTTTTTCCCAGCTAAACGACAGCAGCATGACCTCGAGGGTGAACAACGCCCCTGCCAGCGGGACGTTATACACCGCCGCCAGGCCCGCGCCCGCCCCACAGGCAATCAGCGTGCGGGTGTCATCCTCCAGCAGGCTCAGCTTACGCGCCACCATCCCCCCTCCCAGCGCGCCCATTTCCCGCGGCGCCACTTCGCGGCCAAGCGGGGAACCCAGCGCTACGGTGACGATCTGCAACAGGGCGTGGATCGTCGTGGTGCCCGCGGGCATAGGGACGGAAGGGTTAGCCGCCGCCGCGGCAATGGAAACCCGCTTCTGCCCATAGCGACCAAGCAGCCACCAGCCAAATCCGGCGACGATGCCGCCGGCCACGATTGCCGCGATGCGACGTGGCCAGGGCGACGCCGTGACGCCCTGTAAAAATGACACCGAACCGACGATCTGCCCGGAACTGTAGCCAAAAGCCAGGTGCTGAATGGCGTGTAAAATCAGTGCCAAAACCATGCCGGACAGACCGGCCAGAATCCCGGTTAATACCACGGCCAACAGGCGAGTCAGAGAATGTTTGCTCCCGGCGGCGACACGCATTTTCTCATCTCCTCGAGAAAGAAAATAAAAGGATAAAGGTCGGGACTTAAACATTAGGTATTCGTAGCGTTTTCAATATAGAAAATCGATCGGGAACAAGTCATTACTTTTTCTAATCTTTAAAAATTCAAAAAATAGAAGTCAACCGCCAATTAAAGCCAATTTAATCTATATTGGCATTAGTTTTTCCTGGCCTAACGATTTCACTTTAGAAAATCTCAATCGTGATCCTGCGCACAAATCGTTAACCTGCCGGCCACTGTCTGGGGGGATCTATGCTGCTTCATGTTCTGTATTTAATCGGTATCACCGCGGAAGCCATGACCGGAGCGCTGGCTGCCGGGCGTCGGCGGATGGATACGTTCGGCGTCATTATTATCGCCACCGCGACCGCGCTGGGCGGGGGTTCCGTTCGCGATATCTTGCTGGGACACTATCCTCTCGGCTGGGTGAAGCATCCGGAATACGTCATTATTGTCGCCGTCGCCGCCGTCCTTACCACAATTGCCGCCCCGGTAATGCCGCACCTGCGCCGGCTTTTCCTGGTGCTGGATGCGCTGGGGCTGATCGTATTTTCCATCATCGGTGCGCAAATCGCCCTGGATATGGGAGAAGGGCCGGTTATCGCCTCTATTGCTGCGGTCATCACCGGCGTTTTTGGCGGTGTACTGCGCGATATGTTCTGCAAACGCATTCCGCTGGTCTTCCAGAAAGAGCTGTACGCCGGGATCTCGTTTGCCGCAGCGGTACTCTATATAGCGCTGCAACATTACGTTAGCAGCCACGATGTGGTGGTCCTGGCCACGCTGCTGTTCGGCTTTACCGCCCGCATGCTGGCGCTGCGCTGGAAGCTCGGGCTACCGGTCTTCCACTACACCCACGACGCCCACTAACCGCCTCAAAACCCGGGGATGCGTTGCCCGCTAAGCCATTGCGCCAGCGCCGCCACGTCAGGGTGATGCAGGAAAGCCACCAGCTGTCGGGCTCTGATCGCCCCCACGCCCGGCAGCGTGCGCCATTGCGCTTCACTCTTTGCCGTGAGGAGGCGCCAGTTTTCATTTCCAGGCTGCGCCAGCGCCTCCTGGGGCACCGGGATCCCCATCGCCAGCACCCAGCGTATAAAAGGCCGTTTACGAATAAGATCAAACTGATGCCAGAGGTGCTGCCCACGGGCGGCCGAGATCCCAGACATCGCCTGCAGCTGCTCCGACGTGAGCGCCAGCCAGGAAAAAAGATGCTCCATCGGGTGCTGCCGCTGAATGACGCGCCATACGTTTTCCCCTACGCCATCGATATCCAGCACCGACTTTGATGACAACCAGACCAGCCGGGAAAGAAACTGTTCGCTGCACTCAGGGGTGGCGAAATAACAGGTTAGCGCATTGAATTTGGCCGCCGGCGGCGTCGGTTTAAGGCGCTCGGCCATCCGCCAGACGACCGCGTCGATCCGTGGAATACCCTGACCTGCCAGACTGATCTGCAGCTGATCGCCAACCCCAATATCCAGCGCCTGCCAGCGGGCCACAGAGCCAACGTTAACCCGCTGCACGCGTTTGTCATCCAGTCGCTGGGGCTCAAGCTCAGCCACTACGTTGACTCTACCGCTGCGGCCGGTACTGAAATGGATCGCCCGCACCTCCATCACCCGCGATGCCGGAGGATATTTCCAGGCTGCCAGCCATTCGCCCTTTCCCGGTGACCAGACGCGCCCCGCCGGTTCGCGCTCTTCACGCACAATCACGCCATCGCTGACGAAGGGCAGCGGCGAGCGATACCACCGCTGGCGCCACTCCGCCACCTGCTCAACACGCGTCACCGGATGGGTGTATTGTCCGCTGTAGATAAACCCCGCCTGCGCCAGCAGCTTCTGACGACGGCGCATATCCGACGGACCGTCTGGCCAGGCCCAGATAAAAACGTCCAGCTGGCTGAGGGGCGCCGCCGCGTCAGCCCGCATCATCAACCCAGCGACTTTCGCCCGCGCGTTCATTCCGCCAGCCTGCTGCTGAACATGCCCCTCCCGACGCAGAAACAGCTCCCCCTGCAGCACGCTGTTGGCCAGTTCGCCGGTCGTCAGCTTCGCCAGCGCCGGGATCTGCCGCGCTCGGGCGGTCCACAACTCACCGCGCAGGCCATCCCCGCGGCTGATAGCCTGAACCAGATGCCCCTGGCGATAGACCAGGGTTACCGCCACGCCGTCCACCTTAGGCTGTATCCACAGGTCGGTTTTATTTTTCATCCAGCGGGCCAGGCTGGCTTCATCCGCCAGCTTGCGTACGCCGGTATGGGCGACCGGATGACGCGTATCGCCGGTCGGTGGAGACAGACCGTCCTCCTCAGGCGTCGCGCCCGGAAAGCATTGCCGCCACTGCGTCAGGCGCTGGGTGAGCTGGTCGTAAACGTCATCACTCACCTCGCTGGCGCCCTGTCGCCAGTAAGCCTCGTTCCAGGCGTCAATCTGTTGATGAAGACGTGCAATCTCCTGTCTGCCTTTAGCCGGCGGCCAGTCCGGGCACGTCGCCAGCGCGCTGGCAGAGAACATCCCTATCGCCAGCCACCCCCCTCCTTTACGCATTGCAGTTCCCTCCTTCAGCACCTGACGGAGAGTCTGCGGCAGAATACCGGAAACCGCGACGGGGGCTTTTTCACCCTGCGAAGCGCCTTCCAGGATTTGCACCTCGTTGCAGCAACAGCTGGCGAATTCAGGAAAACGGCAGGCAAAATGAAAGAAACAGCGGCAAAAAGTGTGACAAGGACTGCGTCACGCCGCGGCGACGTGTATAATAGGCTCGTATGTAGGACCTCTTTCGATAACCACATACAAAAGACACTCATGGCTCAAGGCACGCTTTATATTGTTTCCGCCCCTAGCGGCGCGGGTAAATCCAGCCTGATTCAGGCTTTATTAAAAACCCAACCGTTGTATGACACCCAGGTATCGGTTTCCCATACCACGCGGGCGCCGCGTCCGGGTGAAGTGCACGGCGAACACTATTTCTTCGTGAATCACGACGAATTCCGCTCGATGATTGGCGAAAACGCGTTTCTGGAACATGCAGAGGTCTTTGGCAACTATTACGGCACGTCGCGTAAAGCGATCGAGCAGGTGCTGGCGACCGGTGTTGATGTCTTCCTCGATATCGACTGGCAGGGCGCGCAGCAGATCCGTAAAAGCATGCCGGGCGCACGCAGCATTTTTATTCTGCCGCCGTCAAAAGATGAACTGGACCGTCGCCTGCGCGGCCGCGGCCAGGACAGCGAAGAGGTGATCGCGAAACGAATGGCCCAGGCCGTTGCGGAAATGAGCCATTACGCCGAATATGATTACCTGATTGTGAACGATGATTTTGACACCGCCCTGAGCGACCTGAAAAATATCATCCGCGCTGAACGTCTGCGCATGAGCCGCCAAAAGCAGCGACATGGCGCTTTAATCACCAAACTATTGGCAGACTGAACCCACATTCAGTATCATGCCCAGTCATTTCTTCACCTGTGGAGCATTTTAAGTATGGCACGCGTAACTGTTCAGGACGCTGTAGAGAAAATTGGTAACCGTTTTGACCTGGTACTGGTCGCCGCGCGTCGCGCTCGTCAGATGCAGGTAGGCGGAAAGGATCCGCTGGTACCGGAAGAAAACGATAAAACCACCGTAATCGCACTGCGCGAAATCGAAGAAGGTCTGATCAACAACCAGATCCTCGACGTACGTGAGCGCCAGGAACAGCAAGAGCAGGAAGCCGCTGAATTACAAGCCGTTACCGCGATTGCTGAAGGTCGTCGTTAATCACACAGCGGGTCGCCCTTGTATCTGTTTGAAAGCCTGAATCAGCTGATTCAAAACTACCTGCCGGAAGACCAGATCAAACGTCTGCGGCAGGCGTATCTCGTTGCACGTGACGCTCACGAGGGTCAGACACGTTCAAGCGGTGAACCTTATATCACGCACCCGGTCGCGGTAGCCTGTATTCTGGCCGAGATGAAGCTCGACTACGAAACGCTGATGGCCGCGCTGCTGCATGATGTGATTGAAGATACTCCCGCCACCTACCAGGACATGGAACAGCTTTTTGGTAAAAGCGTCGCCGAACTGGTAGAGGGGGTATCGAAACTTGATAAGCTCAAGTTCCGCGATAAGAAAGAGGCGCAGGCCGAAAACTTTCGTAAAATGATCATGGCGATGGTGCAGGACATCCGCGTCATCCTCATCAAGCTTGCCGACCGCACCCACAACATGCGTACCCTGGGCTCGCTACGCCCGGATAAACGCCGCCGCATCGCCCGCGAAACGCTGGAAATCTACAGCCCGCTGGCGCACCGTTTAGGTATCCATCACATCAAAACTGAGCTCGAAGAGCTGGGCTTTGAGGCGCTGTACCCGAACCGCTACCGCGTCATTAAAGAGGTGGTCAAAGCGGCGCGCGGCAACCGTAAAGAGATGATCCAAAAGATCCTCTCGGAAATCGAAGGGCGTTTGCAGGAAGCGGGAATCCCCTGCCGCGTCAGCGGTCGCGAAAAGCATCTGTACTCGATCTACTGCAAAATGGTGCTCAAAGAGCAGCGTTTTCACTCGATCATGGATATCTACGCCTTCCGCGTTATCGTCCATGATGCCGATGTCTGCTACCGCGTGCTTGGCCAGATGCACAGCCTCTATAAACCGCGTCCAGGTCGTTTCAAAGATTACATCGCCATTCCGAAAGCGAACGGCTATCAGTCTTTGCACACCTCGATGATCGGCCCCCACGGCGTCCCGGTCGAGGTACAAATTCGTACCGAAGACATGGACCAGATGGCGGAGATGGGGGTCGCAGCGCACTGGGCTTATAAAGAGCACGGCGGCGAAAGCAGCACCACCGCGCAAATCCGCGCCCAGCGCTGGATGCAAAGCCTGCTGGAGTTGCAGCAGAGCGCCGGCAGCTCGTTTGAATTTATTGAGAGCGTTAAATCCGATCTGTTCCCCGATGAGATTTACGTTTTCACCCCGGAAGGGCGCATTGTCGAACTGCCCGCTGGCGCCACGCCGGTGGACTTCGCCTATGCGGTGCATACCGATATCGGCCATGCCTGCGTCGGCGCGCGCGTCGACCGCCAGCCCTATCCACTGTCGCAGCCGCTCTCCAGCGGTCAGACTGTCGAAATTATTACCGCGCCGGGCGCACGTCCGAATGCCGCCTGGCTGAACTTTGTCGTCAGCTCGAAGGCGCGCGCCAAGATCCGTCAGCTGCTGAAAAACCTCAAGCGCGATGACTCGGTCAGCCTTGGCCGTCGTCTGCTCAACCACGCGCTGGGCGGTAGCCGCAAACTCGCCGAGATCCCGCCGGAGAATATCCAGCGCGAGCTCGACCGGATGAAGCTGGCCTCGCTTGACGATCTGCTGGCGGAGATCGGTCTGGGCAACGCCATGAGCGTGGTGGTGGCGAAAAACCTGCAGCAGGGCGAAGCCGCTGCGGCACCGGTGCCGGCCAATGCCTCGAACCACGGCCATCTGCCAATCAAAGGCGCCGATGGCGTGCTGATCACTTTCGCCAAATGCTGTCGTCCGATCCCCGGTGACCCGATTATCGCCCACGTCAGTCCCGGCAAAGGGCTGGTTATCCATCATGAATCCTGTCGTAACATCCGCGGCTACCAGAAAGAGCCGGAGAAATTTATGGCGGTTGAGTGGGATAAAGAGACCGCTCAGGAGTTCATTACGGAAATCAAGGTGGATATGTTTAACCACCAGGGCGCATTGGCTAACCTGACGGCGGCGATCAACACCGCCTCTTCCAATATCCAGAGTCTGAATACGGAAGAGAAAGATGGCCGCGTATACAGCGCCTTTATCCGCCTGACCGCCCGCGACCGCGTGCATCTGGCGAATATCATGCGCAAAATCCGCGTCATGCCGGACGTGATTAAAGTCACCCGTAACCGAAATTAGCTTTTAGACAAAACATTCGAATTGCATCAAGGCAGCAAGCGAATGACAAATCTGCCGGGAGCAGATTTGAACGCTGCTTGCAGGTCCCGTCAGGGGCGAGGCCCAGGGATGGGCCGCGTGATCCGCAGCGACTAAAGAGGTAATTCGAAGGATGAAGTGTAATGAATTCACAGCGTTATGCGCGTATCTGCGAGATGCTCGCCAGGCGTCAGCCTGACCTGACGGTCTGCATGGAGCAGGTCCATAAGCCCCATAACGTCTCTGCGGTCATCCGGACCGCAGACGCCGTTGGCGTACACGAGGTGCACGCAGTCTGGCCGAGCAGCCGGATGCGCACCATGGCCTCCGCCGCCGCGGGCAGCAACAGCTGGGTGCAGGTGAAAACCCACCGTACCATCGCAGATGCCGTCGGCCACCTCAAAGGCCAGGGTATGCAAATCCTCGCCACCCATCTTTCCGGCAAAGCCATCGATTTCCGTGAAATCGACTATACGCGCCCAACCTGCATCCTGATGGGTCAGGAGAAAACCGGCATCACTCAGGAAGCGCTGGCCCTGGCCGATCAGGACATTATTATCCCGATGATCGGCATGGTGCAGTCGCTGAACGTCTCCGTCGCCTCGGCGCTGATCCTGTATGAAGCCCAGCGGCAGCGACAGAACGCCGGGATGTACCAACGCGCCAACAGCATGCTGCCGCCGGAAGAGCAGCAGCGCCTGCTGTTTGAAGGCGGCTATCCGGTGCTGGCCCGCGTCGCGAGACAGAAAGGGCTACCTTACCCCCACGTTAACGAGCAGGGCGAAGTGGAAGCCGATGCCGCGTGGTGGGCCACCATGCAGGCTGCGAGGTAAACCCTATGTCAGGCCGCCTGTTAGATGCCGTTCCGCTCAGTTCACTCACCGGCGTTGGGGCTGCGCAGAGCAGCAAGCTGGCGAAGATCGGCCTGCATACGGTACAGGATCTGCTGCTGCACCTGCCTTTGCGCTACGAAGATCGCACCCATCTTTACCCGATAGCCGATCTGCTGCCCGGGGTTTATGCCACCGTGGAAGGCGAAGTGCTCAACAGCAATATCACCTTCGGCGGCCGCCGAATGATGACCTGCCAGATCAGCGATGGCACCGGCATCCTCACCATGCGCTTTTTCAACTTCAACGCGGCAATGAAAAACAGCCTCGCGACCGGTCGACGAGTGCTGGCCTACGGTGAAGCCAAACGCGGGAAGTACGGCGCCGAGATGATCCACCCGGAATACCGCGTCCAGGGCGATATGAGCACCCCGGAGCTGCAGGAGACCCTGACGCCGGTCTACCCGACTACCGAAGGCATTAAGCAGGCGACCCTGCGCAAGCTCACCGATCAGGCGCTCGAGCTGCTCGAGACCTGCGCAATTAGCGAACTCCTGCCGCCGGAGCTGGCGCAGGGGATGATGAGCCTGCCGGAGGCGCTGCGTACGCTGCACCGTCCGCCTCCCTCCTTGCAACTTAGCGAGCTGGAAAGCGGCAAGCACCCGGCGCAGCAGCGCCTGATTCTGGAAGAGCTGCTGGCGCACAACCTTAGTATGCTGGCGCTACGGGCAGGCGCCCAGCGCTATCACGCCCTGCCGCTCGGCGCCAACGATACCCTGAAAAATCAGCTGCTGGCCTCCCTGCCCTTTAAGCCCACCGGCGCGCAGGCGCGGGTCACCGCCGAGATCGAGCGCGATATGGCGCTGGACGTGCCGATGATGCGCCTGGTGCAGGGCGACGTCGGCTCCGGTAAAACGCTGGTCGCCGCCCTGGCCGCTCTGCGCGCTATCGCCCACGGCAAACAGGTGGCGCTGATGGCGCCCACCGAACTGCTCGCCGAGCAGCACGCCAACAACTTCCGCAGCTGGTTTGCACCGCTGGGCATTGAGGTCGGCTGGCTGGCGGGCAAACAGAAAGGCAAAGCACGCCAGGCGCAGCAGGACGCTATCGCCAGCGGCGAGGTGCAGATGATTGTCGGCACCCACGCCATCTTCCAGGAACAGGTGCAGTTTAACGGCCTGGCGCTGGTGATCATCGACGAACAGCACCGCTTCGGCGTACACCAGCGGCTGGCGCTGTGGGAGAAAGGTCAGCAGCAAGGTTTCCACCCGCATCAGCTGATCATGACCGCCACGCCGATCCCGCGCACCCTGGCGATGACCGCCTACGCCGACCTCGATACCTCGGTTATCGACGAGCTGCCGCCGGGCCGAACCCCGGTGACTACCGTCGCTATCCCGGACACCCGGCGCAGCGATATTATTGACCGCGTGCGCAACGCTTGCACCCACGAAGGCCGCCAGGCGTATTGGGTCTGTACGCTGATTGAGGAGTCCGATCTGCTGGAGGCCCAGGCGGCGGAAGCGACCTGGGAGGAGCTCAAGCTGGCGCTGCCGGAGCTGAATATCGGTCTGGTGCACGGGCGGATGAAACCGGCGGAGAAGCAGGCGGTGATGCAGGCTTTCAAGCAGGGCGAAATGCATCTGCTGGTGGCCACGACGGTCATTGAAGTCGGTGTCGACGTACCGAACTCGAGCCTGATGATTATCGAAAACCCGGAACGTCTGGGTCTGGCGCAGCTGCACCAGCTCAGAGGGCGCGTCGGGCGCGGCGCGGTCGCTTCCCACTGCGTGCTACTCTATAAATCGCCGCTCTCTAAAACGGCGCAGAAACGCCTGCAGGTGCTGCGTGACAGTAACGACGGTTTCGTCATCGCCCAGAAAGACCTTGAAATTCGCGGTCCCGGTGAGCTGCTCGGCACCCGCCAGACCGGCAACGCTGAGTTTAAAGTGGCGGATTTGCTGCGCGATCAGGCGATGATCCCCGACGTTCAGCGCATTGCGCGCCACATTCATGAACGCTATCCGCTGCAGGCCCAGGCGCTGATCGAGCGCTGGATGCCGGAAACCGAACGCTATTCCAACGCGTAGCGCGCTTTTGCCGCGCTGCGGGCAATCTTTCTACACAATGAGTGGATTATGAAACGAGAACTGGCCATCGAATTTTCGCGTGTCACCGAAGCCGCCGCGCTGGCGGGCTATAAATGGCTTGGCCGCGGCGATAAAAACTCCGCCGACGGCGCAGCGGTTAACGCCATGCGCATTATGCTTAACCTCGTCAATATCGACGGCACCATCGTTATCGGCGAGGGCGAAATCGATGAAGCGCCGATGCTCTATATCGGCGAAAAAGTGGGCACCGGCCAGGGCGATGCGGTGGATATCGCCGTCGATCCCATCGAAGGTACTCGGATGACGGCGATGGGCCAGGCTAATGCCCTGGCAGTGATGGCGGTCGGCGATAAAGGCTGCTTCCTCAACGCGCCGGATATGTATATGGAAAAGCTGATTGTCGGCCCAGGCGCTAAAGGCGCTATCGATCTCAATCTGCCGCTGGAAGAGAACCTGCGCAATATCGCCCGCGCGCTGAACAAGCCGCTGGGCGAGCTGACCGTCACCGTGCTGGCGAAACCGCGCCACGATGCGGCGATTGCTCAGCTGCAGCAGCTGGGCGTGCGCGTGTTCGCCATTCCCGATGGCGACGTCGCGGCCTCCATTCTCACCTGCATGCCGGATAGCGAAGTGGACGTGCTGTACGGCATCGGCGGCGCGCCGGAAGGGGTGGTTTCCGCCGCGGTGATCCGCGCGCTCGACGGCGATATGCAGGGCCGCCTGCTGGCTCGTCACCACGTGAAGGGCGACAGCGAAGAGAATCGCCGCATCGGTGAAAACGAGCTGGCGCGCTGCAAAACCATGGGCATCGAAGCGGGTAAAGTGCTGCGCCTTGATGAAATGGCGCGCAGCGATAACGTCGTCTTCTCCGCTACCGGCATCACCAAAGGCGATCTGCTGGACGGCATTACCCGTAAGGGCAATATGGCCACCACCGAGACGCTGCTGATCCGCGGCAAGTCGCGCACCATCCGTCGGATCCAGTCGATTCATTACCTCGACC
Source organism: Klebsiella sp. K5-45 (assembly GCF_030128605.1). NCBI lineage: Bacteria > Pseudomonadati > Pseudomonadota > Gammaproteobacteria > Enterobacterales > Enterobacteriaceae > Klebsiella > Klebsiella sp. K5-45. Next base: position 60,063 of record NZ_JAKUZW010000014.1, on the reverse strand, counting down.
GTAAAGATCCGGACGTCCAGCAGCACATCCTGTAATACCGCTTTCTCTCCTCCAGGCAACCGTCCGCGGGCGGTTGTCCTGTTCTTCGTTTATATTTGATCAATAGAGCTTTCTTGCGCCTGCGGGGTGGAAATCTTGCCCGTCTGGGCCGAAGATAAGGCATCGCTTGGCAACAGGAGAAGACGATGGCGGACTGGGTTAGCGGCAAAGTGACAAAAGTGGAGTACTGGACGGACGCCTTGTTCAGTTTATACGTGCGGGCGCCTGTCCATCCGTTTACCGCCGGGCAATTTACCAAGCTCGGGCTGGAAATCGACGGCGAACGCGTGCAGCGCGCCTACTCCTACGTCAACGCCCCCGGCAATCCCGATCTCGAGTTCTATCTGGTCACCGTCCCGGAAGGCAAGCTGAGCCCGCGTCTGGCGGCGCTGAAACCGGGCGATGAGGTCCAGGTGGTGAGCGAAGCGGCTGGCTTCTTCGTCCTCGAGGAAGTACCGGACTGCGATACTCTGTGGATGCTGGCGACCGGCACCGCCCTCGGGCCTTATCTGTCGATTCTCCAGGAAGGCAAAGATCTTGAGCGATTTAATCATCTGGTGCTGGTCCACGCCGTGCGCTACGCCGCGGACCTGAGCTATCTGCCGCTGATGCGCGAACTCGAGCAGCGCTACGCCGGCAAATTACGCATCCAGACGGTGGTCAGCCGCGAAACCGTGTCAGGCTCGCTGACCGGCCGGGTGCCGTTCCTGATTGAAACCGGGGCGCTGGAGGAGGCAGTCGGCCTGCCGATGACCCGCGATACCAGCCATGTGATGCTGTGCGGCAACCCGCAGATGGTGCGCGATACCCAACAGCTGTTAAAAGAGACCCGGCAGATGACCAAACATCTGCGTCGCCGGCCGGGCCACATGACGGCGGAGCACTACTGGTAATCAGGCGTCCGCTTTCCAGCGCACGTCCTGGGTCTCCTTGCCGAACTTATTCTCGCCCTGGGTGCCGACAAACGCCCCCAGGTCGATCAGCATCATGACGATAATCAGCGTCGGCACAAAGCGCCCGACGCCCCACTGCCAGACCTGCGGCAGCATCGCCCAGTTCCCCGCCAGCAGCATCCACGCCAGAATCATCAGCAGCGCCCACAGTCCGGATTTGCCGCGATCGTGCAGCCGCTTCACCACCACCGCCGCCGTCGGCCACAGCAGGCAGACAATAATAAACGCCGCCGTCTGCAGATTAAGCAGATTGCTGCCTGCCAGGGTGAACAGCGCGCTCATGGTCACCAGCCAAATGGCAATCCAGATCCAGAAATCGCGGCGGCCAATGCGCCCTTTAATTGAGAATAACCACTGCTGTAGGGTCATGCGTTTTTCCTTATCATCATCGTCTACGTAGTTTACCCTGGCGTCGTGACTTTTTGACAAGCGCCGCGCTTCCCGATTTAATCGTCAGCAGGCAAAAAAAGGAACGACGGGCATGAAAAAGTGGACAATCTTGTGTTTCAGTGGGCTGATGGGCCTTGCCGTCGGCCCGCACGCGTTGTCCGCAGAAAGCGAATCGACGACCGCTGCCCCCTACCTGCTCGCCGGCGCGCCGAGCTTTGACCTGTCGATCAGCCAGTTCCGGGAAAAATTTAACGCCGATAACCCGAAGCTGCCTCTGAATGAATTCCGTTCCATATCAACCAGCCGCGATCGGGCTAACCTGACCCGCGCCGCCAGCAAGATTAACGAAAATCTCTACGCCTCCACCGCGCTGGAGCGCGGCACGCTGAAGATCAAATCCATGCAGATCACCTGGCTGCCGATCCAGGGGCCGGAGCAAAAGGCGGCGAAGGCCAAAGCGCTGGAGTATATGAGCGCCATGATCCGCGCCTTCGTGCCCACCCTTAGCCCGGCGCAGAGCCAGCAAAAACTGCAGAAACTGCTGACTGCCGGCAAAGGCAAACGCTACTTCTCCGACACCGAGGGCGCCGTGCGCTATGTGGTGGCAGATCATGGTGAAAAGGGTCTGACCTTCGCTGTTGAACCGATTAAGCTGGCGCTATCTGAAACGCTGGAAGGTAACAATAAATGACAAAAAGCAAAGCCTTTCCAGTGACGAGTCTCTATACTGTTTCACAGACCATGCTGCCCTCTGGGGCGGCTATATTCCTTAATTCGCTTAAGTAGCGTGGAGAATTAAAATGCGACATCCTTTAGTGATGGGTAACTGGAAACTGAACGGCAGCCGCCACATGGTAAACGAACTGGTTGCGAACCTGCGTACCGAGCTGGCTGGCGTAAGCGGCTGCGCAGTTGCCATCGCCCCGCCGGAAATGTATCTGGACCTGGCTAAGCGTGCGGCAGAAGGCAGCCACATCCACCTGGGCGCGCAGAACGTTGACGTAAACCTGTCCGGCGCTTTCACCGGTGAAACCTCCGCCGAAATGCTGAAAGATATCGGCGCACAGTACATCATCATCGGCCACTCCGAGCGTCGTACCTACCACAAAGAATCCGACGAGCTGATTGCGAAGAAATTCGCCGTGCTGAAAGAGCAGGGTCTGACTCCGGTACTGTGCATCGGTGAAACCGAAGCCGAAAACGAAGCGGGCAAAACGGAAGAAGTTTGCGCACGTCAGATCGACGCGGTACTGAAAACGCAGGGCGCTGCCGCTTTCGAAGGCGTGGTTATCGCTTACGAACCTGTATGGGCTATCGGTACCGGCAAATCCGCGACCCCGGCTCAGGCTCAGGCGGTGCACAAATTCATCCGTGACCACATTGCTAAAGCTGACGCGAAAATCGCTGAGCAAGTGATCATCCAGTACGGTGGTTCCGTTAACGCTGGCAACGCAGCAGAGCTGTTCACCCAGCCGGACATCGACGGTGCGCTGGTTGGCGGCGCCTCCCTGAAAGCTGACGCTTTCGCGGTGATCGTTAAAGCAGCAGAAGCAGCGAAAAAAGCGTAATTCGCTTTTCCCGGTGGCGACACGCAACCGGGTTGACTGACAAAACGTGGGAGCCCGGCTTAGCACAGCGCAAGCCGGGCTTTCTTTTGCCGTTACAGTTTCCCCAACAGCTGATACCACGCGTAGTCCAGCGGCAGTAAAATCAAATAGCTCACCGCCGCCAGCGCCAGACAAAGCAACATCCCCGCCCTCGCCGGGACTTTGCCTAACCCCATCGCGACCACGATTGGCGACGCCTGATACGGCAGCAGCGGCGTGGAATAACCCAGCACCTGAATCATAATCACGCTCAGCAGCGGGAAGCCGGTGGCGTCGGCAAAGCTCTGGGCAAAGGTGGTATACAGCGCCGGCACGCCGTTGGCGGTCATAATAAAGTTCAGCGCGCTGGTAATTCCGGTCAGCGCCAGGAAGCTGGTGAAAGGATTGTCTTTATCCAGGGGCATCACCTGCAGCAGCGCATTGCCCACCACGCCGCCAATCCCGGTTTGGGTGACGGTGATCGCCAGCCCCAAAATCCCGGCAACATAAATACAGGTGCGCATATTCACCCCGCTGGCAAACTCTTCGCCGCTGATAAAGCCCACCCGCGGCAACAGCGTGACCACCGCCGCCGCCAGGCCGGTCCACGCCGGGCCGATGCCATGCCAGCTCTCGGTCACCCACAGCGTGAGGACCACCGCCAGCAGCCACGCCAGACGCTTCTCGTCGCGGCTCATCGCCGGCAGCGGCGCCAGGTCGCGCGGCGGATGCGGCTTACCGGGAAACAGCCAGCAGATCAGCGCCACCAGCGCCGCCCCTTTCAGCCAGCCAAGCACCGGCGTATGCAGCAGTAAATAGGGAACATAATTCAGATGGATACCGTACGAGCCCTCCGCCGCGCCGCTCATCACCAGATTCGGCACGTTGGCGGGCAAAATCGTCGCCGAAAGCTGAAAGGTGCCGAACCCCACCGCCAGCGCCAGGCCGAACCAGCCGCGGCTGCCGTCGGCAATGCCCGCCCGGCGGGCCATCGCCGCCACGATCGGCATCAGCAGCGCGATGCGCCCCATGTTGGAAGGCATCACGAACGCCAGGGCATAGCTCAGGAGTACCACGCTGGCGACCATCCGCGGCCAGGAGTCGGTTAGCCGCGCCGACAGCGCCTGCGCCGCCCGGTCCGCCAGCCCGGTTTTACGGATCGCGATGCCGAGCACAAAGCCGCTGAACACCAGCCAGAAGGCCGAGGAGGCAAAGCCGCCGAAGATCACCTCCGGCGGGGCGATTTTCGCCATCATCGCCGCAGCGAAAAACAGCAGCGCGGTGATAAATTCCGGCAGCAGCGACGTCGCCCAGAGCACAATGGTAACGCCGACAATCAGTGAAGGGAGGAACAGCGGGTGGGTAAGCCAGAGCGACATGCCTGTCTCCTGTCGTTTTTTTCAGCAAGAATACGACGACAGGTAAGACAGGTAAACGCCAGAACTAGTGGTTTGCGTTAAGGATGGCGCAGCGATGATCCTGGATCTCTTCCGCCGAGGCCCGGTTCAGGGACAGCAGGTTACGCTCCGTCGCCAGCAGCACCAGAGAGCCGTCGCTCTGCTGCGCCATCGCCAGCGCATAGCGTCCCATATGCTGACGCGCCTCCGGCACCTCTTCCGCCAGCATCAGGAACGGGCTGCGCTGGGCGAGCTCCGCCTCCGTCACCCGGCGCGCCAGATATTCATGGCCCTGAAGCCCACCCGGCAACGGCAGCCAGCGGCTGCTGATCGCCGCCGCATCCTTGTCTAACTGCGCGCGCACATCGGGGCGCAGGCAGGAGATATGAATATGGAAATGGTTTTGCGTGCGTCCGCTGCGCGAGTTGATCGCCAGCGATACCGCGTTATCGGGAACCGGCGCGCCGTGGCGCTGGCTCATGATCTCACGCCCCTGCCAGGCCTGCCAGAAGAAGTTCGGCGTCAGTGGATCCAACAGCAGCGGGCTTTCGGTGCCGTTAATGCGGTAGGTCGGCATCAGCAAATACTGCAGCGGGCCGTTACGATCTTTAAACAGCACATAGCCGCCCTTGAGGTTCACTTCGGCACACGGCGACGGGTTTTGCTGCTGTTGCTGATGGGGAACGCACTGCTGCAGAACAATCTTGCGCAACGCGTCCGGGTTGCCAGAGTGCAGCCAGTAGTAGCCGCCCGCCAGCGCCGCGAGGATCGCCACCAGCAGCGCCAGCAAAAAGTATCTTACTCTTCTCATTTTCATTCCCTGTTAAGCCTGAAGCGGAAGAGTAACGTAATTTGATGACTAAATGAAAACAGATGACGGGCGGAGCGTTTTCCGGGTCGCGGCTGGCGCCTTACCCGGGCTACGCACAGCGCAGAAGTGTAGCCCTGCTAAGCCTAGTGCAAGCAGGGATTCCCGGGTGGCGTCTGGCGCCTTACCCGGGTTACGCACAGCGCAGAACTGTAGCCCTGCTAAGCGTAGCGCAAGCAGGGACAAGAGAATTAACGCTGGCTAATCTGGTCGAAGGTGCCGCCGTTGGAGAAGTGCTCTTTCTGCGCTTTCGTCCAGCCGCCGAACTCCTGATCGATAGTGAACAGTTTCAGTTTCGGGAATTCATTAGCATATTTCTTCGCCACGTTCGGATCGCGCGGACGGTAGAAGTTCTTCGCCGCAATCTCCTGGCCTTCCGGCGAGTAGAGATACTTCAGGTACGCTTCCGCCACCTGGCGGGTGCCTTTCTTATCCACGACTTTATCGACCACCGAAACGGTCGGCTCAGCCAGAATCGACTCACTCGGGGTCACGATTTCAAACTTGTCTTTGCCCAGTTCGTTGGTCGCCAGCAGCGCTTCGTTTTCCCAGGCGATCAGCACATCGCCGATCCCGCGTTCTACGAAGGTATTGGTCGAACCGCGCGCGCCGGAGTCCAGCACTTCCACGTTTTTATACAGCGCCTTGACGAAATCCTGGGCTTTCGCCTGGTCGCCATGGTTCTGATGCAGGGCATAGCCCCAGGCCGCCAGGTAGTTCCAGCGAGCGCCGCCGGAGCTTTTCGGGTTCGGGGTGATGACCGACACGCCCGGTTTGATCAGGTCGTTCCAGTCATGGATCTGTTTCGGGTTGCCCTTACGGACGAGGAACACGATGGTGGAAGTATAGGGCGCGGAGTTATCCGGCAGGCGCTTCAGCCAGTTTTTATCGATACGGCCGCGCTCGGCGATCGCGTCGACGTCGTAGGCCAGCGCCAGCGTAACCACATCCGCTTCAATACCGTTAATCACCGAGGTCGCCTGCTTGCCGGAGCCGCCATGCGACTGGCGGATCACCACGTTGTCGCCGGTCTCCTGCTTCCAGTGCGCGCTGAACGCTTTGTTGTACTGTTCGTACAGCTCGCGCGTTGGATCATAAGATACGTTTAATAGCTGAAAATCTTTTGCCAGAACGCTGGCGGATGCCAGCAACAGAGTTAACCCTACGCCCCACTTATTCATCGCACCGCTCTCTTTATGTCGTGTTGTGATGGGCTAAGCGTGCCAGAAAGCGATTCAATGATTAAAGAATAAAAAAAGATTGGCTATAACTTGTGAGTATAAAGGAAGGGATAAGGATCACCCCCTCCCTGGCGGGAGAGGGCGTGAAGCGATTAGACTTCTTCCATGCGGCCCAGCAGCGCCTGCAGACGCTCCTGCCAGCCCTGCTGCTGCTCTTTCAGCTGGCTGTTTTCGCGCTCCAGCTCTTCACGACCATGCTGCGCGCTCTGAACTTCCTGCACCAGGGTGTTGTTCTTTTCTTTCAGCTCTTCGATTTCCATCTGCAACAGAGTGATGGTATCAATCGCCTGCTGAACCTTAGATTCTAATTTCTCAAACACTTCTAATGACATCGTCATACCTCTCCTGAACTTGCAAGGCGTTGATAGAAACTGGTGTTTCGTATACGCGGTCCCGCCTTAACGAAAATTAGCGCACATAGCGGTGTTATCGTCGATTGTATGAATCCCCGCCGCCCCTGTCCAGCGGCAAGCCGCGCAGATTGCGGTTTGCAACACTTTTCAGTCTTTACCTGGTACTTTCAGCGCAGTTCGCTCGTACTTCATGAGCCATTGTTAATATTATGGTTAACAAAATGCGAGGTGAAACGCTCCGGCAGCGCGCTTAATGCGCACGAATGGCGCGAAAACGCTCATTTTCTTGACGTGCTACACACATTTGAAGTTCGATATTTCTCGTTTTTGCTCGTTAACGATAAATTAACACTATGCCTACATGGCAATATGGTCGTCTGTGACCACCCTACATACAATAATCATCACCACGCTTCAGGATTCGATTATGAGCCAAACATCAACCTTAAAAGGCCAGTGCATCGCAGAGTTCCTCGGTACCGGGTTGTTGATCTTTTTCGGCGTTGGGTGCGTGGCTGCGCTCAAGGTCGCGGGAGCCAGCTTCGGACAGTGGGAAATCAGCATCATCTGGGGTCTGGGCGTCGCCATGGCGATCTACCTGACCGCAGGGGTATCCGGTGCGCACCTTAACCCTGCGGTGACTATCGCGCTCTGGCTGTTCGCCTGCTTCGATGGCCGCAAAGTGGTTCCTTTTATTATTTCGCAATTCGCTGGCGCCTTTTGCGCTGCGGCATTAGTTTACGGGCTTTATTACAATCTTTTCCTCGATTATGAAACCACCCACCATATGGTACGCGGCAGCGTGGAAAGCCTTGATCTGGCTGGCATCTTCTCCACTTACCCGAACCCGCATATCAATTTTGTGCAGGCCTTCGCGGTAGAGATGGTGATTACCGCTATCCTGATGGGCGTCATCCTGGCGCTGACCGACGATGGCAACGGTGTGCCGCGCGGCCCGCTGGCGCCGCTGCTGATCGGCCTGCTGATCGCGGTGATTGGCGCCTCCATGGGACCGCTGACCGGCTTCGCCATGAACCCGGCGCGTGATATCGGCCCGAAAGCCTTCGCCTGGCTGGCCGGCTGGGGCGACGTCGCCTTCACCGGCGGTAAAGATATTCCTTATTTCCTGGTGCCGCTGTGCGCACCGGTGGTCGGCGCGGCGCTGGGCGCGTTCAGCTATCGTAAGCTGATTGGCCGCCACCTGCCTTGCGACACCTGCGTGGACGAAGAGCAAGAGAGCCCCTCCTCTTCCTCCACTCAACATAAAGCTTCGCTGTAATCTGACTACGGGACACCGACTATGACCGACAAAAAATATATCGTTGCGCTTGACCAGGGCACTACCAGCTCCCGGGCCGTTGTGATGGATCATGATGCCAATATCGTCAGCGTCTCCCAGCGAGAATTCGAACAAATTTATCCTAAGCCAGGCTGGGTTGAACACGACCCGATGGAAATCTGGGCGTCCCAAAGCTCGACGCTGGTCGAAGCGCTGGCCAAAGCGGATATCAACTCCGATCAGATCGCGGCCATCGGTATCACCAACCAGCGTGAGACCGTGGTGGTGTGGGAGCGCGAGACCGGCAAACCGATCTATAACGCCATCGTCTGGCAGTGCCGCCGCACCGCCGAGATCTGCGAGCAGCTCAAGCGTGACGGGATGGAGGAGTATATCCGCAAGGCCACTGGCCTGGTGGTGGACCCCTACTTCTCCGGCACCAAGGTGAAATGGATCCTCGACCATGTCGAAGGTTCCCGTGAGCGTGCGAAGCGCGGTGAGCTGCTGTTCGGCACCGTGGACACCTGGCTTATCTGGAAGATGACCCAGGGTCGCGTGCACGTCACCGACTACACCAACGCCTCGCGTACCATGCTGTTCAACATCCACGACCTGGACTGGGACGACAAGATGCTCGACGCGCTGGATATTCCGCGCGCCATGCTGCCGGAAGTACGCAAGTCGTCCGAAGTGTACGGCCAGACCAACATCGGTGGTAAAGGCGGGACCCGCATTCCTATCGCCGGGATCGCCGGTGACCAGCAGGCGGCCCTGTTCGGCCAGCTGTGCGTTAAGGAAGGGATGGCGAAAAACACCTACGGCACCGGCTGCTTTATGCTGATGAACACCGGCGAAAAAGCGGTGACCTCCACTCACGGTCTGCTGACCACCATCGCCTGCGGTCCGCGCGGCGAGGTGAACTACGCACTGGAAGGGGCGGTGTTTATGGCTGGCGCCTCCATTCAGTGGCTGCGCGACGAGATGAAGCTCATCAGCGATGCGTTCGATTCCGAGTACTTCGCCACCAAAGTGAAGGACACCAACGGCGTGTACGTCGTGCCTGCGTTCACCGGTCTTGGCGCGCCGTACTGGGACCCCTATGCCCGCGGCGCGATTTTCGGCCTCACCCGTGGCGTGAACTCGAACCACATTATCCGTGCGACGCTGGAGTCCATCGCCTATCAGACCCGCGACGTGCTGGAAGCGATGCAGGCTGACTCCGGTATCCGTCTGCATGCGCTGCGCGTGGATGGCGGCGCGGTGGCCAACAACTTCCTCATGCAGTTCCAGTCCGATATCCTCGGCACCCGCGTGGAGCGTCCGGAAGTGCGCGAAGTGACAGCCCTGGGCGCCGCCTATCTGGCCGGTCTGGCGGTCGGCTTCTGGCAGAACCTCGATGAGCTGCAGGAAAAAGCGGTGATTGAGCGTGAATTCCGCCCGGGGATTGAAACCACCGAGCGTAACTATCGTTACAGCGGCTGGAAGAAAGCGGTGAAACGCGCGTTAGCGTGGGAAGAGCACGACGAAGCGTAAGATTGTGGAGGTATTCCCGGCTTGCGGCGTAAACGCCTTAGCCGGGCTACAAAACCCCAAACAGCACGATCTTGTAGCCCGGACAGGTGCGCAGCACCGCCTCCGGGTTTTTTATCAACCAAATATCGGCAGCAACAGGTACAGCTTAATCACCAGCGCGTTGACGATATCGATAAAGAACGCCCCCACCATCGGCACCACCAGGAAGGCCATATGTGACGGGCCGAAACGGTCGGTAATTGCCTGCATATTGGCGATCGCCGTCGGCGTTGCCCCCAGACCAAACCCGCAATGCCCGGCTGCCAGCACCGCGGCATCGTAGTTTTTACCCATCATCCGATAGGTGACGAACACTGCATACAGCGCCATCGCTACCGCCTGCACCGCCAGGATAATAATCATCGGCAGCGCCAGAGAAGCCAGTTCCCAGAGCTTGAGGCTCATCAGCGCCATGGCGAGGAACAGCGACAGGCTGACGTTGCCCAGCACCGACACCGCGCGATCGAACACCCGATACAGCCCCGCCAGCGCCAGGCTGTTGCTGAGGATCACGCCGATAAACAGCACGCAGACAAAGGTCGGCAATTCAAAGACACTGCCCGCCAGCAGTTGCGCAACCACCTTGCCCACCGTCAGACAGATGGCGATCAGGGCGATACTCTCGATCAGCACCAGCGAGGTGATCACCCGCCCCACGTCCGGCTTTTCGAAGGCGGTCGGCGCCACCTGATCGTCCGGCGTCCCGTCCGGCGAGGAAGAGTGTTTCACCAGGTAACGCGCCACCGGGCCGCCGATCAGGCCGCCGAGCACCAGGCCGAAAGTCGCGCAGGCCATCGCCACCTCGGTGGCGTTGGCAAAACCATAGCGCTCAACGAACAGCTTGCTCCATGCCGCCCCGGTGCCGTGGCCGCCGGAAAGGGTAATAGAACCGGCCAGCAGACCCATCAGCGGATCCAGGCCCAACAGCTTCGCCATGCCGATACCGAGGGCGTTCTGCAGCAGCAACAGACCAACCACCACAATCAGAAAGGTACCCAGCACCTTGCCGCCCGCCCGCAGGCTGGCCAGGTTGGCGTTCAGACCGATGGTGGCGAAGAACGCCAGCATCAGCGGATCTTTGAGGCTCATATCGAAATCAATATCGATATCCATACTTTTTTTCAGCACCAGCAGCGCCAGCGCCACCAGCAGACCGCCGGCAACAGGTTCAGGAATGGTGTATTTCTTGAGGAGGGGTACGGTTTGGACGAGTTTTCTGCCGAGTAATAGCACAAGCGTTGCGGCAACGAGCGTCGATAAGGTATCGAGATGAAACATAAAAAGCTCCTTATGGGCGCATGATCCATTCACACGCGACGATATTCCTGGTGTCTTTAGCTTCTCTTCATGAGGAGGCAGAGGGGGATTTTACGCAGAACGGCGGAAAAAATGACAGAAAAAGATATTTTGTATCCTGAATGATGCGATTTAGCATACAAAATGTTAATAATCTCGTTGCGCATATTCACAGCATAAATTTTTATGGGCAAACGCTGGCAAACGTTTGCTTTTGGTCTACAGTCCGATAAAATTCCCGCTTTGCCACCTTGGGATTGCTTGTGATGTCCGTTAACACCGCAGAGTCAGAAAATGCGCAACCGGTTGCGCATAAACCAGCCAGCGAATTAATTTACCGCCTCGAAGATCGCCCGCCCCTACCGCAAACCCTGTTCGCCGCCTTCCAGCACCTGCTGGCGATGTTTGTCGCGGTGATCACCCCGGCGCTGTTAATCTGCCAGGCTCTCGGTCTCCCGGCGCAAGATACCCAACATATCATCAGCATGTCGCTGTTCGCCTCCGGCGTGGCCTCCATTATTCAGATCAAAGCCTGGGGCCCGGTCGGTTCCGGACTGCTCTCCATCCAGGGCACCAGCTTCAACTTTGTCGCCCCGCTGATCATGGGCGGCACCGCGCTGAAAACCGGCGGCGCCGACGTCCCGACGATGATGGCCGCCCTGTTCGGCACCCTGATGCTGGCCAGCTGCACGGAAATGGTCCTCTCCCGCGTCCTGCACCTCGCGCGCCGCATCATTACCCCGCTGGTCTCCGGCGTGGTGGTGATGATCATCGGCCTGTCGCTGATTCAGGTTGGGTTGACCTCCATCGGCGGCGGCTACGCGGCGATGGCCGACCATACCTTCGGCGCGCCGAAGAACCTGCTGCTGGCGGGCATCGTGCTGGCGCTGATCATCATTCTCAACCGCCAGCGTAATCCCTATTTGCGCATCGCTTCGCTGGTGATTGCCATGGCGGCGGGCTATCTGGCGGCGTGGTTCCTCGATATGCTGCCGGCCAACACCGCCCCGACCAACAGCAGCCTCATCACCGTCCCGACGCCGCTCTACTATGGCCTCGGCATTGACTGGAGCCTGCTGCTGCCGCTGATGCTGGTGTTTATGATCACCTCCCTGGAAACCATCGGCGATATCACCGCCACCTCCGACGTCTCCGAACAGCCGGTCTCGGGTCCGCTGTATATGAAGCGCCTGAAAGGCGGCGTGCTGGCTAACGGCCTCAACTCCTTTGTGTCCGCGGTCTTCAACACCTTCCCGAACTCCTGCTTCGGCCAGAACAACGGCGTGATCCAGCTGACCGGCGTCGCCAGCCGCTACGTCGGCTTTGTGGTGGCGCTGATGCTGATCGTCCTCGGGCTGTTCCCGGCGGTGAGCGGCTTCGTACAGCATATCCCTGAGCCAGTGCTCGGCGGCGCCACGCTGGTGATGTTCGGCACCATCGCCGCGTCCGGCGTGCGCATCGTCTCCCGCGAGCCGCTGAATCGCCGGGCGATCCTGATTATCGCCCTGTCGCTGGCGGTGGGCCTCGGCGTGTCGCAGCAGCCGTTGATCCTGCAGTTCGCGCCGGACTGGCTGAAGAATCTGCTCTCCTCCGGTATCGCCGCCGGCGGTATCACGGCGATTGTTCTGAATTTAATTTTCCCGCCAGAAAAAGCCTGATTTAACGCGTCCCGGTCGTGCCATCGGCCGGGGCACCCTGGCGCTGCCCTCCACCGTCTGCCCCGTCACGGAAATAAACCACGCCTGCCTTGAGAAGTGCGCATAAATCGGGCATAACACGGTTATGTGCATCTCACAGAATGGAAGACCATGAAATTTCTTGGAAAGCTGATTCTCTGGCTGCTAGTCGCTCTGCTGCTCGTCATCGTTGGCGCGTGGTTCCTGCTGCAAACCCACTGGGGCGCCCGCCAGGCCAGCGCCTGGCTCAGCAATGGCACCGGCTGGCAGGTCTCCTTCGATGCGATGGACCACGATTTCTCCTCCCCTCTTCATGTGCAGTTGCAAAACGTCACCTTTGGCCGGGAAGGCAAGCCGGCAACCCTGGTGGCGAAAACGGTCGATATTGGCTTCAGCACCCGCCAGTTTAGCGACCCGCTGCATGCGGATGAGATTGTCCTTAACGACGGCACCCTGAATCTGTCACCCCACTCTGCCGACCTGCCGTTCGCTGCAGACCGGCTAATGTTGCGCAATATGGCCTTCAATAGTCCGGAAACCGGCTGGGCGCTCAGCGCGCAGCGCGTCACTGGCGGCGTCAGCCCGTGGGCGCCGGAGGCAGGCAATGTGCTGGGGAAAACGGCGCAGATCCAGATGAGCGCGGGCTCGATGACGCTCAATGGCGTCGAAGCCAGCAATGTTCTGATTCAGGGCAAGATTGATCAGGGCGAGGTCACCCTCTCCACCCTCGGCGCCGATGTCGCCCGCGGCACCTTAACCGGCAATGCGAAACGCAGCGCCGACGGCAGCTGGCTGGTGGATAACCTTCAGCTCAATGAGATCCGACTGCAGAGCGCCGCCTCGCTGGCCGACTTTTTCGCGCCGTTAACCACGGTCCCCTCTCTGCAGATTGGCCGCCTGGATATCACCGACGCGCGCCTGCAGGGGCCGGACTGGGCGGTAACCGACCTCGACCTGAGCCTGCGCAACCTGACGCTCAGTCACGGCGGCTGGCAGAGCCAGGACGGCGCGCTGTCGATGAATGCCAGCGAATTTATCTACGGCTCGCTGCACTTTTTCGACCCGATCCTGAATGCCGAATTTTCACCCCAGGGTATTGCCCTGCGCCAGTTCTCCTCGCGCTGGGAGGGCGGCATGGTGCGAACCTCCGGCAACTGGCTGCGCGCCGGTAACGCGCTGGTGCTTGACGACACCGCCTTCGCCGGGCTGGAGTACACGCTGCCGGCGAACTGGAAGCCACTGTGGATGGCGCCGCTGCCGGCCTGGCTGCAAAGCCTGACGCTTAAAAAATTCAGCGCCAGCCGCAACCTGATCATCGATGTGGACCCAGCCTTCCCATGGCAGATTACCGCTCTCGATGGCTATGGCGGCGAGCTTCAGCTGGTGAAAAACGGCAGCTGGGGGGTGTGGAACGGTAGCGCGACGCTAAACGCCGCGGCGGCGACCTTTAACCGAATTGACGTGCGTCGCCCTTCACTCAAGCTGAGCGCCACGGCGTCGACGGTCAATATCACTGAGCTCAGCGCCTTCACCGAGCGCGGCATTCTGCAGGCCACCGCCGCGGTATCCCAGCTGCCGCAGCGCCAGGTCAATTTGAGCCTGAACGGCCGCGGCGTGCCGCTGAATATTCTGCAGGCCTGGGGCTGGCCTTCGCTCCCCATTAGCGGGGATGGCAACCTCCAGCTGACCGCCAGCGGCAGCGTGCAGGCCGATGCCCCGCTCAAGCCGACGGTCAACGCACAGCTTAGCGCCGTAAATATGGAGAAACAGCAGGTGGCGCAAACCATGCGCAACGGCGAGGTCAATACCGCCCCCGCCGCGCCAGCGCCCGCTCCCGTCACGCCCTAGCGATGCCCCATCCCCCTCTCCCCCACGGGGAGAGGGAACGCTTCTCTGCAAACACTCCGCTCTGGCAACGCTCTCTCACTTTCAGGGAGGGGGTCTGCAAGCATTCTGAAACCTGTGTGCAATAAGCGGCTATCTGTGCCTATTTACCGCTACTGGTTCCTTTCAAATATCAGAGTTGCTATAACCAAAATACTGGAAGTCGATAAAAACAAACCGCTCCCTGTACCTACAAAAATATAAAAGGATCAATCATGCCTGAAATACGTCAGCGTATTCTGGAGAATATGCAAAAATTCTCCCGGGCCATGATCGGCGCCGTATTGTTCTTGCCGGTCATTGGCTTAATTCTGGCCCTCAGTTCAGTATTAACTAATCCGACATTAATTGCTGAAACCAGTTTCCTGCACCAGCTTGGGCAGATGCTCGGCGACACCTTTTGGCCTCTATTTGGCAACCTCGGCTTATTATTTTGCGTCGGTATTAGCTATGGCCTGGCAAAAGATAAAAAAACCGAAGTCGCGCTGGTTGCGGTGATGTGCTTCATTATGTTTCTTGGCGCCAACCACTCCTGGCTGGAACACACCCACGGACTCGCCGAAAAAATTAACGGTGAATATTATGGCACCGGGCAAACCCAACTGCTGGGCTTTGTAGTGGTGGATATGGGCGTTTTCCTTGGCATTATTCTCGGCTGCACTATCGCGTGGGTGCACAATAAAGTCTCTACCATTGAGCTGCCCGGCGCGCTGTCGATGTACGGCGGCGCCAAGCTGACGCTGGTGGCGATGACGCCGGTGGTTATCTTCTACGCCATCGCCTTTACCTGGATTTGGCCGTTTATGACCCACGGCATCTCCGCCCTCACCGGCTTTATGAAAAATGCTGGGGTCGCCGGGGTCTTCGTCTATGGTTTCTTTGAAAAATTTCTTATCCCGACCGGCCTGCACCATTTTGTCTGGTCACCCTTCCAGCTCACCCAGATTGGCGGCACCCTGAACGTGGACGGTCAGGTGGTCTCCGGTACCCAGGCCATTTTTCTCGCCTACATGCGCCATCCGGATCTGACCCCGGTGATGAATGAGGCCCTACGCTTCTCACAGCAAGGGATGACCACCATCTTCGGCCTGGCCGGCGCCTCGCGGGCGTTCTACCACACCGCGAAGCCGGAGAAAAAAGTGATGGCCAAGGCGATTCTGCTGCCGGCGATTATCACCTCGATGCTGACCGGCATCACCGAGCCGATTGAGTTCACCTTCTTGTTTGTCTCGCCACTGCTGTGGGTGATCCATGCGACGTTAACCGCCGCCTCGCAGGCCATTTGCGACCTTTTCACCGTACGCCCCTGGGGAGCCTCGGGCCTGATCGAATTTCTGATCTATAACCTGCCGCTACCGGTCTCCTTAACGCGCTGGCCGGGATATGTCCTTATCGGTATCGGCCAGTTCGCCGTCTACTACGTGATTTTCCGCACTCTGGTGGTGAAGCTGAATCTGAAAACGCCGGGCCGGGAAGATGACGAGAACGTGAAGCTCTACAGCAAAGCGGAGTATCGCCAGAAAGTCGCGCAGCCGCAGTCGGTCACCGATGACATTATCCGCGGTCTCGGGGGCAAGGAGAATATTCTCTCCGTCGATAATTGTTTTACCCGCCTGCGCGTGGCCGTGCGCGATATGGCGCGGGTTGATGACGCGCAATTAAAAAATACCGGCGCCAACGGCGTAGTGCGCAATCGCAATGAGGTTCAGGTTATTTATGGCGTAAAAGTGGGACAGGTACGTTCCCGGGTTGATAACTGGTTAGCAGAAAATTAATGAGGAGTTTGTATGAAATTAACCGTATTAGGCGGGGGCGGCGTTCGCTCTGCATTTTTAGCGAAATCTCTGGCATATAATGCTCACCGCATTGGTTTAACGGAGGTGGTTTTTCTAGATAACTCTGCAGATAATCTGGCGATATTCGGCGAAATTGCCCGCTATGTATTTACGACCATTCGCCCGGATATTCATTTCACGACCACCACCGACCCGGTCGCGGCGCTACAAAACGCCAATTATATTATTACCACCCTGCGGGTCGGTGGTGATGAAAGCCGTATTCGCGACGAGCGCATTGCGCTGCAACATAACACCCTCGGCCAGGAGACCACCGGCGCCGGCGGCTTCGCGATGGCCATGCGTTCGATCCCGGCGATCCTCGACTATTGCCGGCTGATCGAAGCGCATGCCGCCGAAGACGCCATTCTGTTTAACTTTACCAACCCCTCAGGCCTGGTGACGGAAGCGATCGTTAAGTCCGGCTTTAAGCGTCGGGTCTACGGGATCTGCGATGCCCCCTCCGAGCTGATTCGTGAGCTGCCGGCGATCCTCGGCTGTGAGGAGCGCGACCTGAGCGTGGAATGCTATGGGCTGAACCATTTCTCCTGGTTTACCCACTTCACCGTGCGCGGGGAAGCGGTGACCGAGCGGCTGATCGCCAGCCCGGCGCTGTACCAGAAGACCGCGATGCAGTATTTCTCACCCGAACTGGTGCGGCTGTGCGATAACCAGTTACTCAACGAATATCTCTATTATTATTACTATCGCGACGAGGCGCTGAAGGCGATTCAGGGGGCAGGCGAAACGCGCGGGGAGCAGATCGCCCGTATCAATCAGGAGATGCGCCAGGCGCTGCGCACCGTGGATGCCAGAACGCAGCCGGAAGCCGCCTTCAATATCTGGATGCAACACTACCTTCGCCGGGAAAACAGCTATATGCAGAACGAATCCCGGCAGGAGAAATTTCATACCCGCGAGCCGCTGACGCTGCGGCAGTTTATCGAAGAGCCGGACACCGGCGGCTATGCCGGGGTGGCGCTGGATATTCTGGAAGCGGTGAACAGCACCACCACCAAGCGGATCGTGGTGTCGATCCAGAATAATGGCACGCTCGACTTTTTGCGCCCTGACGACGTGATTGAGATCAGCTGCGACCTGAGCCGGGAGGGTCTCAAGCCGGTAACGCCGGTGAAGGTGCCGACGGCGCAGAAAAATATGATTTCCTGCGTGAAAGAGTATGAGCGGCTGGCGGTTGCGGCGATCCTGCAGCAGGATAAGTCGCTGGCGGTGCGGGCGCTGATGGCGCACCCGCTGATCGGTTCCTGGTCGCTGGCGAAAACCCTGGTCGAGGCCTACCTCGACGATGAGCAGTTCGCCGCCTGGCGGTAACCTGCTGCCGATGGGATTCCCCCGCTTGCGCTACGCTTAGCGGGGCTACGAACGGAGCGGTTATTATTTTATGTAGGTCGGGTCAGGCGTAAGCCGCCACCCGACAAATAGCCGCATCACCCGGTAGCCCGGATAAGGCGCCAGCCGCCATCCGGGAACTCCCCCCGCTCGCACCGCGCTTAGCGGGTCTAGCTATTGCTCCGTACGCGGGTAAACCACATCTTCAGTAGCCGCTCAAAGCCTAAGATGCAGTAGCCGAAAAACGGGTTGCTCCAGTAAATATCATCGTCAAACTTCTGCGGGTCGTAAATAATAAACGCCGTATCTGCAGCCTGGGCCAGCGGGCTCTGATAATCACCGGTAAAGCAGACCAGATTAATCTCCTTCCCCTCCAGGGCCTTCACCCAGTTAAGCGCTGAGCTGCTGCGCCCGGATTTCGAAATGATCCAGATGGAGTCGAAGCGAGCGGCGTTTTTCTGTTCAAGAATTTCGTAATCCGGCCACAGCGCCAGGCTGGCATTCACCCCAGTGACGAGAAACTTGTTATAAATATACTGGGCGATCAGCTGCGAAAAGCCGCTGCCGTGGATCAGGACGCGCTGCTGCGCGAGGCTTGCCAGCAGTGGCGTCAGCGCCTCCGCCGGCTGAATGCTCATATAGTCGATATCGTTGGTGACATCGAGCTTCGGCATGGTGATATTGAACTTGATGAAATAGACCAGCTCCAGCCAGCCGCTGAACTTAAGCTTTTTCGCCAGCCGTACCAGCGAGGAGGGATTACTGTAGCACTGCTCCGCCACGGCGCGGACCCCCTGGCGGATACACTGCTCCGGGTCGTTCTGGATAAAGCGCAGCACGGTCATTTCCGTTTTGCTTAGCTTCACGTCACGAAAGATATTTTCTACGTCCATGGCGGGCTCCTCTCAGCGGCAGAATACGCTATCACCGTTCAGCAACGGCGTCTGCGGCCTGAGTCACCAGACTGAAATGAATATTACTTTTTGTACAAAAATGGAATAAAAAACCCTCTCCGCCAGGCGAAGAGGGTCTCTGCCGTTAACGCAGTCTTTTACAACGTAATCGTCAGCGTATTACCCTGGGCGCTCACCACCACACCCCATTCGCTGCCGGTCTGCGTGCCGCCCTGGACGCCGGCTATCTGCTGGATATTGCGCAGGCACAGCGTCCAGCCGCGGGCTTCGCCTTCGCCGCTCACGGCGATGGTGTTGCCCTGGCGCTTCGCCTTCAGGGTGAAGATCGTGGAACCGTCCGCCGCCGGAACCTGACAGCGCGCCTCGCGCCCCTCTTCGAGGTGGAACAGCTGGAAGGCGGTGCCTTCATGCCAGGCATAATCGGGTTTCTGGTCATTGTTGCCCAGCGCCAGCAGAGTATTGTCGCGAATGTAGACCGGCAGGCTCAGCGCATTATGATTCTGCTTATGCCAGCGGCTACCCGGCAATTCATCGTTATGCCACAGATGCGTCCAGCGCCCTTCCGGCAGATAAAACTGCACATCGCCCGCTTCGGAGAACACCGGCGCGACCAGCACTGAATCACCCAGCATGTACTGGCGGTCGAGATAGTCGCAGGTCGGATCGTCCGGGAACTCGAGCATCATCGCGCGCAGCATCGGGGTGCCGTACTCATTGGCCAATGCCGCCTGACGATAGAGATAGGGCATCATGCGGCATTTCAGCTGCGTGAAGTGGCGCACCACGTCGCAGGACTCTTCGTCGTAGGCCCATGGCACACGATAGGATTTACTGCCGTGCAGGCGGCTGTGGCTGGAAAGCAGGCCGAAGGCGCACCAGCGCTTGTAGACGTGGGCCGGGGCGGTATTCTCGAAACCGCCGATATCGTGGCTCCAGAAACCGAAGCCAGACATGCCGATCGACAACCCGCCGCGCAGGCTTTCCGCCATCGATTCGTAATTGGCGTAGCAGTCGCCGCCCCAGTGCACCGGGAACTGCTGTGCGCCCACCGAGGCGGAGCGAGCGAACAGCACCGCTTCTTTCTCGCCGACGGTCTCTTTCAGCACGTTCCACACCAGTTCGTTATAGATGAAGGCGTAATGGTTGTGCATTTTCTGCGGGTCAGAACCATCAAACCACTGCACATCGGTCGGGATGCGTTCGCCGAAGTCGGTCTTGAAGCAGTCGACGCCCATCGCCACCAGGCCTTTGAGTTTGTCGGCGTACCACTGACAGGCTTCCGGGTTGGTGAAGTCATATATCGCCAGCCCAGGCTGCCACTTATCCCACTGCCACAGCGAACCGTCCGGGCGCTTCAGCAGATAGCCCTTCTCTCTCAGCTCCTTGAACACCGGCGAGCGCTGGCCGATATACGGATTGATCCACACGCAGATCTTCAGCCCTTTCGCCTTCAGGCGCTTGATCATCCCTTCCGGGTCCGGGAAAGTCAGCGGATCCCATTCGAAATCGCACCACTGGAAGGCCTTCATCCAGAAACAGTCGAAATGGAAGACGTGCAGCGGCAGCTGGCGCTCGGCCATGCCGTCGATAAAGCGGTTCACCGTCGCTTCGTCATAGTTGGTGGTGAACGAGGTGGTCAGCCACAGACCAAACGACCATGCCGGCGGCAGCGCCGGGCGACCGGTGAGCTGCGTATAGCGGTTGAGCACCGCTTTCGGCGTCGGGCCGTCGATCACGAAGTACTCAAGGTATTCGCCTTCCACGCTAAACTGGACTTTCGAGACCTTCTCCGAGCCCACCTCGAAGGAGACGCGCTGCGGGTGATTGACCAGCACGCCGTAGCCGCGGTTGGTCAGGTAGAACGGAATGTTTTTATAGGATTGCTCGGTGCTGGTGCCGCCGTCTTCGTTCCAGGTTTCTACCGTCTGGCCGTTGCGCACCAGGGCGGTAAAGCGCTCGCCGAGACCGTAGACGGTTTCGCCGACACCGAGGTCGAGGCGCTCAAACAGATAATTGCGCTGGGTCTGACTATCCTGCACGTAGCCGTTGTTTTTCAGCTGACTACCGGTGATACGCACGCCGTCGCGCAGAAAATCCAGCGCCCAGAATTCGCCTTTAGTAACGCGCACGCTAAGGCTACCGCTTTTCAGCTCGGCGAATTCGGCCGTATCCTCTATGGTGACATTGACGTCGTTCTGCACGTTCAGCGGGTAGTGCGGACCGTTATCCAGCGCGCCCTGGAAGTGCTCCATACGCACCCCGATCACCCCTTCCAGCGGGGAGAAAAAGCGCAGGGTGAATAACGGCGTATCCAGCTGCCAGGCGCGTTCGCGGACATCGCGCGGCGCGGCATAGACCACCATTTCATTCCCCTGCTGCTCCACCTCATAAACCTGTACGGGTTGGATCAGGGTGAGCCCTGGTTGAATGAGCCAGTTTCCATCACTGATTTTCATTAAAACGTCCTCTTAGTTTTGCCATTCTTTGTCGATCGGGGCTGTTGCGAAATCTTGTTCATTACGACGCGCGCCCTCGGCCAGCTCGGCCATCATTTTTTTCAGGAACGGCGTTTTCAGCGTGTAGTAGCGTTTGGCGATCGCCGCGCTCAGCAGGTAGCACACCGCTGGAACGAGGGTGAACAAGGCGATAATAATGGTGAGAGTGGCGCCGTTCTGGGTTTTGGCTGCGGCGTCGTAACCGCCGCCGGCCAGCATCCAGCCGATGAGCGCGCCGCCCAGCGCCAGGCCCAGCTTGAGCACAAACAGGGTGCCGGCAAAGCTGATGCCGGTCAGGCGTTTGCCGTTGCACCATTCGCCGTAGTCGACGGTGTCGGACATCATCACCCACTGGATTGGCGTCACCAGCTGGTGCAGTACGCCAATGGCGAAGATAAAGACGAACATGGTGATTTCGGCATTCATCGGTACGAAAAACATCGCCACGCTGAGCACCGCCAGGATGGCGTTGGTCCACCAGAAGACGCTGACTTTGCATTTCCAGTCGGTCAGCGGTTTCGCCAGCGCCGAGCCAATCAGGTTGCCGACGCAGTAGGTGGTGAGGAAGACGGTGAACAGCGCCGCCGAGCCCATGATCCAGGTGGTGTAGTACATCATCGCGCCGCCGCGAACGCAGACCGCGAGGATATTGAGAATGGTGAGCACGCCAACCACTCGCCACTGGTCATTGCGCCAGATATCGCGCAAATCTTCGCGCATCGAGGTGCTGCTCGGCGGCGCTTCGACACGCTCTTTGGTGGTAAAAAAGCAGAAGGCCAGCATCAGGAAGGCGATTGCCGACAGCACCGCGATGCCCCCCTGGAAGCCAAGCGCTTTGTCTTCGCCGCCGATAACGTTGACCAGCGGCATCATCAGCACGGTGGAAAGCATGCCGCCTGCCGTCGCCAGCACAAAGCGCCAGGACTGGAGTGAGATGCGCTGTGTCGGGTTGTCGGTGATCACGCCGCCGAGCGCGCAGTAAGGGATATTCACCACGGTGTAGAGCAGGGTCAGTAGCGTGTAGGTTACCGCAGCGTAAATCAGCTTGCCGTGGTGGCTTAAGTCCGGCGAGCTGTAGGCCAGTACGCAGACGAGGCCGAACGGAATGGCACCGAAGAGGATCCACGGGCGAAATTTACCCCAGCGGCTGCGGGTACGGTCGGCCAGCAGGCCCATGCACGGGTCGGAGATCGCATCCAGCGCGCGCGCCAGCAGGAACATGGTGCCGACAAAACCAGCGGGGATGCCGAAGATATCGGTGTAGAAAAACATCATATACAACATAACGTTATCAAAAATGATGTGGCTGGCGGCGTCACCCATGCCGTAGCCAATTTTCTCTTTGACGGACAAAATATGATCTTTCATATGGGCACAATTCCCTTAGCGGCGCCACGGATTGGTACCGGTTACATTTCTTGTAAACCTTTGCCGCAGGAAGATGAATTGCGATATCTCGTTATCAGATTACGTTTCTTGTTTTCTGTGATCGCGGTAGCCTGAAAGCGTATGAAAAAGTGTAACCCATGGATTTTGAACGGATTTGTTTCAGACTGTTCTGCAAAGTCCAGTTTTAACAGTAAAAAAGTGCGTTCAGGTATGTGGTAAACGGCTGAAAGTAGCTATAATGCGCCCCGCCTCCATGTAGCAATCGAGGCGCGGAAGATCGTCATCTCCGGTGAGGTGGCTGGACTTCAAATCCAGTTGGGGCCGCCAGCGGTCCCGGGCAGGTTCAACTCCTGTGATCTTCCGCCAGTTTGCCTCTCCTCCTCCACCGCCACGCCATACCAAACTGAGCCGCAAAACCCATCATCCCAGTCAATCATTTTCATCCAAACTCTGCGTTATTTTGTCTCCTGCGAACCCGTTACACTGGCGCAAAGGCCGCGTGCCGTTGCCAACCGAAACAGGAGAGCCATGATGACCCCCGAACTGAGACACTGTTTTTCCATTACCATCCAGGTTGATAAACCGATAATCGTTTCCCGCAGTCCGCAAACCGGCAAGCGTCAGCTGATCCCGATTCTCGGCGGCAGCGTTTCGGGTCAACTTCGCGGCCACGTGCTGCCCGGCGGCGTCGACAGCCAGATTATCGAGCCCGACGGCACGTGCAGGCTATCCGCCCGCTATGCCCTGCAGGTGGAGGAAGGAACGGTGTACGTGGAAAACAACGGTATTCGCCGGGTGCCGGCCCGCTATCATGACCAGCTGTTCGCCGACGATATGCGCTTTTTTAGCACTATTCCGCCGGAAGAAATCTATTTTCGCACCGTCCCCACCTTCGAGGTGGATACCCCCGCGCTCAGCTGGCTAACCACCTCGCTGTTTATCTGCGCGGGCGGACGTACTCAGGATGGGGTGATGCTCGATTTCTATCAGGTGGGCTGATTTTCACTTTCTGCATATAACTGTTATTGCCGTTAACCCGTTTTTCCCCTCCCGGCGCCGGTCTACTATCGCGTCATCGCTTTATTCACCCGATTCACAGACCGGAGCAGTTATGAAAGCTATCGCCATTACTCAAGCCGCCGCTGACGGCGACAATATCCCTTTTTTAACCGAGATCGACCTGCCGGTCCCTTCCGCCCACGGGCGTGATCTGCTGGTTGCCGTGAAGGCGGTCTCGGTCAATCCGGTGGACACCAAAGTGCGCGCCGGCTTCCAGGGCGACACGCCGCGGGTGCTGGGCTGGGACGCCGTTGGCGTGGTGCAGTCCGTCGGTGAGGAAGTGACGCTGTTCGCACCAGGCGATGAGGTCTGGTACGCCGGCGCCCTGGGCCGGGCCGGCAGCAACAGTGAATATCAGCTGGTAGATGAGCGCCTGGTGGCCCACAAACCGCGCACCCTCGATAACGCCTCCGCCGCCGCGCTGCCGCTGACGGCTATCACCGCCTGGGAGCTGCTGTTTCACCGTCTTGGCGTCACGGAAGGCGGCAACGCGGGCGACACGCTGCTGATCGTCGGCGCGGCGGGCGGCGTGGGGTCGATCCTGACCCAGCTGGCCAGCAAACTGACCGCCATGACGGTGATCGGCACCGCCTCGCGTCCGGAGAGCCAACGCTGGGTCCGCGAGGCGGGCGCGCACCATGTTATCGATCACAGCAAGCCGCTCTCCGACGAGCTGGCGCGCATCGGCATCAACGCGGTGACCCATGTCGCCAGCCTGACCAACACCGACCAGCACTTCAACGCGCTGATCGACGCCCTCGCCCCGCAGGGCAAGCTAGCGCTGATTGATGACCCGGAGACCCTGGACGTGGTGCCGCTGAAAGCCAAAAGCCTGTCCCTGCACTGGGAATTTATGTTCACCCGCTCAATGTTTGAGACGGATGACATGATCGCCCAGCATCAGTTGCTAACCCGCGTGGCGGCCCTGATCGACAACCACACGATCAAAACCACACTCGGCGAACACTACGGCGCTATCACCGCCGACAATCTGCAGAAAGCGCATCGCCAGCTGGAAACCGGACGCGCAGTGGGCAAGATTGTGCTGGAGGGATTTTAAGATGATAACCCTTCTCGCCGTGCTCAAGGCGAAACCAGGCCAAACGGACGCGCTGCGCAAGGTCCTGCAGGGTCTGCTCCTGCCGACGAGACAAGAGCCGGGCAATCTTGACTACGCGCTGTTCCAGCTGCGCGACGCGCCGGATACCTTCTACATGCGGGAGTCCTGGCGTGACCAGCAGGCGCTGGATGAGCATATCGACCAACCCTACTTTCAGGCCTTTATTGGCGAGATGGATTCCCTGCTCGCCGAGCCACTGCGCCTGGACTATCTGACGCCAGTCGCCCCCTGAAAAGTCTGCTCCTCACCCGGTGAGGAGCGGTTTTAACGCTTTGAGCTACCCGTCTCGCATCCCGGGCGCTCCAGGCTACGCTTATCCTTACCGCGCAAAAAACGCTCACCTCCGTCCGCCCGTTTTAACACCGATATAATCAAGAGGTTTCGCTATGCTGATCAACGCTATAGGTACCTACTCCGCCAGCCAACCGCTGGAATCAATGGCCATCACCCGCCGCGAACCGGGGCCGCAGGATGTGCAGATCGCCATCGCCTACTGCGGCGTCTGCCACTCCGATCTCCACCAGGCGCGATCGGAATGGGCCGGAACGCTCTACCCCTGCGTGCCGGGGCATGAAATTGTGGGCCGGGTCACCGCGGTCGGCGAGGCCGTCTCGCGCTACGCCGTCGGCGATCTGGTGGGCGTCGGCTGCATGGTCGATAGCTGTCAACAGTGCGAGGAGTGCGCTGAAGGGCTGGAGAACTACTGCGACCATATGGTGCTGACCTACAACGGCCCGACCCAGGACGCGCCGGGCCACACCCTGGGCGGCTATTCACAGCAGATCGTGGTCAAAGAACACTACGTGCTGCGGATAACCCATCCCGAAGCGCAGCTGGCCGCCGTCGCGCCGCTGCTGTGCGCCGGGATCACAACCTACTCGCCGCTGCGCCACTGGCACGCCGGGCCGGGTAAAAAGTCGGCGTGGTTGGCATTGGCGGCCTTGGACATATGGGAATCAAGTTGGCCCACGCCATGGGGGCCCACGTGGTGGCCTTTACCACCTCCGAATCCAAGCGTAATGCGGCCAGAGCGCTAGGCGCTGATGAAGTGGTGGTGTCGCGTAACGAAGAGGAAATGGCGGCCCACGTCAAAAGCTTCGATTTCATCCTCAACACCGTGGCGGCGCCGCATAGTCTCGATGCCTTCACCACGCTGCTGAAGCGCGATGGCACGATGACGCTGGTAGGCGCGCCGGCCACACCGCATCCGTCGCCGGAAGTGTTCAATCTGATCATCCGTCGCCGGTCGATTGCCGGGTCGATGATTGGCGGGATCGCGGAAACCCAGGAGATGCTCGACTTCTGCGCTGAACACGGCATCGTCGCCGATATCGAACTGATCCGCGGCGATGAGATCAACGAAGCCTGGGAAAGAATGGTCAAGGGTGACGTGAAATACCGCTTCGTGATCGACAGCGCGACCCTCGGCGGCTAAGCGCCGCGGCGGAAGGTACGCCGCCATTCGGTCGGACTGACGCCAAAGCGCGCCTTAAACTGCTGACGCCAGGTGACGGCAGAGAGATAACCCACCGCCTCCGCCACCTGCTCGACCGGCAGATCCCCCGCCTCAAGCAGGCTCTGGCTGCGGCGCAGGCGTTCGGCGGTCAGCCAGTCGGTGATGCTCATCCCGGTCGCCCGGGCGAAGTGGCGGGTCAGGCTGCGGCGGCTCATCGCCACCACCCGGGCCAGCGAATCGAGATTATGCGGCTCGGCAATATGCTGCTGCAGATAATCCAGCAGGCAGTTGATTCGCGCATCGCGGGTATTTTTCGGCACCGGCTGAGCGATGAACTGCGCCTGGCCGCCCTCGCGGTGCGGCGAAACAATCAGCCGCCGGGCGATCTGGTTGGCCGCGAGGCTGCCGTAACGCTGGCGGATGATGTAGAGGCAACAGTCGAGCGCCGCCGCGGTGCCCGCTGAAGTAATGATCCGCTGGTCATCGACGTACAGGGCGTTGATATCCAGCCGCACCTGCGGAAACCGGCGCTGAAAATCCTGCTCAAACTCCCAGTGGGTCGCCGCGCGTTTCCCGTCCAGCAGCCCGGCGTAGCCAAGGACGAACGCGCCCAGGCACAGACCGACGATTTCCGCGCCGTTATTCCGGGCCCGCACCAGGCTATCAAGCAGCGCCTGCGGCGGGCGCCGGTCGACCTCGCCCCAGTAAGGCACCACCACGATATCCGCCTGTTCCAGCACGGCGTAATCGCCGCTGGCGTACAGCGCGAAGCCGTCGCGGGCGCGCAGCAGCCCCGGTCGCTCGGCGCAAATGTGCAGATTAAAGCGTTTGTTTTCAGAGACCGAATCGCCAAACAGCATGCAGGGAACGGCGTAATGAAACGGGCTAAAGCCCTCTACGGCAACAATCGCCACGTCGGTGAGCTTCATCGTTCCTTCCCCTTACGCACGTTAATAAACCACGGTTTCCCCATCCTGCGGGATACACACTACCTCGGCAATCTGATTATCCAGCGCATACTGGCGCATCTCTTCCCGACTCACCAGGCAGTGGTTGACCGCCTCCAGGTGGATAGCCATGATTTTCGCTTCCGGCAGGGTGAAGTGCACGTTCAGGAGATCTTCCTTGCCCATGATAATCGGGCCAAAGCCGATGACGTGGGCGTAGCCGGCGTTCAACACCACCACGTCCGGGCGCAGCTTCAGCAGGTCGGCCGCAATTTCATCACGCCAGATGGTATCCCCCACCAGCCACAGCGTCTTCTCCTGCGGATGGCGAAACAGCACGCCGCAGGCCTCGCCCAGGCGTTCGGCCATCGCCGGCACCGCGTAGGTGCGATCGCTGCCGTGCTGGCCGGAGGTGGTTTTCAGCAGGCGCACGCCGGCAAATTCGCTGTCTGCCGTCAGCAGGCGGATATCCTGGAATCCCTGGCTGCGCAGCAGCGCACCGTCGGCCTCGTGCTGGACGAACACCGGCAGGGTTTTCGGGATCGCGGCGATCGCCGCCTCGTCCCAGTGATCGTCATGGGTATGGGTGACGATCACTGCGTCAACGTCGATAATGTTATCGCGGGAAAAAGGCAAGGCCACCAGCGGGTTGCGCAGCTCGCTGCGCGCGGTGCCCGGAAATCCCGGCCAGGCGCCTTTGTCCGCCAGCATCGGATCGATCAGAAACTTTTTCCCGGCGTAGTCAATAATCTGGGTCGCGTTACGGATATGGGTGATGTTCATGTCGGCGTTCCTCAGGGGGTGATTTGACGAACATCGTACTGAGTACCAGCCTGGCGCAATAGGGGCATTTGGGCAAGGATCGATGAAATCGGGCCAACCTGCGGCGATTGCTATCCGTCTCCGGCTATGTTGTTCTGAAGGCTCCATTTTTGACAGGAGTGGCAGGATGAAGAAAAAACTGACCGCCGCCGATATGCACGACCCGCAGGTCATCGCCGAGACGCCGTGGTTCAGCATGCGCAAGGTGGGTATTGATATCGCCCCCGGCGAGCGCCGCGACTTTTACGCCATTCACTATCCCCGCCCGGCGGTGGGGGTTGTGGCTATCCAGGAGGGCAAAGTGCTGCTGATTCGCCACTACCGCTACCTGATCGACAAGGTAGTGTGGGCCATTCCGTCAGGCGGCGTTGACGAAGGGGAAGATCCGGCGGCGGCCGCGCTGCGCGAGCTGCGGGAAGAGACCGGCTGGCAGGCTCAACGCGTCGAGGAGATCATTCGCTTCAACCCCTCCTACGGCAGCAGCGATCAGCTGTTTATCACCTGGCTGGCTACCGGTTTACGCTGGGTGGGGATGGATGCGGCTCAGGATGAGGTAATGGAAACCGGCTGGTTTACCTTTGAGGAGATAAACCAGCTGATCGCCCGCGGCGAAATGCCGGACGGGCTGTCGCTGGTGCCGCTGCTGCAATTGATGGCGCAGCCGCGCACCGGGCAGGCTACGGCTTAAGCATTCGCCAGCGGAACCACAGCTGGGCCACGAGGATCAGCACGCCGCCGATAATTTTCTGCAGCGGCAGCTGTTCGCCGTACCACAGCGCGGCGGCAATGACCGTCAGCAGCGGTTCGAGCACCATAATGATCGCCGCGCTGGCCACCGCCGCGTACTTTTGCCCCTTCATCTGCAGACCGAAGCGCAGGCTGGTGGCGATGACAATGCTGGCCACCAGCCAGCCGAAGGTCGGCAGGGTCATCGGCTGGTCCCAGCGTTCAACGGCAGCGGAGATGGTCAACCCGACGATACCAGTGATCGCCAGCTGCACGGTGGTCAGGGGGATCAGCGGTACTTCACGCGCGCAGCGGCTGGTGTAACAGAACCAGATCGACTGCACCAGCGCCGTCAGCAAAAACCAGCCCTGGCTGGGGTGGAAGGCTATCGGCATGTGCAGGCTGAGCAGGCCCAGGCCCACCACCGCGATCGGCAGGCACTCCCACCAGGCCCGCGGCGGACGCACCTTCATCATCACCCACGCGGTCAGCGGGACGAACATCATCGACAGGCTCATAATAAACGCCCCTTCGCCGAGCGACGCCGTCGTGGAGACCGAGTAGATCCACAGGCAGAGGTTGAGCGCAAACCACAGCCCGCTGATGATGAGCTTTGGCCAGTGCTGCTTTTGCGGGCGAAACCCGCGGCAGAACGGCAGCAGCAGCAGCGCGGCGAAGAAGAAGCGCAGCCCAAGGAACGCGAATACCGGCATGCCGGCGATCGCCTCGCGGGAAAAAATCCAGCCGCAGGCGGCAATCACCGTCGCAGCAATCAGCAGCAGGTCAGCCTGCCGTTGGCGTACCATACGCGCCTCTCCCTGTGTGTTGGCTTACCAGCCCGGCACCGCGCCGCCGTTGAAGATAGTCTCAGCCGCCTTCGCCACCTCCGGCGACTGGTACGACTGCATAAACTCCTTCACGTTTTCCGCGTCTTTATTGTCTTCACGGGTCACGATGATGTTCACGTAGGGCGAGTTTTTATCTTCGATAAAGATGCCATCGCGAACCGGCGACAGCCCGGTTTGCTGCAGGTAGGTGGTGCTGATGATGGCCACGTCGACTTTAGGATCGTCGAGTACGCGCGGCAGCTGCGCCCCTTCCAGCTCCATAATTCTCAGGTGATGCGGGTTGTCGGTGATATCCACCGCCGTCGGCAGCAGGCCGGTGCCGGCTTTGAGGGTAATCAGCTTCTCTTTTTGCAACAGCAGCAGCGCCCGCCCGAGATTGGTCGGGTCGTTGGGGATGGCGATCGTCGCGCCGTCGTTCAGTTCGGCGACTGACTTGATCTTGCGCGAATAGCCGGCCATCGGGAAGACGAAGGTATTGCCGACCGCCACCAGATGGTAGTTATGCGCTTTGTTGTCCTGCTCAAGGAAAGGCCGATGCTGGAAGACGTTGGCGTCCAGATCCCCGGCGTTGGTCGATTCGTTAGGCAACAGCGAGCCGCTGAACCCCACCAGCTCTACCTCCAGACCATACTTCTCTTTGGCCACCTTCTTCGCCACTTCCGCCACATCCTGTTCAGCGCCATTAATCACGCCGACCTTAATGTGCTTCGCTTCATTACTCTTTTGGTCGCAGCCGACCAGCGCCAGACCCGCCAGCATTACCGCGGCGGCGGCACGTAAACGTAATCTCATCCTCTTCACCCTGTCCGTCCTGACTGTCATTGTTTTTTTCGTGCAAAACTATAGCGACTTTCGGGTGGGGTAATAAACAGCAAACCACGCAACCGGAAATAAAATCATCTTCCCCAGAGCGAAGCACTAGCCCCGTCGCCACTCGCCCGGCGTCACGCCATAGCGCATTTTGAAACGCTTCGAGAAGGACGCCAGCGACTGAAAGCCGCAGCGTTCGGCAATCACCTCGAGGTTGGTCTGACGCTCGAGGCGCAGCAGCCGGGCGGCCAGCGCCATTCGCAGCTGCGACAGCCACGCCTGCGGCGTCAGGTGATAAACGCGGGCAAAATGACGGGCAAAGGTGGCCCGCGACAGAAAGGCGCGGGCGGCCATGGTTTCCAGCGTCCACGGCTGCTCCGGGGTCGCCATCACCGCCAGCACCGCCGGCATCAGGCGTTCATCGCTCATCAGACGCAGCAGCCCGCCGGGCGGCTGCTGCTCGCCAAGCAGCATGCGCAGCAGCAGCACCAGCAGCGTATCGCCGAGGCTGCGCACGATAGCGCTGCCGCCGGGACGCTGCGCCAGGCTTTCGCGGACCAGTATGTTAAGCAACGGCTGCAGCTCCGGGCAGTCTTCGCGCGTATCGGTATGGAGATGGATCAGCGTCGATGCCTCAGTGAACAGCCAGCTAACGTGCGGACCAAAATAAAATTCGCCGCACAGCATCTCCAGCGCCCCCTCCGCCGGGCCGGCGCGCATTTCCGTCACCGTGCCGTTAAACCGGTGCGCTACCGGCAGCACCTGGCCCCACTCCACCAGGCTCTCCATCAGATGCGGCGAACCGTGCGGCAGGAGGACCACATCTCCCGCGCGCAGGTGATGAGTCTGGCCGCCGACGTTAAGCCGCCCCTCACCGCGCAGCACCACGTGCCACGGCACCACGCCGCTGCGCATTTGCTGGTGCCCGGCCTGCCAGCGGCCGCCGAAGCGACAGTGCAGGTTCACTTCGCAGCGCGGCGCCAGCAGCGCCAGCAGATGACTGAGACTGTCCATGCTTCTCCTGAGACGATAAGACAAAAAGGTGAGACGAAGACCGCCAGTCTAGCATGCGGCAACGGCCTAAGATGACCCCAATGCCAACACACACCCTCGATAACAACAGGAGTTAACCATGAGCCGTTTAGCTGATATTCGTGAACAAGACGCCACTGGCAAAGCCGCCGATATTTTCGCCGGGATCAAAAAAGCGATGGGCAAAGTGCCAAACGCCTACCTGACCATCGGCGGCCACTCGCCGGCGGCGTTGCAGCAGGCGCTGGCGCACAATGCGATGCTCCATAAAGGCAGCCTCAGCGCCCAACAGCTGGAGGCGATTAATCTGTCAGTCAGCGAAGCCACCGGCTGTGACTACTGCCTGGCCGCGCACACCCTGATGGCGAAAAAAGCCGGCTTCAGCAGCGAGCAGATCCACGCCCTGCGCCGCGGGGCGTATGCGGAAGAGACACAGCTTGATGCGCTGGTGAAATTTGCGCAGACTCTGGTCACCACCACCGGTACGCTGCCGGAAGCCGACGTCGCCGCGCTACGCAACGCCGGTTTTAGTGACCAGCAGGTGATTGAGATTATCAGCGCCATCAGCGCGATCCTGTTCACCAACATGGTGAACCGGGTTAACGACACGGTGGTCGACTTCCCGAAAGCCGATTAATCCGTCGCGCAGCGCCAGTTTTACAGCCCCAGATCGCTGAGCCCCGGATGATCGTCCGGGCGACGCCCCTGGGGCCAGTGGAACAGGCGCTCGCTTTCAGCGATCGGCAGATCGTTGATGCAGGCGTAGCGCGTCTGCATCAGTCCATGCTGATCAAACTCCCAGTTTTCATTGCCGTACGAGCGAAACCAGTTGCCGCTGTCGTCGCACCACTCGTAGGCGAAGCGCACGGCGATACGATTTTCCTGCCATGCCCACAGCTCCTTAATCAGCCGATATTGCTGCTCTTTGCGCCATTTCCGCTGCAGGAATTCGACAATTTCCCTCCTGCCGTGAACAAACTCGCTGCGGTTGCGCCATTCGCTGTCCACGGTGTAGGCCAGAGCGACCTTTTCGGCATCGCGGCTGTTCCAGCCATCTTCCGCGGCGCGGACCTTCTGGATAGCGCTGTCGCGGGTAAACGGCGGTAACGGGGGACGTTGTTCGGTCATGCTGACTCTCCTCTGCGGGCTAATTGCTGCTGCAGGCGCTGATTCTCCTGCTCCAGGTCATGAATACGTTGCTGCAGGTTCTGGCTGTACTCCGCCACCTGCTGCGCGCTGTAGCGCGGCGTAATGTGCTGCGGGCAGTTCCAGTCAAACGCCTGCAGATGAAAGAGAAACAGGCGCTCGATGCGGGCGCGATAGTTGGCCGGCGCTACCTGCGCCAGCAGCTGCGGGTGGTCCTCTGCCGCCACGACCTCGACGGTGGCGTAGATTTTCAGCCTGGCACGGCGTGGATAATCCATCAAAAACAGGCAGGCCCGGTCGCTGCCGCGCAGGTTGCCGGTGGTGATGTACTGACGGTTACCGCCGAAATCCGCCATCGCCAGGGTGGTGTCATCCAGCAGATGCAGAAACCCCGGCGGGCCGCCGCGGTGCTGGACATAGGGCCAGCCGCTCTGCGACACCGTCGCCAGATAGAAGCTGTCGCGGGTGGCGATCATCCCCGCTTCGCTGTCGCCGAAGCGGTCGGCCTGGCGGCGGCTATGCGGCGTTTGCCACAGCTGGTCGCTGCCCATTTCATGCTGCACATCCATCACGTCCGGGGTGATGGCGATATCGAGAAAGGTTGCTGCCATAGCGCCTCCTGTTGTCTGGCGCCATCATGGACTGTACTGCGAAAAATGATAATACTGGTTTAGTGGCAATCATCTTTCCAGAAACCGGGAGAATAATGGATCGATTAAGCGCGATGGCGCTGCTGGTGAAAGTGACCGAGCTGGGGAGTATGTCGGCGGCGGCGCGGGCGCTGAATATGCCGTTGACCACCGTCAGCCGCCATATCGGCGAGCTGGAGAACACGCTGGGAGTGCGCCTGCTGGCGCGGACCACCCGCAAACTGACGCTCACCGACGCCGGGGTCGATTATGTCGCCGCCGCGCGGCGGATCCTCGAGGAGGTGGAAAACGCCGAACGCCAGGCGACGGGCGAGTATCAGGAGCCGAAAGGCGAGCTGGTGATCTCTGCGCCGACGATGTTTGGACGCCAGCACGTTCTCCCGGTGATCGCTGAATTTATCGCCCGTTACCCGCAAATTCGCGTCCGTTTGCTGCTCAGCGATCGTAACGCCGACCTGGTGGGCGACCATATCGATCTGGCGGTGCGGATTGGCGACCTGGCGGACAGCAGCATGGTGGCCACCCGCCTCGGCAGGATGCGCATTGTGGCCTGTGCCCATCCGGCGCTGCTGGCGAAATACGGCGAGCCGCAGCGGCCGCGCGATCTGGCGGCGCTGCCGATCATCCGTATTGAATCGCCGATGCCCTATCGCGGCTGGCGCTTTCGCGCCGCTGAGCGCGAGGACCAGCTAATTAATCTGCCGCCGGCGCTATCGGTCA
Source organism: Klebsiella sp. K5-45 (assembly GCF_030128605.1). Taxonomy (NCBI): domain Bacteria; kingdom Pseudomonadati; phylum Pseudomonadota; class Gammaproteobacteria; order Enterobacterales; family Enterobacteriaceae; genus Klebsiella; species Klebsiella sp. K5-45. Next base: position 26,210 of record NZ_JAKUZW010000014.1, on the reverse strand, counting down.
CCACGCCGGAGAGCGCTGCTGATGCCGCGCGGCTGGGGGTGGGCGTAGCTCGCTTACTGCACTATCAGGCGCTGGACGGCCTGCGACAGGGTGAGCTCCGTCTGCTGCTGGAACGCGTCGAGCCGGAACCGGCGCCGGTCCATTTGCTGTATACCGCGCGGGACCTGGCGCCGCTTAAGCTGCGAAAATTTATCGATTTTGCCGCGCCGGCGCTGCGTCAGGCGCTGCTGCGCATCGCCGGGGCCGCTTAGTGCGTCGCGGTCTTCAGCGGCGCCTCCTTTAACAGCCAGGAGAGGACAAACGCCACCGCCATAATGCCGGCCGCCATCAGGAACGCCGCGTGGATCGCCGCGCCGAAGGCGTCGAGATAGTCGAGGCGGATATCCGCGGGCAGGTGCTGCACCGCCACCGGATTCATTCCCGGCGGCAGTACCGCGCCTTCCGGCAACAGCTTTTGCAGGTTGCTCTGCAGTACGTGTGTGAACACCGCGCCAAACAGCGCCACGCCGATGGAGCCGCCGATCGAGCGGAACAGGGTCACGCCGGAAGTGGCCACGCCGTACAGCTTCGCCGGCATCGCGTTCTGCACCGCCAGGACCAGCACCTGCATCACCAGCCCCAGACCCGCCCCCAGCACGCCGGTAAACAGGTACAGCTGCCACAGCGGCGAGTAAATGGTGATCCGGGTCAGCAGCACCATGCCGGTCACGCCAAGCAGGGTGCCGAGGATCGGAAACAGGCGATATTTACCGGTCCGGCTGATAATGCGCCCACTGATAACCGAGGTCAGCAGCAGGCCGCCCATCAGGGGGAGCAGCTGCAGCCCGGCCTCGGTGGGGGTCGCCTCCTTCACCACCTGCAGATAGAGCGGCAGGAAGGTGACCGACCCGAACAGCGACATGCCGATGACGAAGCCGATCAGGCTGCACAGCAGGAAGCTGCGGTTGCGGAACAGCGACAGCGGAATAATCGGCTCGGCGGCCATCCGCTCTTCGTAGATAAAGCCGATGACACCCACGATGCCGAAGGCCAGAATGCACCACAGCTGCGGGTCATTCCAGGCATGGACGCTGCCCCCTTCCGAGGTAAACAGGATGATGCACAACAGCGCCATGCTGAGGTAAATCGCTCCCAGCCAGTCAATCTGATGCTGGCTGCGTTTATTGCTGCTGTGGAATACCGCGCCGATCACCAGCAGCGCGAAGAGGCCCAGCGGCAGATTGATGTAGAAGATCCAGCGCCAGGAGGCGTGTTGCACCAGAAAGCCGCCGATCAGCGGGCCGATCACCGTCGCCAGGCCAAAAACGCCGCCGAACAGACCCTGATAGCGGCCGCGGTTGGCGGGCGGGATGACGTCGGCCACCGCCGCCATGCTGATCACCATCAGGCCGCCGCCGCCGAGCCCCTGCAGGCCGCGCATCAGCACCAGCTGGGTCATGTTTTGCGCCAGCCCGCAGAGGGCGGAGCCGACGAGAAACAGCCCAATCGCCACCTGCAGCACGATTTTGCGACCGAACAGATCGCCGAATTTACCGTACAGCGGCACCGCGATGGTGGAGCTGAGGATATAGGCGGTGACCACCCAGGAAAGCTTGTCCAGCCCCCCCAGTTCGCCGACAATCGTCGGCAGCGCGGTGGAGACAATGGTCTGATCCAGCGCGGAGAGCAGCATCACCAGCAGCAATGCGCTGAACAGCAGGCGTATCGACTGCACCGGTGGGTTTGCGACTTGAGTAGTCATCACAACGCTCGCTTGAAATTAATTAAATGCATAATTAATATTTAGTGAAAGAATGAGTCGGGTCAAGAGATCGCCATATCATGACAGCACAAAAGGATCAGAATGCCCCCCGCCGCCCGGGGCGACCGCGTGGAAAAAAATCGGGTACCGCCAACCGCGAACAGCTGATGGACATCGCCCTGACGCTGTTTGCCCGCGACGGTGCGGCCCGCGTGTCGTTGAACGCCATCGCCAAAGAGGCCGGGGTAACGCCGGCGATGCTGCATTACTATTTCAGTTCGCGGGATGCGCTGGTGACGCAGCTGATTGAGGAGCGCTTTATGCCGCTGCGCAACCACATCAGCCGCATCTTTGTCGACCATCCGCAGGACCCGGTGCTGGCGCTGACGATGATGGTCGAAACGCTGGCGCATATGGCGGAGAAGAACGCCTGGTTCGCGCCGCTGTGGATGCAGGAGATCATCGGCGAGATGCCGATCCTGCGTCAGCATATGGATGCCCGCTTCGGCGAGGAGCGTTTTCAGGTGATGCTGGAGGCAGTGCGCCGCTGGCAGCTGGAGGGCAAGATTAACCCGGCGCTGTCGCCGGAGCTGCTGTTTACCACGGTGATTAGCCTGGTGCTGGTGCCGTTTTCGCGCATCCACAGCGATCCGCGTTTACAGGCGGTCAACCGCCAGACCATCGTCAGCCACGCGCTGGCGTTGATGGGCCACGGCGTCGGGGGTTAAGCGCAGCCGCCGCCCGGCAAAAGCTTTTGTAGCCCGGATAAGGCGCCACGCGCCGCCATCCGGGATTTTCCCTGCTCGCGCTACGCTTAGCAGGGCTACAGTCGTAGGCCGGGTCAGGCGCAGCCGCCACCCGGCGAAATAACGGCACAACCGGAAATGTCCCTCTTAGCACTATGTTTGGCAGGGCCACAACGTTTAGCAGGGCTACCACTCCCGTGTTATGTCCGGGCAGATTGCGCTCCCGGTTGATCTTCTGCGTTATGTCTCTTATGGAGCAGGGAGCGCACAGGGGGCGGCCAGTCGCCGCCGCCCCCTGTACTCCCGGGCTCCGGCCAGCAAAATCGCCGCTGCGCGGTGCCTTCGACTTATCCCTGCAGGCTTCGGGTCGGGCCGAGGCAGCGTCCATGCAAAACACGGCCCTCAGCCCGCATCCATGCGGGCTGCCCCGGCCTTCCGGGAACGTCTCAGCGATTTTGAGGCCGCCAGCACCGGCAGTTTCAGTCGCGCAAGTGGGTATATCAACAACAGGCCGCTCGGCATCATGACGGGCACAGCACGAACCCCAGGACGGGTAAGGGGACAGCCGCCACCCGGCAAGAATACAGGTGACGTGCCTGATATCCTGCCCGGCGGCGCTGCGCTTGCCGGTCCTGGGTGGGGCGAAACTATGGGAGAACGGTGTAGGCCGGATAAGGCATTTATGCCGCCATCCGGCACAATCACAGGTACGGTACCTGACCGCCCGGCGATATCAGGATCGTTACAGCGCTTTCGACAAATAGTGACGCTGCATCCCCGCGTGCGGGAAGTCGGGCAGCGACATCTGCAACTGATAGCCTAATTTCTGATAAAACGGTAGCGCCTGGAAGCTAAAGGTATCCACCAGCAGATGGCTGCAGCCCAGCGCCTGCGCCTGCCGCTCCACCTCCTGCATCAGCTCGCTTCCCAGCCCGCGTCCGCGGGTCGCCTCGCTGACCCACAGATACTCAATACACAGCCAGTTGCCTTTGCGTTTGGCAATCAGCCCGCCCTGCATCACCCCTTGTGCATCGCGCGAGTAAACGCCCAGATCGCCAAACTGCGCCGCATCAAGATACTGCTGATTATAGTGCCGCAGACCGGCGAATAATTCTTGTTGATCGTCGGGATTAATGCTTTTTGTAATGATTAACGCCATTAACTATCTCCAGTATCGCGATGCCGAATGGTTATTTTCCCTCTCCACTTTCACAAAAAATTCTTATTTTCTCCATGATTATTTGCCTTAATTTTTTGCGTTCTAAAAGTAAGCAAAAAAACCTTTCCATTATCGCGGCGGATCGTATAATGGCAAAAAATGAGAATGATAATTCTCACCACAAACCAGAGGAGATGCGCTTTTCACCTCCTGAAGGCCGAAGAGGTTGGCTTCAGCGGAGACACAATAACAATCACGTTCAGGAACATCTGTGTTCCTTTTTTGTCATTTTCGCTTAGCCGAAAATGCCTCAGCGCCCAACCTATTCCCTCGTTTTTAAATAAACGGGGCGGACGTCTTATATCTTGAGAAAATATAATGAAATACATCATAGCTCCCATCGCGACAGCATTATTTCTCCTTAGCGGATGCGATAATGCGCAGACATCTGCCCCGCAGCAACCCACGCCGGAAGTGGGCGTGGTCACTCTGCAAAGCCAGCCGGTTCCGGTAGTCAGCCAGCTCACCGGCCGCACCACCGCCTCGCTCAGCGCCGAAGTACGCCCGCAGGTGGGCGGCATCATCCAGAAGCGCCTGTTTACCGAAGGCGATATGGTGAAGGCCGGGCAGGCCCTTTACCAGATCGATCCCTCCAGCTATCGCGCGACCTGGAACGAAGCGGCGGCGGCGCTGAAACAGGCCCAGGCGCTGGTAGTCTCCGACTGCCAGAAGGCTCAGCGCTACGCGTCGCTGGTCCGGGATAACGGCGTCTCCCGCCAGGATGCCGACGACGCCGCCTCCACCTGCGCCCAGGACAAGGCCAGCGTGGAATCGAAGAAAGCGGCGCTGGAGAGCGCGCGCATCAACCTGAACTGGACCACCGTCACCGCGCCGATTGCCGGGCGTATCGGCATCTCGTCGGTCACGCCGGGGGCGCTGGTCTCCGCCGATCAGGATACCGCGCTGGCGACGATCCGCGGGCTCGACACCATGTATGTCGATCTGACGCGATCCAGCGTCGATCTCCTGCGCTTACGCAAACAAAGCCTGGCCAGCAACAGCGACACCCTCAGCGTGACGTTAACCCTGGAAGATGGCAGCACCTATCCGGAAAAAGGGCGTCTGGCGCTCACCGAAGTCGCCGTCGATGAATCCACCGGCTCGGTAACCCTGCGCGCTATCTTCCCCAACCCGCAGCACGTCCTGTTGCCGGGGATGTTTGTTCGCGCGCGCATCGATGAAGGCATCATGAACGACGCGATCCTCGCCCCGCAGCAGGGGATTACCCGCGATGCCAAAGGCAACGCCACGGCGCTGGTGGTCGATGCCGACAACAAAGTTGCGCAGCGCGCCGTGGAAACCGGCGACACCTACGGCGATAAATGGCTGGTGCTGAGCGGCCTGAAAGCGGGCGACAAGCTGATCGTCGAAGGCACCGGTAAAGTGGCCCCTGGCCAGACGGTGAAGGCCGTTGCCGTCAACAATAACGGAGGCAACGCCTGATGTTCTCCCGTTTCTTCGTGCGTCGCCCGGTCTTTGCCTGGGTGATCGCCATTCTGATTATGCTCGCCGGCGTGCTGGCGATCCGCACCCTACCGGTGGGCCAGTATCCGGACGTCGCCCCGCCGGCGGTGAAAATCTCCGCCACCTATACCGGCGCTTCTGCCGAAACCCTGGAGAACAGCGTCACCCAGGTCATCGAGCAGCAGCTTACCGGCCTCGACCATCTGCTCTACTTCAGCTCTACCAGCAGCTCCGACGGCTCGGTCAGCATCACCGTCACCTTTGAGCAGGGGACCGACCCGGACACCGCCCAGGTGCAGTTGCAGAACAAAGTCCAGCAGGCGGAATCGCGGCTGCCGAGCGAAGTCCAGCAGTCCGGCGTGACGGTGGAAAAATCGCAGAGCAGCTTCCTGCTGATCCTCGCGGTGTATGACAAAACCGACCGCGCCACCAGCTCCGATATCTCCGACTGGCTGGTCAGCAACCTGCAGGATCCGCTGGCGCGCGTGGAGGGCGTCGGCAGCCTGCAGGTGTTCGGCGCCGAATACGCGATGCGCGTCTGGATGGATCCGACCAAACTCGCCTCCTACTCGCTGATGCCTTCCGACGTCCAGTCGGCGATTGAGGCGCAGAACGTGCAGATCTCCGCCGGTAAAATCGGCGCCCTGCCGTCGTCCAGCGCCCAGCAGCTGACCGCCACCGTACGCGCGCAGTCGCGGCTGCAAACCCCCGATCAGTTCAAAGCGATCATCGTGAAAAGCCAGGCCGACGGCTCGGTGGTGCGCCTGAGCGATGTCGCGCGGGTGGAGATGGGCAGCGAGGATTATACCGCTACCGCCAATCTGAACGGCCATCCGGCCGCCGGGATCGCGGTGATGATGGCCCCCGGCGCCAACGCGCTGGACACCGCGACCCTGGTGAAAAGCAAGATCGCCGAATTCCAGCGTCAGATGCCGCAGGGCTACGATATCGCCTATCCGAAGGACAGCACCGAGTTCATCAAAATCTCGGTCGAGGATGTGATTCAGACCCTGTTCGAAGCGATCATTCTCGTGGTCTGCGTGATGTATCTGTTCCTGCAGAACTTCCGCGCGACGCTCATTCCGGCGGTGGCGGTACCGGTGGTGCTGCTTGGCACCTTTGGGGTGCTGGCGCTGTTCGGCTACTCGATAAACACCCTGACGCTGTTCGCCATGGTGCTGGCGATCGGCCTGCTGGTGGATGACGCCATCGTGGTGGTGGAAAACGTCGAGCGCATAATGCGCGACGAAGGGCTGCCCGCCCGGGAAGCCACCGAAAAATCGATGGGCGAAATCTCCGGCGCGCTGGTGGCGATCGCCCTGGTGCTGTCGGCGGTCTTTCTGCCGATGGCCTTCTTCGGCGGCTCGACCGGGGTCATTTATCGCCAGTTCTCGGTGACCATTATCTCGGCGATGATGCTGTCGGTGGTGGTGGCCCTGACCCTCACCCCGGCGCTGTGCGGCGCGCTGCTCAGCCACTCCAGGCCTCATACCAAAGGGTTCTTCGGCGCGTTTAACCGCCTGTGGGGGCGTACGGAAGCGGGCTACCAGCGCCGCGTGCTCGGCGGCCTGCGCCGGGGTGCGGTGATGATGGGCGCTTACGTCCTGATTTGCGGGGCGATGGCGCTGGCGATGTGGAAACTGCCGGGCAGCTTCCTGCCGGTGGAGGACCAGGGCGAGATCATGGTCCAGTACACCCTGCCCGCCGGGGCCACTGCGGTGCGCACCGCCGAGGTGCGCCGCCAGGTAACCAACTGGTTCCTGACGAAAGAGAAAGCCAATACCAACGTCATTTTCACCGTCGACGGCTTCAGCTTTAGCGGCAGCGGTCAGAACGCCGGGATGGCCTTCGTGTCGCTGAACAACTGGTCGCAGCGCAAAGGCGACGACAATACCGCCCAGGCCATCGCCCTGCGCGCCAACAAAGAACTTGGGGCGATCCGCGACGCCACCCTGTTCGCCATGACGCCGCCATCGGTGGACGGCCTTGGGCAAAGTAACGGCTTCACTTTCGAGCTGATGGCCAGCGGCGGTACCGACCGCGACAGCCTGATGAAGCTGCGCAGTCAGCTACTGGCGGCGGCCAACCAGAGCGGCGAGCTGCAGTCGGTGCGCGCCAACGACCTGCCGCAGATGCCGCAGCTGCAGGTGGATATCGATAACAACAAAGCGGTCTCGCTGGGGCTGTCGCTGAGCGACGTGACCGATACGCTCTCCAGCGCCTGGGGCGGCACCTACGTGAATGACTTTATCGATCGCGGCCGGGTGAAGAAGGTCTATATCCAGGGCGAGAGCGACGCGCGCGCGGTGCCCTCCGACCTTGGCAAATGGTTCGTTCGCGGCAGCGATAACAGCATGACGCCGTTCTCCGCCTTCGCCACCACCCACTGGCAATACGGCCCGGAAAGCCTGGTGCGCTACAACGGCTCCGCCGCCTTTGAGATCCAGGGCGAAAACGCCGCCGGCTTCAGCTCCGGCGCGGCGATGGACAAGATGGAAAAGCTGGCCGACAGCCTGCCGGCGGGCTCCACCTGGGCGTGGAGCGGCATTTCGCTGCAGGAAAAGCTGGCCAGCGGCCAGGCGATGAGCCTGTACGCCATTTCGATTCTGGTGGTGTTCCTGTGCCTGGCGGCGCTGTATGAGAGCTGGTCGGTGCCGTTCTCGGTGATCATGGTCATCCCGCTCGGCCTGCTCGGCGCGGCGCTGGCGGCGACGCTGCGCGGCTTAAGCAACGACGTTTACTTCCAGGTGGCGCTGCTGACCACCATCGGCCTGTCGTCGAAGAACGCCATCCTGATCGTCGAGTTCGCTGAATCCGCCGTGGATGAGGGGTATTCGCTCTCCCGGGCGGCGATCCGCGCCGCGCAGACCCGTCTGCGCCCCATTGTCATGACCTCACTGGCGTTTATTGCCGGGGTGCTGCCGCTGGCCGTCGCCACCGGCGCCGGGGCCAACAGCCGCGTGGCGATCGGCACCGGCATCATCGGCGGCACCCTGACGGCCACCCTGCTGGCGGTGTTCTTTGTGCCGCTGTTCTTCGTGCTGGTGAAACGCTTCTTCACCCGCCAACGTCCTTCTCAGGAGTAAAGTATGTTTCGTTTGAGTTTTATGTTTATCGCGCTCCTGACCGCGGGCTGCGTCTCGCTTGACCCGCATTATGATCGCCCGGCCGCGCCGGTGCCGGCCACCCTGCCCGGGGCGCACGGCGAATCGACGGCGGTGGTCGGCGACTGGCAGAAAGTGGTCAATGACGCGCGGCTGAAAAAAGTGGTCAGTATCGCGCTGAACAGCAACCGCGATGTGCAAAAGGCGCTGGCCGATATCGAGGCCGCGCGCGCCCAGTACGGCGAGACGCGGGCGTCGCTGTTTCCCACTGTCGATGCCGAGCTGAGCCATAGCCGCAGCAAAACGGTGGCCAGCGGCCTGAGCTCATCTTCGCAGGCCGACGGCGCGGTCTCCAGCTTCGAGCTGGATCTGTTTGGCAAAAACCAGAGCCTGTCACGCGCGGCGCGCGAAACCTGGCTTGCCAGCGAATTCACCGCGCAGAATACCCGACTGACGATGATTGCCGATTTGACCACCGCCTGGGTGACGCTGGCGACGGATAACAGCAATCTGGCGCTGGCGCAGCAGACCATGGACAGCGCAGCAAACTCGCGCAACATCGTCGCCCGCCAGATGGCGGTGGGCACCGCCTCCGCCGGCGATTTAAGCTCGGCGGAAAGCGTCTATCAGCAGGCGCGCGCCAGCGTCGCCAGCTACCGCACGCTGGTGGCGCAGGATAAAAACGCCATTAACCTGCTGGCGGGGGAAACCGTGCCGGAGAGCCTGCTGCCCGGCACCCTCGAAAGTCTGGGGGATAACAGCATCGCCCTGGTGCCGGCGGGGGTGTCGTCGTCGGTGCTGCTGCGCCGGCCGGATATACAGGAAGCGGAGCACAACCTGAAGAGCGCCAATGCCGATATCGGCGCGGCGCGGGCGAATTTCTTCCCGTCGATTTCCCTGACCGCCAGCGCCGGGGTCGGCAGCGACTCGCTGTCGTCACTGTTCAGCCACGGGATGCAGGTGTGGTCGTTCGCCCCCTCCATCAGCCTGCCGCTGTTCACCGGCGGCAGCAACCTGGCGCAGTTGCGCTATGCGGAAGCGGAGAAAAAGGGGCTGATCGCCACCTACGAGAAATCGATTCAGAGCGCCTTTAAGGACGTTGCCGATGCGCTGGCCCGCCGGGAAACGCTGAGCGAAGAGCTCGATGCCCAGCGGCAGTACGTCGCCGCCGAGCAGACCTCGCTGGATATCGCCATGAAGAGCTATCAGGCCGGGGTCGGCGATTATCTGTCGGTGCTTACGGCCCAGCGCACGCTGTGGTCGGCGAAGACGACGCTGCTGTCCCTGCAGCAGACCGACCTCAATAACCGGATCACCCTCTGGCAGTCGCTGGGCGGCGGCGCCAGTTAATTTCACCCGCCGGGCGGCCGCGCCCGGCTTCTGTAAGGAATCGTTATGCCACGTGTTTCCCTCTCCTGGGCGCTGATCCTCGGCCTGCTGTCGGGCATCGGCCCGCTGTGCACTGATTTTTATCTGCCGGCGCTGCCGGAGATAACTCAGCAACTGCAGGCCACCAGCACCCAGACCCAGCTGTCGCTGACCGCCGCGCTGATTGGCCTCGGCCTGGGTCAGCTGTTTTTCGGCCCGCTGAGCGACCGCATTGGCCGCCTGAAACCCCTGGCGCTGTCCCTGCTGCTGTTTATCTTCTCTTCGGCGATGTGCGCCCTGACAAGGGATATCAACATGCTGATTGTCTGGCGTTTTTTACAGGGCTTCGCTGGCGCCGGCGGTTCGGTGCTGTCGCGCTCCATCGCCCGCGATAAATACCAGGGCACCCTGCTGACCCAGTTTTTCGCCCTGCTGATGACGGTGAACGGTATTGCGCCGGTTCTGTCACCGGTGCTGGGCGGCTACGTGATCACCGCCTTCGACTGGCGAATTCTCTTCTGGACGATGGCCGCCATTGGCGGCGCGCTGCTGGTGATGAGCCTGACTATCCTGCGGGAAACGCGCCCGGCCGCGGCAACCAATGCGACCCGCCAGCGGCCCGACCAGCCGGTGCTGAAGAATCGTCGTTTTCTACGCTTCTGCCTGATTCAGGCCTTTATGATGGCCGGACTGTTCTCCTACATCGGCTCCTCTTCCTTCGTGATGCAGAGCGAATACGGCATGAGCGCCATGCAGTTCAGCCTGCTGTTCGGTCTGAACGGTATCGGGCTGATTATCGCGGCGATGATCTTTTCCCGTCTGGCGCGCCGCTTCAGCGCCGAAAGCCTGCTGCGCGGCGGCCTGACGCTGGCGGTGAGCTGCGCGGCGATCATGCTGCTGTTTGCCTGGCTGCAGCTGCCGGTGCTGGCGCTGGTCGGCCTGTTCTTTACCGTGTCGCTGATGAGCGGCATCAGCACCGTCGCCGGCGCGGAGGCGATGAGCGCCGTTGACGCCGCGCAGTCCGGGACCGCGTCCGCGCTGATGGGCACCCTGATGTTTGTCTTCGGCGGCATCGCCGCGCCGCTGGCGGGCCTCGGTGGCGAAACGATGCTGAAAATGAGCCTCGCGATGGCGATCTGCTACCTGCTGGCGCTGCTAATGGGCCTCAGCCAGCCGCGAAGCGCGCGCTAAACGCCAGGTGCGGTAATAAAATATTCCATCTTTATTACCGCACTATTTCCCGCCATCTCTACCATTCTCGTATTATTCTCCGCGTACTAATCGTGATACTCTTCACATGCAAGGAATAAATAATTCCTTATACTGCGCACGACTGAGAATAACGAGGTTTCTATGAGTATCGACCTGAGCAAACTGCTGACCGAGCGACGCAACGCCAACAGCGCCAACATTGACACCCTTTCCACCCTTGAGATGCTGACGGTGATAAACCAGGAAGACCAGCAGGTGGCCCAGGCGATTACGCCCTATCTGCCGCAGATTGCCGAGGTGGTGGATAAGGTCGCGACGGCGCTGCAGGCCGGTGGCCGCTTGATTTATATCGGCGCTGGCACCTCAGGGCGTCTGGGGATCCTCGATGCCAGCGAATGCCCACCGACCTTCGGCACCCGCCCGGAGCAGGTGGTGGGGATCATCGCCGGCGGACATAAAGCGATTCTCAGCGCCGTGGAAAACGTGGAAGACAACAAAGCGCAGGGGGCGATGGATCTGCAGAACCTGAACTTCAGCCACCGCGATGTGCTGGTGGGGCTGGCGGCCAGCGGACGCACGCCGTACGTCATTGGCGCCATGGAGTATGCCCATCGCCAGAATGCCTTTGTCGCCATCGTCAGCTGTAACCCGCATGGCGAAATGGCCCAGCTGGCGGACGTCGCCATCACTCCGGTGGTCGGCCCGGAGGTGGTGACCGGCTCAACCCGCCTGAAAGCCGGCACTGCGCAGAAGCTGGTGCTGAACATGATCTCCACCGGGGCGATGATCCGCGTCGGCAAGGTCTACAGCAACCTGATGGTCGACGTCGAAGCGACCAACGCCAAGCTGATTGAGCGCCAGGTTTCCATCGTGATGGAGGCGACCGACTGCGATCGCCCCACCGCCCAGAATGCGCTGGAGGCCTGCGGCCGCCACTGTAAAACGGCGATCGTGATGGTGCTCGCAGACTTAAGCGCCGCAGAGGCGCAGTCGCTGCTGGCGAAAAACAACGGCTACATCCGCAAGGCGCTCAGCAACGCCTGAGCGCCGACAGACAGGTAACGGGCAATGGCAAAAATAACGAAAGAGATGATAGCGCGGATCCTCAGCCACGTGGGCGGCGCCGCAAACGTCGCGCAGGCGGGCAACTGCATGACGCGCCTGCGCTTGACCCTGCGCGATGAAGGGCTGGCCGACACCGCCGCCATCCGCCAGATTGACGGCGTGATGGGGGTGATCGTCAGCGACGAGCAGTTCCAGGTAGTGCTCGGCCCCGGCAAAGCGCAAACCGCCGCCGAGATGATGAACGGCCTGCTGGAGGAGGCCCCCGCCGCGCCGTCGCTGGCCGACGTCGCGGCGGAGAAAAAACAGGCGCTGAAGGGCAAGCAGACCAGCGCGGTGCAGAAGTTTCTCGCCAAATTCGCCACCATCTTTACGCCGCTAATCCCCGGCTTTATCGCCGTCGGGCTGCTGCTGGGCTTCGCCACCCTGGCGGAACAGGTTTTCGTGCTGGAGAACGCCCATCCGAACGCCAGCCTGGTGGCGCTGATTGGCTATATGAAGGTCTTCAGCAAAGGGATGTTCACCTTCCTGAGCATCCTGATTGGCTATAACGCTCAGAAGGCGTTCGGCGGCTCCGGGGTAAACGGCGCGATTATCGCCTCGCTGTTCGTGCTGGGCTACAACCCGGAGGCGACCAGCGGCGTCTACGCCGGGATCTCCACCTTCTTCGGCCATGGCATCGATCCGCGCGGCAATATCATCGGCGTACTGATCGCCGCCATCCTTGGCGCGTGGATTGAACGCCAGGTGCGGCGGGTAATGCCGGCCAACCTCGATATGATCCTCACCTCGGCGGTGACGCTGCTGATCATGGGCGCGGTGACCTTTACGGTGATCATGCCGATTGGCGGCTGGTTGTTTACCGGCATGTCGTGGTTGTTCCTGCATCTTAACGGCAATCCGTTTGGCTCGGCGGTGCTGGCCGGTCTGTTCCTGCTGGCGGTGATGTTCGGCGTCCATCAGGGGTTTGTCCCGGTCTATTTTGCGCTGGTGGATGCCCAGGGCTTTAACTCGCTGTTCCCGATCCTGGCGATGGCCGGGGCCGGGCAGGTGGGGGCGGCGCTGGCGCTGTTCTGGCGGGCGAAGCGCGATTCGCTGCTGCGAACCCAGATTAAGGGGGCGATTATTCCGGGCTTCCTCGGGATTGGCGAGCCGCTAATCTACGGCGTCACCTTGCCGCGGATGAAGCCGTTTGTTACCGCCTGCCTCGGCGGCGCCTGCGGCGGCTTCTTCGTCGGGCTGATCGCCTGGCTGGGGCTGCCGGTCGGCCTGAACACCGTATTCGGTCCGTCCGGGCTGGTGGCGCTGCCGCTGATGACCTCCGGCAGCGGGATTTACTCCGGGATGGCGGTTTACGCAGGCGGACTGGCGGTCACCTACCTGTGCGGCTTTGTGCTCACCTGGCTGTTCGGCAGTAAAAATGTCGATTTAAGCTAGAACGCGATTGTCGGGTCATGCCCGGCGGCGACTTCGCCTTCCCGGGCCTGCAAAATCGTTACCCCGCCGCGGCCAACTACCATTTCCTGCCCCGCCGCCCGGGCGGGCGCATGCTATGATTCCCCTTTGTCACATTTCACCAGAGGAAAAGATGGGCTCCAGCAAAAAAGGGATGCTGAACGTACTGATTGCCGCCGTGCTGTGGGGCAGTTCCGGGGTATGCGCGCAGTTTATTATGCAGGAAAGCCAGATGTCGTCGCCGTTTCTGACCATGACGCGTCTGCTGTTCGCCGGGCTGATCCTGCTGATGCTCGGCTTTGTTCACGGCGACCGCATTTTCCGCGTGCTGCAAAACCGCCGCGACGCCGTCAGCCTGCTGTTTTTCTCGCTGTTTGGCGCGTTAACCGTGCAGTTCACCTTTCTGATGACCATTGAAAAATCGAATGCCGCCACGGCCACGGTGCTGCAGTTCCTGTCCCCGACGATCATCGTCGCCTGGTTCGCCCTCGCCCGCAAAGCGCGCCCCACTCCGTTGGTGCTGGGGGCTATCTGCACCTCGCTGGCGGGCACCTTTCTGCTGGTAACCCACGGCAACCCGACGACGCTGTCGATTTCGCCGGCGGCGCTGTTCTGGGGGATCGCCTCGGCGTTTGCCGCCGCGTTTTATACCACCTATCCCTCGACGCTAATTGCCCGCTACGGGACGCTGCCGATCGTCGGCTGGAGCATGCTGTTCGGCGGTGCGATGCTGCTGCCGTTTTACGGCGGCCAGGGCACCGATTTTGTGGTGAACGGCAGCCTGCTGTTAGCTTTTTTCTACCTGGTGGTGATCGGTACTTCGCTGACATTCAGCCTTTATCTTAACGGCGCGCAGAAGATTGGCGGCGCCAAAGCCGGGATCCTCAGCTGCGCCGAACCGCTGAGCAGCGCCCTGCTGTCGCTCCTGCTTCTGGGGATCACCTTCACGCTGCCGGACTGGCTGGGCACTCTGCTGATCCTGGCGTCGGTGGTGCTGATCGCCATCGACTCACGGCGGCGGGTGAGAGCCGCCTGAGGCGATGATAACAAACGCCTTTTCAATAAGTTAAATTAACCGCTATTTGCGTGTTTTCCCGCCTGCGCATATAGTTGACGGAAGCGATTACGTAAGGAGAAGCCTGATGAAAGCATGTTGGATGGTATGCCTGGTCACCGCCCTGAGCGCCACGTCGGCGTGGGCCGAATCACCGCTGCAAAGCCTGCAGTTCGAGCAGCAAAAGCAGCAGGTGCTCAAAGCGGTGAAGGAAAAATGCGCGCCAGCAAGCCACCTCAGCGACAACGATTTTGCCAATAAAGTACTGGCGACCGACGGCAACAAGAACGCGGTCCGCGAAGCGACGCTGGCGAAAGAGCGCAATAACCAAAAAAGCTACCAGGCCGCAATCGACAAAATCGTCTGTCCGGCCAAATAGCGGTTATTTCAGCCTGGCGACCAGCGTTTTCCAGTCAAACGGCGTCAGCTGCCTGTAGCTCAGGCTACGGGCGGCCATCTGCTCCGGAAGCTGGCGCTGGCTTTTCGCGATCGCCTCGCTCATTATCCCGGCGCTCCCCACATCACGCAGGGTTTTCACCACCTCTTCCATCTCTTCGCTGCGCCGAACGCCATGTTCCGCCACCCGGCTGATCAGATAGTCGGGAAACGCGCCTGTCCAGCCCAGAGACGGTAAACTATGATGCAAGGAGCTAAGCACCTCCTCCTCGACGCCATATTCACGGGCCGCGAACAGGCATTCTGTGGTGAGCGCTTCAAGACCTTTGATCATCACGCTACGGCACATTTTTATCGCCGACACCTGGCCCACCGTACTGGCGCCATAGCGGGCATTCAGCCCCAGCCCCTGCAGACGCGGCGCGATCGCCTCCGCCTGCGGCCCGCCGATCAATAACGGTGTCTGCAATCGGGCCGGCGGCACCGGCGCCATCACCGCGACATCAATGTAGGCGCCGGGCAGAAAATGTTCAGCTGCCTGCCGTTTCGTTTCCGGCGCCACGGAGTTGAGATCGAGGAAATATTGCCCCGGCTGCAGCAGCGCGGCGGCCTGCTGCGCGACCTTTAACGCCTCGCCGGCGGTCACAGTAGAAAAAATCAGCGCGGCGCTCTCCAGCGCCTGCGCCAGCGAACTCCCCGCCTGAACGCGCGAATCACCGGCTTTCCTGACCATTGCCTCTCGCTCCGGGCCATTGAGCTTGCAATCCCATATGGTCACCGCATGCTCACGGGCCAGATCTGCCGCCAGAATGCCACCCGCCTCGCCAAAACCAATAAACGCGATTGTCGTCATCATTACTCCTCACGCGGCCAGACGCGGGCCGGAATAAAAACTTCGCCAGCAAACAGCAGTCGCGCCGTGCGTAACAGGCCGCAGCCTGTCAGGGCGCCGTCTGCGTCAAGCTGAAGCGTCACGCTAAATTCGCCTGTCGGATGCTCAACGCTGAGCAGCGGCGTAGCGCCTGGCGCGACCTGCGCCATGCCCTGCGCGACGGATCCAGGAAGCAGACAGGCGCTGGCCACGCTCACCGCGCCAAATACGCCGATCGACGCGTGGCAGCGGTGCGGGATAAAGGTGCGGCTGCTGATGGCGCCGCCGTGTCGCGGCTCGGCGATCAGGGTCATCTTGGGCACCGTGCGCTGGCTGACGTCGCCAAGCTGCATCAGCGGCCCGGCCTGCAGGCGAATCGACTCCAGGCGACGTTTAAGCGCGTCGTCATTATCCAGCTGTTCGCGTGTCTCATAGCCGGTGCAACCGAGGTCGCACGCGCGCAGCAGGATCACCGGCATTCCGTTATCGATGCAGGTCACCTCGACGCCGTCAAAACGGTCACGGACCCGGCCGGTCGGCAGCAGTGCCCCGCAGCTGGAGCCTGCCACATCAAGAAAATGGAGCAGGATCGGGCTGGCGCTGCCCGGCACGCCATCGATACGACTCTCGCCGACGTAGTCGACCCCGTCGGCATCGCAGGGGATCTCTGCCACCGCCAGTTGCCCCGTGTTCTCCATATAAATACGCACGCGAGTGAGCGGCGCATCGTGGCGAATCAGCCCACGCTCGATGGCGAAAGGGCCAACGGCGGCAAGAATATTGCCGCAGTTTTGGCCGTAGTCCACAGAGGCCCCCGTCACGTTCACCTGGGCAAACAGATAGTCCACATCGGCGTCAGGCCGTGCGGAGCGGCGGATAATCGCCACTTTACTGGTCAGCGGATCGGCGCCGCCGATCCCGTCAATTTGCCGGGGATCAGGCGAGCCCATCACCGCCAGCAGCACCGCATCACGTTGCACCGGATCGGCAGGCAGATCGTCAGCCAGAAAACAGGCCGCCTTCGAGGTGCCGCCGCGCATCCATAGACAGGGAATTCCGCGTTGCGCCATCTTACTCCTCCACCTCATCTGCGCTGTCGTAATACCGCAGCCCCTTTTCCGCCAGACGCTGGCGCATCGCGTAAATATCCAGCCCCAGCTCGCCATGGCGCATCCGCTCACGCTTCGCAAGCTCATTGCTCATGCGTGCTTCCGCTTTATCGAGCACATCACGCACCTGGGCGTGAGGCAGCACCACGACGCCATCGTCGTCGGCCACCACGACATCGCCCGGCTGCACAAGCTGGCCTGCGCAAATCACCGGGACGTTAACCGAGCCGAGGCTCTCTTTCACCGTTCCCTGGGCATAAACCTGACGGGACCAGACAGCGAATCCCATCTCCCGCAACGTTTGCGAATCGCGAATGCCGATATCGCCCACCAGACCGACCACACCGCGCGATTGGAGAGACGTCGCCAGCAGATCGCCGAAGAAGCCATCGCCGCACGGCGACGTCGGGGCCACCACCAGAATATCGCCGGCGCGGCACTGCTCGACCGCGACATGAAACATCCAGTTGTCGCCTGGCGTCACCAGTACCGTGACCGCGTTGCCCGCCCGGCTGACGCCCTGCTGAATCGGACGGATTGCCGGCCCCATCAGCCCCTGGCGTGCCCAGGCTTCATGGAGCGTCGCCACCCCGGCCGCCTCACAGCGGCGCAAAACCGCCTCGTCATGGCGCGGCAGATGGCGGATCACAAGGCCTTTTTTATTTAACAGCTTCATGCCAGGTTCTCCGTTACGCGGGGGAAGATGCTCTGGAAGGCTTCACCGTGAACGATATCACGCGCGGCCGTGATGCCGATGTTGCGTTTGGCCTGCACTCCGCGCTGCAGCGCCACGCGGGTGTAGTACTCCCACAAATGCTCCTGGCCCTGCATACACTGAATGGCCTGATACTTTTTCTCCCAGACAGTGGTGATGTCCAGCAGCACATCAGGCTTCCAGTTGCACTGCTCCGGCTGGTGCGGTTCGAAACAGTAAACCGGGGGAGCAGCGACAATTTTCTCGCCAGGGCGATAGCCTTCTGCCTGAGCGATAATCCGAGCCTCCTGAGCCAGGTGGGAGGCCAGCGGGTGATCGTAGTTATAGGGATCCTGCAGCGAGTGCGTCAGAACAAAGTGGGGCTGGATACGGCGATACACATCCGCCAGACGAAACAGCGTCTCTTTATCGGCGCGCAGCGGATAGTCGCCGATATCAAAGAATTCGACGCTGGCGCCCAGGATCTCGGCGGCGGCCTGCGCCTCTTCGCGACGGACTTGCTTCACCGCCTCCTCGGTCATGTTGCCTTTACGCCACAGTTTGGCGGACTCGCCGCGCTCGCCAAAGGACAAACAGACCACATGGACCTGATAGCCCTGCAGGGCATGCAGGGCTATCGCACCGCCCGCGCGCCAGACGAAATCGGCCGAGTGGGCGCTGACGACAAGGGCACTTTTTTCGCTAACCGGATGAGACATGATGGCTTCCTCTGTTGTTTTTTTCAGCTTGTCATGTCCCGCCGTTGGAAGGTAATTCGTTAACTTGCGAAGGCTATGATTTTTATTTATGTTGTCGACTCACTCACTATTTCAGGCCTGACGAATAATGCTGAAGAGAAAGCACGATAAAATCATAAATATCATGCAGCTGCGCTTTTTTTGTCAGGTCGCGCTGCGCGGAAGCGTCTCGCGTGCTGCCGATGACTTATTCCGCACGCAGTCAGCGATAACCCGGGCTATCCGCGACCTTGAAGCCGCGTTGAACGTCACGCTGTTCGAACGCCATTACAGCGGCATGGTGCCCACCGAGTATGGCAAGTGCATCCTGCCGCGCGCCCGGCGGGCGATTGACGACCTGCAGGCCATCCCGGCGCTGTTGCAGAAGCACCATACCCGCACCAGCGGCCCGCTGGCGGACGCCGGTTGGCTGTTCAATACCCGCCGGTTAGCCATTTTTATTCAGCTCTATCACGTCAACCATACCCAAACCGTCGCGCAACAGTTGGGGATCACCCAGCCGGCGGTCAGCGCCGCGCTGAAGGTCCTGGAGAAAGGGGCGGATTCGGCGCTGTTTCGCCGAACGCCAGAAGGGGTGCGTCCCACGCCTGCCGCAGAACTGCTCTATCCCCCGGTGAGCAGAGCGCTCAACGAGCTGGAAAACATCTGGAGCGATCTCGCCGCCCGTCGCGGGGTGCTGGAGGGCACCGTGCGCATTGGCGCCCTGCCGCTGAGTCGCACCCGGCTACTGCCCTCCGCCATCGCCGCCTTTCTGGCCCAGCACCCGGGTATTACCCTCATGACCAATGAAAGTCCGTATGAGTCGCTGGTCGCCGATATGCGCGCAGGTAATATCGATTTTATTATCGGCGCCCTGCGTCAGGATGAAGATCTCCCGGACCTCTGTAGCGAGGCGTTATTCGAAGAGGATATGCTGATTTTACTGCGTAATAACCACCCGCTGCTGCGCCATCCGGATCCGCGCAGCCAGCTGGCGACAGCGCAATGGGTGCTGCCGCGCGCCAACGCGCCGGCGCGCCATTTGCTGGATAAGGCGTTTGTCACCCTGGGGCTGCCGCTGCCCCAGCCGACGGTGGAGACCGGGGATGCGGCGATGGTGCGAGGATTGCTGCAGGACTCCGACATGCTGGCGGCGGTTTCCGCCAGCCAGATGCGTTTTGAAACTGACAATGGGTTGCTCAGCGTGTTGCCGGTCCCCCTGCCCGATACCACCCGGCGTATCGGGCTGACGTTTCGCGCCGGCAGCCTACCCTCCCCGGCGACGCAGGCGCTGTTGCGTTTTATTTATCAGCAGGTTCAGGACGGGACTGTTTAACGTTTACCCGCCACCGAATAGGTTACCTGTTGGTTGCGCGTTTGCTGAAACGCCTCCAGCGTCTGCCCGCGCATCGCGGCGTAAATATGCAGGTTGGATACGCCGACCACCGCGCCCATTTTCTCCAGCAGGAAGAAACTGGCGCCATACTGAATCAATCCCCGCCAGTCGCGTGCGTTGAGCAACTGCTGTTCCTCCTCACTCAGTCCGGCTTCGGCATAAAGCGACTGAGGCGACTGCAGAAAACGTTCGCGCCAGGCAGGCTCAATCAGCCGATGCAGGAAACGGTTAAGCCGCAAGCCATTCAGGCTGCGCTCGTGGGTAAAAGGATAGGTTCCCGGCAGTTTCTCCACCCCGGCCAGCTGCTGCGCCATATGCTGGCGATGGCGCGTCAGGGTATCGACGGGGGGCAGGCGCGCATTGTTCTCAAGGATCAGCGTAGCGATACCGGTCATCGACGGCAGGTAATAGTCGCGCCAGGTTTCGGTGACATTGGCTGATAGCGCGCCGCGCATCACCAGCCACATGATCACCTCAGACCCTTCCATTCCCCCCAGCTCGGCATATTCGCCAAGGGTCATTTCGGTAAGCTTTTCCGGGTCATTAACCAGCATGTCAACAAACTGGGCATCCCAGTCGGGATTATTAAATCCGCAGCGCTCGCCATGAACCTGATGCGAGAGCCCGCCGGTCGCGACAATCGCCACATTGATATCTTCCGGGAAGCTTTCAATTGCCCGGCGCAGCGCCTGGCCGAGTCGGTAACAACGGCGCGCGCTCGGTACCGGAAATTGCAGCACGCCGATCTGTAACGGGATCACCGCCGTCGGCCACCCCTGCGCTTCATCCCAGGGCAACAGCGCCGAAAGCGGCGAGAAAAGGCCGTGGTCGAGCTTTTTATCCATAAAGAACGACATATCAAACTCATCGGCCATCAGGCTGGCGCCAATGTGCCTTGAGAGCGCCGCATTGCCCTGGACCGGCGGCAGACAGCGTGGTCCGCCGCCTTCATCGGCAACGTCATATTGACTATCGATTCCCAGCGTAAATGTCGAATAGTGATCGAAGAAAAAGGCGGTAACATGGTCATTAAAGATGTACACCAGCGCATCCGGCTTTTTTTCCTCCAGCCAGCGCTGCAGCGGTTCGAAGCTCTGGAAGATCGGCGACCATGCCGGGTCCTGCTGTTTATGATGATCGACCGCGAAGCCGATAGTCGGGGTATGAGAGACGGCGATACCGCCGAGAATGTTAGCCATCAGATAACTCCACTTATCGGTGTTCCAGGGGGGATGACAAAGCGTCCAGTTCTGCCTCTGTGAGTCGAGGCTTAGCGTGATTCATACGGTGCAACAAAATACAGGTCCCCGCCAGGCAGGCCGGCAGCGCAAGCACCAAAAAGATCGACGAGTGTCCCGGCACGGCCAGCATCAGCATCCCGCCCAGCGTGGAGCTGAGAATAGCCCCGGTACGGCCGATACCATGCATCCAGCTGACGCCGGTAGCACGGATCTCGGTTTGATAATAGGCTGGCGAATAGGCCTGCAGACCGTTCTGCGCGCCGTTAATGCACATCCCGCTGATAAAAATCAGCACCGACAGCGCCGCCGATCCGAAATCCATCAACCCCTGGGACAACAGGCACAGGCAGCCAAGGAAATAGGTTGCCGCAATCACCGCTTTCGCCGAAGCACGATCCATCAGCATACCGACAAGGATGCCGCCCAGCGGGCCGCCGAGCTGGAACAAGCCGGTCATCATCGCCGCCTGCTGCAGCGACAGCCCGCCGGAGCGGAGAATGGTTGGCAGCCAGCCGTTCAGCAGATATATCACGAACAGCCCCATAAAATAGGTCAGCCACAGCGCTATCGTGCCGCGGGCATAGCCATGCCGAAACAGCTGCGCCACTTTACTGCTCCGCGTGATGGGCGGCGCATTCAGCTGGAAGATGGTGTCAGCCGTAAACTGGCCTCCAAGCCGGTTAAGCGCCCTGGCGATCTGCTCGCCCGGTAGTCGGCGCGCCACCATGCTCATCGCCGACTCCGGCAACATCACGATCATAAAGGGAAGCACCACGAGCGGCAGCACGCCGCCAAAAATCAGCGCCGAGTGCCAGCTGTAATGCGATAACAACCCGGCAGCGATAAAGCCGCCGAGACCGGAACCCACGTTGAATCCGCTGTACATCAGGGTGATCATCACCCCTTTACGCCGCTCCGGCATATATTCCGCCACCAGCGTGACGCAATTGGGCATCACGGCGCCAAGTCCGAGACCGGTGAGAAAGCGCAGCAGCGCCAGCTGCGACGGGCTTTGCGCCACGGCGCCGGCCAGGCTGAACAGCGCAAACAGCGCCACCGACCAGAGTAAAATGCGTTTTCGGCCGTAGCGGTCAGAAAGCGGGCCCGCCACCAGCGCGCCAATGGCGACGCCGAACATAGCCGCCCCGAGAATCGGCCCCATTTCAGCCCGGCTGATGCCCCAGTCCTCGATGAGCGCCGGGGCGACAAAGCCCATCACCGCAGCGTCATACCCATCCAGCATAATGATGATGAAACAGAGCAGCAGCACGTTCCATTGAAAGCGCGAGACCGGGCGGGCATCTATCCACGCTTTCACATCGACAACGTTCATGTGATTCATAGGGTGACTTCCTCAAGCAGGCGGTACGAATGTTCTGGTTAGTGTTTTTTTGAGTGGAACTTTCGTACTCAACTTAAGGCAGGTCACGCAGGCTGTCCGGTTCGAAAACCCGGCGACAGATATGAGTTTTATTTATAATGTGAGGGATACGACAAAAAACAGCCAATAAAAAACCCGCAGCCAACGGCGGCGGGTCAGGGCAAGAGCGACGATCAGTGCTTTGGAATAATTAAATCGCCGCGCAGCGGGCTGCCGCCCGGGTTGTCCGTTTTCTCGGTCAGCCAGTTGACGATCCGCGACGCCATCGCGTCCATGGAATATTCAATCGCCGGGATAGTCGGGATTCCGGGCAGCTGTAACGATCCGGCGAGGCTAAACACCATCACATTTTGCGGAACGGCGCGGTTAAACGCCTGCAGCTGCGGCACCACGCGCTGCGCCTGCAGCTCATCGCTCACCAGCAGCGCGTTAAAGTTCAGCGTCGTGGCGTTATTGACCAGCTCCTGCACCGCCACCGACGGCGAGGTGTTATCCAGAAACACCAGATTGCGATTAAACGGCAAAAAGTTTTTTTCCAGCGCGTGCTTGTAGCCCAGCAGCACCTGATCGGCAAAGCCGCTGCTCTGCGGATGGATCAGCGCAATCTGCCTTCTGCCCTGGCTTATCAGATAGTGGCAGGCGGTTTCGGCGGCGAAGGCGTGATCGAACTGAATGCTGTTTTCGCCCTCGCTGTCGAGGCAGTCCACCAACACCACGTCCGGGCGGTTAATATTCAGAGGAAAACGCGCGCCGATGATCAGCACGTTATCGCACAGCCCGCAGGTTAACTCCTCCAGCGAGTTCATCACGCCGCTGCTGGTGTTGGCGAAGCGCAGCAGCAGGTGCTTCTGGTGCTGGCTGAGCTGTTTTTCCAAGGCGTAGAGATAGCTGGTGGTTTGGTTGATATTGTCCTGGGCGCAGATGACGCCGATGCAGCCGGTGGACTGGCTAAGCAACGACTGGGCTATCATGTTTGGCCGGTAATTGAGCGCTTCCGCCGCCTGCAGCACCGCCTGACGACTGGCTTCCTTCACGCCACGTGAGCCGCTCAACACTCGCGACACCGTGGCTTTAGAAACCCCGGCAAGTCGTGAAACATCATTGATTGTCGACATCATTTTCCCCTGCGCGGGCGCCGCGTCCCGCCAAAATCCTGTAAACCTGAATCGCTTCAATTATGACCAGTGCAGTATATCCATTTCGCCATTTGTTTGGAAACCGATTTTCCATTTCAGCGCAAAACATCGCCAAATCGACAGAATAATGTGAGCCAAATCCAATAAATCCGCCCCATAAGCAGGAGATCTTGACCACTATCACAGTTCTGCTTTTTATAAATGGAAACCGGTTTCCGCCTGATATCAAATCATCCACGCAATAACTTTTTACATTTTGAGGATGGTCGTCGATGTACAAGATTATGCTGTGCTGCTCTGCCGGAATGTCCACCAGTCTGCTGGTCAGAAAGATGGTGGAGGCGGCGAATGAACGTGATCTGCCGGTGCAGATTGACGCCTATGGCGTTTCCGAATTTGACATCCAGTTTCCGCAGTATCAGGTGGTGTTGCTAGGCCCCCAGGTGAAATACATGTTGAAAACCCTGTCTGACAAAGCGGCTTCCCTGAACATTCCCGTTCAGCCCATCGATACGATGGACTACGGTATGCAGCGGGGAGACAACGTCCTGAATTATGCTCTGTCGCTGATCCCAGCGGCGCACTGAGAGGTGTTGAAATGAGTTCTCTGTATCAGTCCATGATTGCCGTGATCGAGCAATCTATTACTCCGCTGGCAGGACGCCTTGGGCAGCAGAAATATGTTATCGCTATCCGCGATGGCTTCACTGCCGCATTGCCGTTTATGATCATCGGCTCTTTCATGCTGGTATTTATCTTTCCGCCGTTTTCACCCGAGACCACCAACGGCTTTGCCCGCGGCTGGCTCGATTTCTCCCAGCACTACCGCGAACAGCTGATGCTGCCGTTTAACCTCAGCATGGGCGTAATGACCTTCTTTATCTCGGTCGGCATTGGCGCCAGCCTCGGTCGTCAGTTTCAGCTGGATCCGGTGATGTCCGGTCTGCTGGCGTTTATGGCCTTCCTGCTGGTCGCCGCGCCCTATGCCGATGGAAAAATTTCCACTCAGTATCTGTCCGGACAGGGCATTTTTACCGCCCTCATCACCGCCATCTACTCCACCCGCGTCTACGCGTGGCTGAAGCAAAACAACATCACCATTCGACTGCCGAAAGAGGTACCGACCGGCGTCGCTCGTTCGTTTGAAATCCTTATCCCGGTGCTGGTGGTGATTGGTACTTTGCATCCGCTGAACCTGTTTATCGAAGCGCAGACCGGGATGATCCTGCCGCAGGCGATCATGCATCTGCTGGAGCCGCTGGTTTCCGCCTCCGACTCGCTGCCGGCGATTTTGCTCTCCGTCCTGATGTGCCAGATTTTCTGGTTCGCTGGGATCCACGGCTCGCTGATTGTCACCGGCATTATGAACCCGTTCTGGATGGCTAACCTCTCGGCAAACCAGGCGGCGCTGGCGGCCGGCACGGTGTTGCCGCACGTCTATCTGCAGGGCTTCTGGGATCACTATCTGCTGATTGGCGGCGTCGGTTCGACCCTACCGCTGGCCTTCCTGCTGCTGCGTAGTCGGGCCACGCATCTGCGCACCATCGGCAAGATGGGTATCGTGCCGAGCTTCTTTAATATCAACGAGCCGATCCTGTTCGGGGCGCCTATCATCATGAACCCGATGATGTTTATCCCCTTCGTCTGCGTACCGATGGTCAACGCGGTGCTGGCTTACGGAGCGACGCGTCTTGGCTGGCTGAGCCAGGTGGTGTCCCTCACTCCGTGGACCACGCCGGCACCGATTGGCGCCTCGTGGGCGGCCAACTGGACGCTGAGCCCGGTAGTGATGTGCCTTATCTGCATGGTGATGTCGGCGGTCATTTACCTGCCGTTCCTGCGCGCCTATGAACGTTCCTTAATGAAAACCGAAGTTGAGAAAACCAAAAATAGCGTTCCGGTGGCAGAAACCGTTAGCTAATTCCTCTCCGCCCCGGAGAGATAATATGATGGCAGCGTAATAATGCAGAAAAAGGACTTTCACTGCATTATTAAATAATAAAGACCTCAGGAATACACATGATTGAATTAGAAGATGCGGTAATGGAAATTATCGTTAATGCGGGACAGTCACGCTCATTATGTTTTGAAGCGCTACATGCGGCCCGAACCGGAAATATCGACGAAGCGCGTTTACTGTTAAATGAAGCCGACGGTTACGCCCGTCGGGCGCATCAGATGCAGACCCAGCTCATCGAGCAGGATGCCGGTGAAGCGCGTCAGCCTATGACGCTGATTATGGTACATGCCCAGGATCATCTGATGAATTCGCTGCTGGCCCGCGAGTTCTCAGAAGAATTAATCCATCTGTACCAGCGTTAATTAATATGGAATAACGCCTGCGAGAATATTATTCTCCGGCGTCGTTATACCCTAAAAAACAAATCAGCTTATTTTGGCTATATATTTTAGCCAGAATGGGATGGTTATTATCTGAAATATATTAATTATTAAAGCGAGATAACCATGAATACTGTGAAAAAACTGCCTTTAGCCATGGCGGTTGTCGCCGCGCTGTGCCCAATTTCCGTAATGGCGCAAGAATTTACTCAGGAACAGATCGACGCCATCGTCGCCAAAGCCGTTGATAAAGCGCTGGCCGAACGCCAGGCGAAAATCGACGCCGCGGCCGACAAAAAGGTCGACGTGATCACCAACCCGCAGACCACCGCCGCCTCGCCGGATATGGCCATTCCGTTCGGCCTCAAGTTCAGCGGCTACGCCCGCTATGGCGCCCACTTCCAGACCGGCGACCAGAAATATGTCGGCGTCGACGGCTCCTATAACGGCGCCTCGGCGATCGGCCGCCTGGGCAACGAAAGCA